>SXPC01000024.1 GCA_005778225.1 Planctomyces sp. | reverse complement strand
TGCCGAAGAATGAGCATGACACACGTCCTCCGAGCCAGATTCCTGAGTCAGAACGGGATTATTACCTCGAGCGACGTTATGCCAAATACGGCAACATGGTGCCTCGCGATATCGCGTCTCGGGCTGCGAAAGAACGCTGTGATGCGGGGTATGGCGTAGGTGAGACTGGTCTTGCGGTCTACCTGGACTTCAGCCGGGCGATCCAGGAGCAAGGCGAAGGGACCATTGCCGCCAAGTATGGCAACCTGTTCCACATGTATAACAAGATCATGGATCAGAATCCGTACAAGACTCCGATGATGATCTACCCTGCAGTGCACTACACGATGGGCGGGCTGTGGGTTGACTATAACCTGCAAAGTACCGTGCCCGGTCTATTCGTGTTGGGTGAAGCCAACTTCTCAGATCACGGTGCTAACCGACTCGGGGCGTCTGCTTTGATGCAGGGGCTGGCTGACGGTTACTTTGTTGCTCCATATACCGTCAGTAATTATCTGGCCAGTAACAAGCTGAGCGAAGTGAAGGAAGATCACCCGGCTGCCAAGAATGTTCTTGTCGATACTCGCAATTACCTCGAGAAGCTGCTGAGCGTCAATGGTCGTCAGACGACCGATGCGATGCACCGCAAGCTCGGCAAGATCCTGTGGGAGTATTGCGGGATGGCACGTAATGCTCAGGGTTTGCAGACGGCGATCAAGAAGATTCAGGATCTCAAGACCGAGTTCTGGAACGACGTCAAGATCATGGGAAGTGGCGAAGACTTCAACCAGGATCTCGAGCGAGGCGGTCGGGTCGCCGACTTCATCGAGTTCGGCGAACTGATGTGTCGCGATGCCCTGGCCCGCGAGGAATCATGCGGCGGTCACTTCCGTGAAGAGCATTCAATGGACGGGGAAGCCAAGCGCGACGATGCGAACTTCTCTCACGTCGCTGCGTGGCAGTACCAGGGGCCGGATGCGGTCCCGATCCGTCACCAGGAACAACTCAAGTTCGAATTCGTAACTCCTTCGATTCGTAGTTATTCCGAATAGGTTGAGCTGATAACGCTTCAGTGGTGGCAGGTTTCGGCCTGTCCTTAAGAACTAAGCCCTAAGCCCCAATCCCTAAGCCCTATACCATGAGCACCGGCAAACTTTCACTGACCTTGAAGATCTGGCGTCAATCTGGCAAAGACCAGCCTGGCCAATTCAAGACGTACAAGCTCCACGATGTGAACACCCACATGTCGTTCCTGGAGATGCTGGACGTGCTGAACGATCAGCTGATCCGTCAAGGCGAGGAACCAGTCGCGTTTGATCACGATTGTCGCGAGGGGATCTGTGGTTCCTGCGGCATGATGATCAATGGTCAGGCTCACGGGCCGGACAACGAAACGACCACCTGCCAGCTTCACATGCGACGCTTCCGCAATGGCGAGACGATTGTCGTCGAGCCGTGGCGCGCGAAGTCATTCCCCGTCATCAAAGACCTGGCGGTTGATCGTTCTGCGTTTGATCGCATTGTTCAGGCTGGCGGGTATATTTCGATCAATACCGGGAATGCTCCTGAAGCGAACTCTGTTCCTGTTCCCAAAGTGGACGCTGATCTGGCTTTCAACGCAGCGGCCTGTATTGGCTGCGGTGCCTGTGTGGCGGCTTGTAAGAATGCCTCAGCGATGCTCTTCACCTCAGCGAAGGTCACACAGTTTGCGCTATTGCCACACGGCCAGCCGGAGCGCAAGGAGCGGGTCCTGCAGATGGTCGCTCAGATGGATGAAGAAGGCTTTGGGGCGTGTACCAATACGAATGAATGCCAGGCCGCCTGCCCTGCCGGGATTACCGTCGAAAACATCGCCCGTCTCAACCGTGAGTACATGTGGGCCTCGTTGACCTCGCGGAACTAGAGAGTCCAGAGTTAGCGCAAAGACGCTAAGACGCAAGGGGTCGCAAGGGGCAATTCAGTGGACGAGAATGCGATCAGTCGAGTCTTAGTTGAGGCAGCGATTGAGGTGCATAAGACACTGGGTGGTCCGGGGTTGTTGGAGTCGGTGTATCAGGAATGCCTGCAGTATGAGCTTGAGCTGCGTGGCATGTTTGTTGAACGGGAAGTCATCGTTCCCATTACATATAAGGGGCGCTCGATCACTGCACCGCTTCGCTGTGATCTGATTGTCAACAAGCTGGTCATCGTGGAATGTAAAGCGACGATCGACTACAACAAGATCTTCGAGTATCAGTTGCTGACGTATCTTCGTCTGACAGAACTCAAACTGGGACTGATCATCAATTTTGGCGAGCGCTACGTCAAAGATGGCATCCACCGCGTCGTCAATGGCCTTTAGTCTTTTATCAAAATCTCCCTCGCTTTGCGTCTCCTGGCGTCATCGCGACTTTGCGTTCATTCTGGATCTTCTATGCAAACACCTTTGTATCAATGGCATGTCGAAGCGGGTGGTCGGATTGTGGACTTTGCGGGTTGGCAGTTGCCGATTCAGTATGGGTCGATTGTCGATGAGCACCATGCGGTTCGCAAAGCGGCGGGACTGTTTGATATTGCTCACATGGGACGGCTGTATCTGTCGGGGCCCGGTGCGACGGCGTTTCTGAATACGCTGGTGACGATTGATGTTTCCAAGATCAAGCCGGGGTCGGTCAAGTATGCTCTTGTCACCAATGACGCGGCGGGCGTGCTGGATGATGTTCTCATCAGCTGCCTGGATGCGGATGACTTCATGATCGTCGTCAATGCGTCCAACCGCGAGAAGATCGTGGGCTGGATCAAGCAGCATCTGCCGACTGGCAGTGAGATCTCGTTTGAAGATCGTACGCTGGATGAGTTCATGTTAGCCCTGCAGGGCCCAAAGGCATTGTCGATCCTTCAGCAGATGCTGCCGGAAGAGATCGCCGGGATGAAGTATTATTCGTTTGTCGAGATGACGCTGAATGATCATCGTCTCGTTGTCAGCCGAACCGGTTATACAGGGGAAGATGGGTTCGAGTTGATCATCGACAGCTCGCAAGCGGTCTGGCTGTGGACGACGCTGCTGGCGTTTGGCGAAGCAGAAGGATTGAAGCCAGCTGGACTGGGGTGCCGTGATACGCTGCGACTGGAAGCCGCGATGCCGTTGTACGGGCATGAGCTGTCGGAGTCGACTGATCCCCTGACGGCGGATCTTGGGTTTGCAGTGAAGCTCGATAAGCCTGACTTCCATGGCAAGGAGAAACTGGTCGCGATCAAAGCGGCCGGGTTGAAGCGAAAACGGGTTGGCCTGTCTGTTGAGGGAAAGCGGATTCCGCGCGAAGGAGTCAAGATTTATTCGGGCGCGACGGAAGTCGGCGAGGTGACTTCGGGGACGTTCTCACCAACACTGGAGAAGACGATCGCGATGGCGATGGTCGACTTTGCTCAGACGACTCCGGGGACGGCCCTGGAAGCGGATCTACGCGGGACACGGATTCCGGTGACGGTGACGGCGTTGCCGTTTTACAAGCGGGCTGCGACCTAGTTGCCCGTAAACGACTCACGAAGACTGGAACGCAGAGGGAACAGAGGAGAGCTGAGATCGCGGAGGAAAACATCCTGGTTAGACGCACTTGCCCAGTTCAAGATTTCATTTCCTTGGCTCCTCTTTCCCTTGTATTATTGAGTGTTCGCATCACGTTACTCACTCAAAGGCAGCCCATGGTGATCAAAGTCAAAGCGATTTACGAAGATGGGGTGTTGAAATTGGACGACCCTTTGCCGTTCAAAGAACATGAGCAGGTGACAGTGCGGATCGAGTCGTTATCGCAGACTTTGCGAGCTGGCCGCATTCGCCAAAGTGCCGGAATCCTGGATGCTCCACGAGACTCAAAAGCACTGGAATATTTACTAGGCCCGGAAAATTCTCCATTGGAGAATTCATGATCTTTCAGGAAATCCAAAGCGGCACCGCCGTTTTTATTGATGCCAATACTTTTATTTACCATTTCATTTCCGATCGAAATTACGGCGAAGCTTGCACGGCACTTCTGGAACGAATTGAAAGCCGCGACCTCGAAGGGTGGACATCAACGCATATACTCGCAGAAACGGCCCACCGACTAATGACGCTTGAAGCTTGCAGTCGTTTCAACTGGCCATATCAGGGAATCGCGGCAAGGCTTGGAAAGCATCCTCAGCATTTTTCTCAACTACAGACATTTCGGCAGGCAATTCAGCAAATTGTTGATCTTGAAATCAACATAACCCATGTCTTGCAATCAAGCATCACCCAAGCAACTGATTTCAGTTGTCAGCATGGTCTGCTGACTAACGACGCACTCCTCGTTGCAGTAATGCACGAACAAAATCTCACACAGCTGGCGAGTCTCGACTCCGATTTTGACCGAGTTCCATGGATTACACGTTATTCACCGGTTTGATAGATGATACGGGCGTGGTTCAAAACTGCTGGCCTTGAATTTCGCTCGACCAGACTATCCAGTCATCCGCTAATACAAGTAAAAAAATGGTGCACGAAGAATCCGTTTCTCTGGTTCACAGTACTTAACAGGCAATCTACGATGAACGGGTAATTTCAGGAAATCGCCCTGCTCTGCCGGACTTACGTGTCTGCAAACTGGCGAAGAGCCGCTGTTTTCGACGATACTAGCAGGGCATGATTGTGGAGCGATTCATCCGGATCGCTGAATCGTTTTGACAGGGAGCACAGGGATGTCCAATCGCAATTTTTCGTCGCATCAGCAGAAAATCATCAAGCGTTATTATGACAGCCGGGATCAGCTCGATGAGCAGAAGCTGGCGGAACTGGTGACGAACATTTTTCTCGCGACGGGTAAGAAGCTGGAGAACCACTGGAAGACGGCTGGCGATGTGATGACGCGGATGGGTGTGCCGCAGTCGCGGATCGATAATGTCATGAACAAGAAGGACCCGAAGGTCCTCGCGATGCTGGTGGAAGATATTCAGAAGAAGACGGTCAAGTTGACGCCGCCAAAGAAAGAAGACAAGCCGGTTGGGGGTGAGTGATCTGGCCCCCGGCGAATCGTCGAAATGGGCAAGTTATCCTGGTAGAAACTCGGTAGGCCAGACGGGATGTTTAGTCGGAAAGCTAGTTATGGAAGATACTCCAAAGCTACGACGCCCTTGGATTCGATGGTTGTTATTGGGATTTGGTACTCCGGTTGTTCTTTTGCTGGCAACACTACGAGTAACCCCCAAACACGAACCACTCTTACTGGCCGTCTACGACAACAAGGTTTTAACATCAATCACGACTATTAAACCAGACGGTTCGCATCTAACCGCAGCTGAGCATTCTATTCCCCCATGGCATCTTGAAATTGACCCGCTTTATTTTTTCAGCGTCATAGGATCTGACGTTTGGAATTTGACGATCACTCATCACGGTAAGCCTCATTCCATTACGCTTTTTCATCGCGGAAAGAATTCGCTGATTTTTACTGCTGGCGAACGCGAGTATTTCATTATCGAACAGGTCCCTGACGCTGCAGTTGACTGGGAAATCAAAGCACAGACTCACATCTTTCCTATGTAGTGCTTTGCAAAGTCTACAACTCCATGGCTGTGGATTTGTAATCTTCTCCAATGCATTAGTGCTGTCCCTGCTGTCGATTCGCCTTGCGAGCACTGGCGTATCTTGTTTGCTCATTGCCACTTGTGACTATTCCATTTAAATGGTATCTGCTGTTGGCATGGGACCTGCATTAGACCTCTTTCACGAGCCACCTGGATGTCAGAGCCTTCTCCTGACCCCCTGGGGTACGGAAAGAGCGGCAGTGGAGTCCCGGCCTGGGGGGGTTCTGGATTCCACGCCGTTCTCTTTGTTTGCGCGGTGCGATCTTCTCTTGCTTACCTGCTTTGACATGGGTGCGAGATGGCTTCCCGTCAGCTACAATCTCGGCTGACATTTCTTTTCGCCGTTCGTTAGGGTAGATGCGCGCAGCTCATGGACGACTCGACTCGCAAAGTTCCGCCGAAAGTCAGCCTCGATGGAACAGTTCCATTTTCTGGTGTGATGCCGGTGGTGGGGAATCCTCTGCTGGGACAGTTTCATGAACTGATCTCGCAATCCGAAGTGCATTGGACGGTCACTTATCACCTGATTCGGCAGTTGGGGGCGGGTGGCCAGTCGGTGGTTTATCTGGCGGACCGGTATGGGTCTCACTCGGCGACGTTTCGGTTGGCACTGAAGTTCTTCACGCCGAAGAACTACAGTGATGAGCAGAGTTATCAGCAGGAGATGTCGCGAATTGCGCATGTCGCGATGCGGATCGCCAAGATTCAGCAGGATCACCTGCTGGATGTGCAGAATGTGGTCGCGTTTCATCAAATCCAGGCGATGGTGATGGAGTGGGTCGATGGGTTCGATCTGGATCATATGCTTGATCCACGGACGCTGGACCTGGTGAAGTCGAAGGTGACTGGCGAGCGGTTTGAGTACATCACGAATGTCATCGTGGCCGCGACTTCGCATCGGTTGAGGTTTCAGCCGGCGATCGGGGTCGCGATTCTGCGGGAGTGTTTAGCGGGGCTGGCGGCGCTGCATCGAGAAGACATCGTCCATGGTGATTTGAAGCCATCCAACATCATGCTCAAGAAGACTGGGAACGCGAAGCTGATCGACTTTGGATCGGCCTTTTATCTACAAGATCAGCCAGCGATTCAAACCTGGACACCGCGTTATGCGGCTGCAGAGCTATTGGAAGGGGCTCCGCATTCGACGGCATCGGATCTGGCGAGTCTAGGGTATGTCTTTTTTGAGATGATCTCCGGAGTGAGTCCGTTTCATGGTCTGACGAATCTCAATGCGCTCGTGGAAGCGAAGAAGAACTTCGTCCATGTTTTTCCGGACCTGCTGCCGAAGGACGTGGCTTCCAATGAGCTGCTTGTTGAGTTGATCAAAGGGCTGATCGATGCGGATCCATCCAAGCGGTTCGCGACAGCGGAAGCGGCGGATCTGGACGAGCGGGGAGCAGCGCCGCTGGAGCGTCAGATGGTCAAAGGGAATCTCGATACCGAGCACGAACACGACATTCGGCATCTGCTCGATGAGCTGGGAACGCTGGGGGCGGGCGAGGTCTAGCAAGCCTGCTGCGGTTCGCGGAGCCTCATCATCACCCTACATATCGTTTAAACGCCCTCAGAGAGACGGAGGCAGTCGCGGACATGGCTGGCGAGTGTCGATGCCTGAACGCGGTCTTTCCATTCCGGGACGGGAATCAGGCCTCCGGCGAGGCGTCGGCAGAAATGGTCGATGATGACTTCTTCGGGGCGACGTTCGTCTTCGTGGAGTTCGATTTTCTCTTCACCATCGACAACGCGCCAGGCGATTTCGCGGACGCTGCGGATCTCGGCGATCCCCTTCTGACAGACGATACGAGCCAGAGGCTTGGCTTCCTCGGTCTTCTTGTGGTGGACAACAAGTTCGACCATCCCGGGAACGGGGCGAGTCCGGTTGATCGAGATTGCAGCGACGCTGGCATCGCTGTTAGGGACGACCCCCTGAACGTCGCGTCCGAGAATGCTCATGCCCCAGTCAAGGAGGTCCGAAAGGTGATGCTGGTCGATGGTGTTCGTGTCGGCAGAAATCCAGAGTTCGATGCCTTCTGCGATCCCCAGCTGGGTCGACATCAACTCTCTGAGACGCATCATCGCAGGCTGATAGCGGGCCAGGAGGGCCGGCGTGACGGAGTTCCAGGAGACATCGTTGCTGATCTTCGGTGGGATCGCCCCTGAGAAGTCGAGAAGAGGTTTATTCTGCTGATCGGCCAGACGGGCCAGCTGGGCGTGGTACCAGCCTGGTCGCAGACAGATGAGACCATCAATACGTTCGTCCGCGACGGCCTGCATGAGCGAGCAGGTTGATTTACTTTGCATGTCCCGTGCGGCGGATTTGCAGAGCTGGCTCCGGAGATCGAAGACGCGGGTCACCTGAATGCGTTGCAGGTATTTTAAGAAGATCGGGACATACACATCTTTGAAGTCGGCGTTCACACCGATCAAGCCCAGACGGATCAGACGTGGTCCTCGATTCACACTACTCAATGTTCAGCCCACGGACCTTTCCGAAATCCGCTGTGTTGTCGTTGCCAGTCATTGGCGTTGCCAACGCGTTATCGACAACTATACACGCCCGAGGGCTGAGGCGAAACCGCCAGTTTCGACAGCCGAGGGACATTTCCGTTTTCCGGGGAGCGGACTATCGACTTGGCTGGTGAGGAACATGCGTGCTCTAGCAATACAATTGGAAGTCGTCCTAGGCAACCATCTTTTTACGTGAGCCAATGCGGCTGGGGAATTCGACCAAAGAGTGGATGTTGCCTTTGACGTTGACTTCCGAATAGGCGCCGTCCTGCTCATTGATGCTCATCATGACTGGCAGCATGGGATTGAGCATGGTGGAGATGACTTTGGCTTCGATCGAGGTGTCTGCGATGAGGCTGAGTCGGAATTTTTGCATGATCATGGGCATCGCGGTCATGAGAATCTGCATCGCGAGCCCTGCGCCGACGCACATCCTCGGGCCGGCGCCGAATGGCAGGTAGGCATAAGGAGGAGGAGAACAGGTCAGCCAGCGTTCCGGGAGAAAGCGTTCTGGCTCGGGGTAGAAGTCTTCGCGGTGGTGGGTCATGAACTGGCTGAAGATGATCGCAGAGCCTGGAGCGAGCTTGAACGGCCCCAAATCCACGGGAGCGACGTTCGTACGCTGAGAATATGACGAGGCAGGCATGATCCGCATGCTCTCTTTGAGCACGCGATCGAGCAAAGGCAGACGTGCGAAGTCGGACATTTCCGGAACACTGCTGCCGAGAGTCGTTTCGATTTCCTGCAGCAGTGACGTCGCGACATCGGGGTGCTGCGAGAGGAGCATATGGGTCCACGTGAAGGTGTGGGCCGTCGTCAGGTGGGCGGCTGCGAAGAGGAGCGTCACGTGGCCGACGAGCTGGTCCTCGTTGATCTCCCCTTCGGCATCATGAGCAGCCAGGAGGAGGGAGAGAACATCTTCGGCTGGTCCATCACCGCGAGAGGCGAGTTGATCGCGTTTCATGGTGATGAATTCCCGAATCATGTCTTCGAGCTCTTCGCCGTAGGCGAGCATGTCTTCGTATTCGTTGGCGAGATCGGGGTGAGAGCCGAAGGCCATCGGCCCTAGACGGTGGTTGTAGCGGACCCAGGTATCGATCTTCTCGCCGATTGCGTAGGCTTTTTCGGGGTGATCGATTCCGAAGAGGAGCGCGCTGGTCAGACGCAGCATGTAGTGCGTCATTTCCGAATTGATGTCGACAGTCTTGCCGACCTGCCAGCCAGCAAGAAGTTCCGAGGTCAGTTTTTGGATCGTCGAGCTGTAGCTGCCAATGGATTTGCGGGAGAATGGCTCTTTGACCATGCGTCGATGACGACGGTGCTGGTCATCGTTCATGCTGAGCAGACCTTCGGTCAGTTTGCGCTGAGCGGATCTGCGTGAGCCTCGGATCGCAAAGAAGCGGCTGTGGAACAGTTGTGGCTGACTGAGCAGGAACTGATTCCATTTGGGGTGGAAGACGAAGAACGCTTTTGCCTGTTCGTCTTCAATGCATGCGACATCGCCGTGCTCGGCTTTGAGTTTTCGCATCATCGCGACGGGATCGTCTGCGAAGCTCTGCATGCTGGTGCGTGTCACAGGCAGGGGCATTCCATTCCCTGCGGCGTCACGCGAATTCATTTCGCTCATTTGTGTAGCGTCCATCGTGAATCGTGTCACCTGGAGGGAGACCTTCGTGGTTCCGCTCGTTCAACAATGAGTTGGCTGGCATCCAAGATCATCTTGAATCTCACCCCAGCTTGCCCATCTTTCCAATATGGGCCAGCTACTAAGCATTGTCGAGGCGGTCTTTTAACGATTTTACAATCGAGCCACAAGACAAGTCTTCGTGACCGTTATGACCTGCCCTTCATGCGTTTACGATCAGTACTGTTGATGTTGATCCTGCCTTTGTGGCTAAATCTCCGAGAGGAAGTGAGATGAGCGTGGGAGACGGAGAAGCAACTTCTGTGATGGTAAGATTTGACGCCGGTGTTTCCGGCGTGAGGTGGAGTTGACAGGCTTTCAGAATTCGGAAATGAATCAGGCCGGAATCATCTTGACAGAACGCAAAAACAGGGTACAAAGTTTGATACGTTACCTTTTCTTGTTTTGTGGTTGTCCTGCGTTTTGCTCTCTTTGGTCCTAGCTCTGAGTTTACGTTTCCTCACGGCGTCCCGAGATAGTCATTTCCTAGCAGATTCAGCCAAGCCGTTTGAGGAATTTTGCATGAGTCAGAGATTGTATGTGGGCAATCTGCCCTTCGGAGTCGCCGACGAAGATCTGCGACAAGCTTTTGGCCAGTTTGGCGATGTCGTTTCAGCACGCGTGATCACAGACCGCGAAACCGGTCGTTCACGTGGCTTTGGTTTCGTCGAGCTCTCTTCAGGTGGAGATGTCGCTGTCAACGAGATGAACGGTGCAGATATGCAAGGCCGTAAACTCGTCGTCAACGAAGCCCGCGAACGCGAACGCACAGGTGGCGGCGGCGGCGGTGGCGGTGGTGGATACGGCGGCGGTGGCGGCGGACGTAGTGGTGGCGGCGGTGGCCGTGATCGCGGCGACCGTGGTGACCGTGGCGGTCGCTACTAGGATTACCCTAGTCAGTGATCTGTCGACAGTTTAACCGTACAAATGAAAGCCGATTCTCGAAAGAGTGTCGGCTTTTTTTATGCGCGTAATCGAGACGCGGTTGATCAGGATCAATTCGCAAACGCCTGCAAGGTCCTGCTTCCATCGCGAAGGAGCAAGAAGAGCGTTACTGAAGGGGAGCAACAGCCGACTTCAGCCAGGAAGCCAGCTCTCCTTCACTGAGGTTTCCTGAGGCCAGAGCGATCATTTGATCGTATCGCTGGTCTTCTGAAACGACGATCTGCATGCCATGGATTCGAAGAAACGTCTCCATAACAACATAAGCTGCTCGCTTGTTGCCATCAACAAATGGATGGTTACGCGCGATGCCGTATCCGTAAGCAGCTGCTAACTCGAACAAATCTGTGCACGACTCGTAATGATATTTATTCCGCGGTCGATCGAGAGCAGAACGAAGAAGCCCCTGATCGCGAAGACCATGGCTGCCACCAAAGAGCGTTATCTGATAGCGATGCGCAGCATGGACAAGCTCTTCCCGAATCCACTTAATATTCATCGCTTGAGCCTACTGCGCAAGACGTTTTAGCAGATTAGAATTGTCTTCGATCACATCGTAAGCATGCTTCAACTGCTCATCGAGTTCTGGATCGATGCGAATCAGTTCGTAGCCAATGGGCGTTTTCACGAAACGCAACTGATCGCCCACGTGCAGATCCATATCCCTTACGACATCATCTGGGATTTTGATGCCTTCTGGCCGATAAGTGAAAGTTACCATGAATCGTCTCCTGCTGAATCAGACACACGAAAAAGTGTGTTGGTTCGAGCATGCCATAAAACCTACCGCAAGTACAACATCAAAATCGACAGATCCGCGGGCGTGATGCCGCTGATGCGGCCGGCCTGGCCGAGGTTGAGAGGGCGGACGGTTGAGAGTTTTTCTTTCGCTTCTTTGCGTAGCTGTTTGATGGCGTGATAGTCGAAGGTATCGGGGATTCTGACGGACTGGGTTTTCGCGGCTTTGGCGATCTCGGCGTCCTGGCGTTTCACGTACCCCGAGTATTTGATTTCGGTGATGGCCTGGAGGCGGGCACGGTCGCTGATCTGGGTGGCCAGTTCGCCAGTGGTTGGGGACATCTCGAGGAGTTGTTCCCACTCGATTTCAGGCCGACGCAGCCATTGTTCGAGGGATTGCCCCTGAACGCGAGTCGCTGCGAGGACCTTCAGGGCGTGCTGGACTTCGTTTTCGTAGCGCTCGTACTTCGTCCAACGGACAGCGTCAACGAGGCCGATGGCGTGTCCGAGTGGCGTGAGGCGTCGGTCGGCGTTGTCCTGTCGGAGAAGCAGGCGGTACTCGGCTCGGGACGTAAACATGCGGTACGGCTCGTCGACACCTTTGGTGACGAGGTCGTCAATCAAGACGCCGAGGTACCCCTGGTTGCGGTCGATGATGAAGGGCTCTGCCCCTTTGAGCTTGAGGGCAGCGTTGATTCCGGCGAGGAGCCCCTGCCCTGCGGCTTCTTCGTAACCGGTCGTGCC
>SXPC01000216.1 GCA_005778225.1 Planctomyces sp. | reverse complement strand
GACGAGAATCAGACTCGCCGAAGATGTATCAGGAATTAGGCCCTGTCGCAAGTCTGCCTAGATCGCCAGGACACCGCACAGTGCGCGCTGGCCGTGGTTTGAGGGGATTCCGTCTGAGTTTCTGAGTGTACGAGCCGGAGGCCACGCTATATATCAGGAGGTCAATCAAGTCACTAGTAAACCGCACGGGCAGCTGCGATTGAAGCCAAGAGATTTCGATAGATCTGTGTGCAAAATCGAGTTTGGTGAATCGCGGATTGCAGTAGTGTGCTTTGCTAACAAGCTTTAGGATCAATGGCTTGGTTTCGTGCGATCCTGTGCTGCAATGCTGTGATCTGCACTTAACGCCCACAGCGAACGGAATGCCAATGACCTTACAGATCAGCAGAACTTGCTGCTTTCGCCGATTTTTGTGTTATCGCACTTTCAAGCCCTTCCAAGCCTGACTTCACCGATTTTTTCAACCAGAGCTGTCTGCGGTCGATCGCTGTCTTAGAAATAAGACGCAATAACAGGATCGTCGATGTCAATTCACATAAAACTTTTCGTCGGCCAGCACGAGCTCATCGGGGATGCAATCCCGACTCGTTGGGCTGGAAGAGTTTTGGCGCGAATTCTCTCAGGCTTCTTCGCCAAGTATGCCACTCATGGGAAGTCCCTGAGGATTCATAAAAGACCGTTTTAATCCCTGCTTGATTGAGCGAGTCATTATAGCCTTTGACACTGTTATAAAATCGCTCCCCCTCTTCGGTTCCGATGCTGAGGAAGATCAGATGGACTTTCTCGTTGAATGAACTGGCATCAGCCATAACGCCATTGTGAGACGTTTTCGGGTCGAATGTTCCGCCGCCGAAGCCTCCGCCCGCTCCACTGAAGCCACCCAGATACGAAAACAGCTCGAGATTGTTCAGTCCGATGATGAATGTCTGCATGCCACCCATCGATAATCCTGCCATGGCACGATGCTCTCGATCAGCCATCGTGCGATAATTCGAGTCGATCATGGGAATCAGATCGTTGACGAACACTTCCTCAACTGCTGAAAACATGCGGCTGAAGTCGGGAGGCATTGGCCCGCCCCCTGAAGATGGACGCGTTGGAATTTCTGGTTGACCTGCCTTTCGGGCGTAGCCTCGTTCCATCACGACGATCATTGGAACAGCGAGTTTCTCGGCAAGCAGATTGTCCATGATCTGGCCGACATGCCCTTGGTTCACCCAGCCTCGCTCATCTTCTCCACCACCATGTTGAAGATAAAGGACCGGATATCTGGACTCCGGATTGGAGTCATAACCGGGAGGCGTATAAATGAAGGCGCGACGCCAATCGCCAGTCGTCTTCGAATAGTAACGACGTTCTCGTATTTCGCCGCGAGGGACGTCTTTATCATGGAAGAAATCTTCTCCCGCAGTAGGAACTTCGACGCCGCTCGCCTGTCGACTCATTCCGTAGAATGTTTCGCTGGCCGGATCGCAGACATTGGCGCCGTCCACGAGGAACGTGTAGTAGTGAAATCCTGGGACCAATGGATCTGTGGTGACAGTCCAGTTTCCTTCGTTGTCTTTTGTCATCGGATAACGTCGTCCGATATTGAGAACAACCGACGATGCTTCGGGAGCCTTGATACGGAAAGTTCCCCGTAAATCAGAGTGGACTTTCGGAAAGGCCTGACCTGGGATATTCGTGGAAAAAGGTTTCGGGTCATCAACTTTCTGATCTGCCTTGGGGAGTTTGTCCGCATCCACAAAGGCATGCTGAAGGAAAAAGTAAATGTCTTCTTTCCACTGCGTCGGGTCGTGTCCGTGTGCTGCGACGTGCCAGGTATGCGGAATCTTGTTCTCTTTCAAATATCGATGAACACGCTGGCTGATATTAATCAGCCCGTCTTTGTTTCCACAGGAAAGCCATAACAACTCCAGCTTTTTGGCTGTTTGTGGATCCGGCAGAAGCTCCTGGTTTGGCTTGGTATTGGGTGCCGACGAGAAGGCGCCGATCCATGCGAAGGTGTCCGTATGAGCTAATCCAAAGTTGAGAGTCTGCCCGCCTCCCATAGAAAGACCTGCAAGTCCTCGGTGCAGACGATCGCTTGCTGTGCTGTAGCGGGACTCGATTGCCGGGATCACGTCGTCCAGCAAATCTCGCTCGAAATTGCTAAACGCGGGAGCAGCAGCAAAGACATTCCCTTCCGCGCGGTCATTCTTCTGAGCTCTTCCATTGGGCATGACCAAGATCATCGGGACAGCTTTGCCCTCTGAGATCAGATTGTCCAAAATCACTTCGGGATGAGCAAAGCGTTGCCATTCCGTCTCGTCACCACCAATTCCGTGAAGCAGATAAAGGACCGGGTACTTCTGCTCGGACGTGTAGCCAGGCGGGGTGTAGACTTGCATCTTCCGAGTCGTGCCGACAGTTTTGGATTCATACTCAATGAGCTCGACTTTTCCGTGAGGGATATTTTCCTTGGGAGTATCAAAGCCGGTCGCTGGCTCGGGAAACGCGCGAACGTCATCAGCCTCAAGGACGATCGGGGCATTGAATCCACGCCCGCCACGTCGGTTGTTGTTTTCTTCTTGAGCATGGATCGACGAAGGCAAGACCAGCAGTAAGACGAGCGCGGCTGTTCTCATTTGATACTCCTCGAGAGTTGGATGTGACGGGACGTCAATTGTTGGATGCAGCTTCGAAAGTTTTCAAGACCGCGTCATACGCTGGCTTCGGATTTCTGCCACGATCAAAAAGAAGGGGATAGTTCGTCCGTCGCCAGGGAAAGTCATTCAGCCAGCTGCGGCCGTCGTGCAGATTCCAGAAGGAGACTCGCTCGATAATGTCAGAATTCTCGACGAACAATCGGAATAAAGCAGCGTACTGCTCAGACTGCTTTTGCAGAAGCTCATCAGGACAGGCATCAGGATAGGGATTATAGTGCCGAAGCCGTTCTCGCTGACTCCCCTGATCGGCCCACCATGCATCTCGCCCCACGACATCAATGTCTAATTCTGTGATGACCACTTTCATCCCAATTTTTCGAAGCTGATCGAAGGTGATCCTCAACTGGTCGACGGAGTCATCTCCCAGCGAAAGATGTCCCTGAATTCCATAGGCGTCGATCGGAATGTTTCGTTGCTTCATCTCTGTCAGAAAGCGGATCAACTTTTCTCGTTTATGCGGGCGATGACAATCATAATCGTTGTAAATCAGCAAGGCTGACGGGTCATGCTTTCTGGCCGTACGAAAAGCCAGCTCAATGAACTCATCACCTGTGAGCCTGGTGTAGACGGAATCCCGATAAAGTTTCTCCCCAGAATCATTGATCGCTTCATTGACCACGTCCCACATGGAAACATGTTCTGCGTATCGAGTGACCACTTTCTCGATATGATCTTCGATTCGCTTGAGAAGCACATCACGCTCGACCGGCCGGTCCTCGTTGATCATCATCCACTGGGAGGTCCGGTCATCTTTGGCCCATAATAAGCAGTGACCGACGACCTGGAGTTCGTTCGTCTTTGCAAAATCAACCAGCAAATCCGACTGTCCAAAATGGAACTCACCTTCTTTCGGCTGCAGGCTCTGTGGCTTCATGCAGTTTTCAGGCGTGATGACATTAAATTGACGAAGTAGCAGTGACCGACTTGCATCGTCTTCCAGATCGGATTGATTCACGGAGACTCCCATCAGGAAGCGTCCCGCAGCGGCTTTTCTCAGCGAACGCTCATCATCCTGCGCGTTGGCAGGCAACGATCCTGTTAAGACGATCAACAAGCAATAAACTTGAAGTCGCAAGCTCATGGATGACTGTTCTTGTCCTCCCGCATTCCGCTTTTGCATCGCAGCCTTTTCATTTCTAGCGAAAACTGGCGTTGATGAGCCAAGTTGACGTGGTGATCTAGCGCTCTGTGTGAGTGGCATGTTGTCGCGGAACTCCTTGGACCCAAGTTTCTCTCCGCCCGATTCTCTTCAAAGATCACACGAAGACGAATCCCCTCGCTTCACGACTGAATCGACAGTCAATGAGATCGACAATCAATGTCCGCGTCTCGCGCCATTCTATGGGCTGACGTCCTCTTCTGCAGCCTCTTGAACAATTTTTGTTCCTTCGAGATCCAGATTCACCACCTCGACACTCCCATCGAGGAAGACCGTCAGTTCGGATTGCTGGTTGTATTTTTGTGGAATGATCTGCTCGCTTGACTCGGCACCGGGATACCCAAGAATCTTGATGAGCTTTGAGCCCGGCGTGACTCGGGTTGAGTATTTTCCTGATTTGATCGAACAAGATTCTTCTATGCTCCTATCACTGGTGGAAGTGAATGTAATCGTGCCAGTTTCTACCGCCTGCCCGTCGTAAGTGATGTTACCACGAACGGGAACCTTGCCGTCCCATCCAAGAGCCGAACATCCAACTGCCAGGCATGACAGAAACGCGATGAACCACCATTTTCTACTTGTCATCTGGAATTCTCTCGTGAAGAGTTTTGCGAAGATCAACGAGATCAGTTGGCAGGAGGTGAAATTTCATCGATACATTTCATCAGCTCAAGCCTGGATGCTTTCACTTTTGCTTCATCTCCTGTCGCGATCGCCTCCTGGAGTGCTCGAGCCTTCTCGTCAATTTTGTCGAGCTCTGGTGAAGGAAACGCCGCCTTCGCGGGGGCGAGTGACTCCATCGCCACCGAGAGCCCTTCTTTTGTCGCGTTCACAGTCTTACTTGTTTTGAGGGAGGCTCGAAACGTGGAGGCGACACGCGCGAGGGCCGATGCCGTGTCGACCTTTTCGGACGTATTGTTGGGCGATCCCATGCAGCCCAGCAGGCTCAACAAGCAAACAGCAAGAATCAGACGGATCACATTATCCTCTTTTCAGACCAGAAGGACGAAGCAGAATAGGCAACGGCCGCTCGAATCGAACAGCCGCCGCCGGGACCATACACACAATCTCATGTCAATCAACAGACGCCGCAAATCCGACTAGAACTGGCCAACGATGTTCCCGTCGCTGATGGAAAGAAGATTGAGATACGTCGCCTGATCGATATTGCTGGAGATGAATCGGACACCACCATCTCCCAGCGTGACCTGGACGCCCCCTTTGTGCTCGCTTCGAAGTGCGCCACCTGCTCCGTCAGCCGTTCGATCGAGGTTGTCCAGAGGCGTTCCGTATGCACTGTTGCCATACGGTGTGGAGTCAATGAAGGGACTATTGGGAAGACGAACTCTCACGCCACCATTCTCGCCGCGGGCTGAGAAAACACATCCCGTCGCTAATCCCCAAGTCCCGCGGTCATCCTGGCTGCCGTCGGTGTAATTATCATAACGAACCTCACCCACCATGATCGAATTTGACAGGCCATCTGTGACATCAGAGAACTTGGCGCCCCATTGTCGAGCAATGGAGAAGAAGCCCTGGTCACTGGCAGTGGTGGCTGACGTGGTAAAGTTCACCCCTGCGTTACCAACGTAATTGACCTTCCCGTAACGTCCTCCGTTAAAATTGAAGTGTTGAACGAGAATACCACCCCCTTGTGCTTGTGATGGACAGGTATAAGCTGGCAGAGGTATCTCTAAAACTGTCGGATTCGGGGCTTGAGTAGACCGCAGGCTAAAGTTGTAGCGGTCATAGAGGGCAGTCTGCTCAATGTAAGGCAGGATCATCGTCATCCAGGTCGCTGCCCAGTCACCGGAGCGCCCATTGCAATACCTGGTCCCTGTGATAAACGTACTGTCGGTTAACGTGATTGACCCAATATGAACTGCTGCCGGCGGAAGTGTCGAGAACGTATCGTGGTAGTTATGAAGTGCAATTCCAATTTGCTTGAGATTATTTTTACAAGTGGAACGCCGTGCAGCTTCTCGGGCCTGCTGTACCGCTGGAAGGAGAATGGCGACAAGCGTCGCGATAATAGCAATAACAACCAAGAGTTCGATCAGAGTAAAACCTTCTCTTGTACCGGCAACATGTCTCAGTCTCATGGAAATGTTCCTGCTCTCCAGGCAATCGAAATGAAATAAAGTATGAAACACATCTAGAAGTGTTAACCTATTCTCCACGGAGTATCTTGATTCCGCAGAGATTCTTTGAATTTCCAAAAGATTTCCTGTCGCGCGAAAAAATATCTCAAACCTCAAGCAACATCACAAAATCTTGCCGGAATCGGAGGTAGTCGTGGAGAGATATTCTGAACGTCGGTCCGATCATCTCGCGCAGAGCCGATACCTCATGAAGATCAATTCAACTGCACAGACTGAGTCTGCCCGAGAGCGTGATCCGACACCAAAATTTGTTGAATTAATACTGAAATATGATCGCGAAATTCGGAGGTATATACAGGGCCTCATCGTGCGACGAGATGATACAGACGAAGTGATGCAGCAAACCGCCTTAGTGCTTTGGGAAAAGTTCTCAGAGTACGACGACTCACGAGACTTTCTGCCGTGGGCAAAGCGCTTTGCCTATTTCGAAGCTTTGAATTTTCGAAAAATACACGCACGGAATAAATTGATCTTCAACGAGGAAGTGATGCAGCTCGTCGCCGAAACCATCCAGGAATCAAACGAGAGAAACGACGAGCGAGCCAAAGCCATGATCGAATGCCTGGACAAGCTGGGTGCGGAGGATCGTCGACTCCTTGAACTTCGATACGGAAATTCAAAAACCCTCAAGGCGATCGCCGAGGAGGAGCAAGGCGATCCCAAGATGCTCTACCGTCGTCTTGAGAAAATTCGCGTGGCTTTACTGGGATGTATCGATAAGCACTTTCAGACGAAACGTTTCTCCTGGGATTAATGGTCATGTTCTCCGAAAATCAGTCACAAGCCGATGATCGACTCATTCGACGATACATTGATGAAGCCTTTCAACCTGAAGAGTTTGAAGCCTTCCAGGAGCGGTTGAGGCATGACGCTGATTTTCGAAGACGATATGTCGAATTAATCGAGCTCGAAACACGTCTTCACGAAGCATTCGAAGTGATTCAATCCCCACCTGTGAAGAGAAGACAACACGCGCACTTCGTCGCAGGGAGATGGAGTTGGGGTGTTCTGGTCGGGTTAAGTCTTTGCCTTACATTTATGTTGCTGCTCTTTGAACCCGACGTTGATAAGGTGCCTGAAAACTCGGAAAAGCATAACCAAGATGCAACCCGTTCAAATTACGTCACGTATCAAAACCCACTCAAGACAGACTGTGCAGTGATTGTCAGCAGTCATGGAATCGACAATCCAGATTTGTCAGTCGGCAATCGACTGCAATCCGGCTTGATGACAATTACATCAGGACGGATCCAGTTAGAATTTTTCTGCGGTGCAAAAGTAGCATTGCTGGGGCCCTGCCAGATCGAGCTTCAATCCGACCGATCAGCCAAGCTGCTCAAAGGATGCGTGACAGCTTACCTTCCTGAACGTGCCGCAGGGTTTGTCATCAATTCTCCTCAAGCAACAGTTCTTGACCTTGGTACGGAATTCAATATGGCAGTCTCCGAGGACGGCCATTCAGATATCGCGGTCGTGAATGGCTTAGTCGACCTGTCCGCTATCGGAGAAGACGGAAACACGATCCGTACGCGTCGGCTGCATCAGGAACAGATGGTCCGTGTCGACAACAAAAGACAGATGTCCGAGCAGACATCCATTACAACCACCGAGTTTCCTGAGATTGATCTCCCTTCAATTCCGCCGTTAAAGGTCGGCGATGATTATGTTGCAGCCGTGACAAACAGCCTTCCCGACGTTTACTGGCGTTTTGAGGCGTCTGCTGGCCCGTCGATAAAGAATGAGATGTCTGATCGATATCATGGCAGAATCGTCTCTTCCGAGCACGAGCCAGGCGTGTTGACAGTTTCAGACTATGTACGTTTTTCAAAGTCGGTTCTGCCTCGTTATATCCTCTGTGACGATGCGATCAAGAACTTGAATCTGGGCAGTTTTTCAGTGGAAATGTGGATCTGCCCTGATGACCTCGCTCACTCCACCTGCTTTTCCACGATCCCCACAACAAGTGAAGATGGTCGACGGATGATGAATCTGATCGACGTGGCGACAAATACATGGATGATCCACGACCCAGGCTCGATCCGCTTTCTCCATCGATATCCACCTCACCTGGAACACCCGGAAGGATACAACGTCTTTACAAGGGGCGTCTGCGCTCCTTCTCAGTGGCAACACATTGTTGCCGTACGATCAGAAGATCGCATTGAGATCTATCACAACGGGCGAAAATATGGCAGCGTTGAAATCGAAAACCAATCTGGAGAGGGAGATTTTCGCTTACTACTAGGTCAGCTGAACCTAATCTGGACACATCGACAATTCAACGGTGCCATTGATGAGTTCGCTTTTTACACGCGATCTTTAAATGCCGAAGAGATCGCAAACCATTACCGTTTAATATCGGAGCCCTCGCTAGCTCTCAACAGTCGGTGAGCACCAAGAAAACAGCATCGCCTGTAGATGTTCCCGATTAGCTGTCGCTGCGGACGTTCCTTTTTCTACAATTGCACGAGGAGTCGCCGGATCACACTCCTCGCTGAGCCGGATTCGTGATTGACTGCCGTTGGAGGTGTATGAGCAAGTCTTCGAGTTCGTGCTGGCGGTGGTCCGTGACAAGAAGTTGCTCAAAGATGGCCACTTGTTTGTCGGCATGCATGCGACGATGCTAGTGTGGTGTCACCGAAATGAGGGAACTTGCTTGCTGTTTGTTGTGTCTGATTCTCACAGGGAGGAGAATCAGGCATGAAATGGCCGTCGCAATCAGTTTAACCGATGAGGAACGCGTTGTCCTAACCAAGTGGTCGCGTGGCAGAAGCACACTGGCTCGATTGGTGCAGCGAGGGAAGATCATTCTTCTGGCTGCCGATGGGATGGAGAATCAGGCCATCGCTGTCGAGTTGGGTTGCACACGGCACACCATCGGTCGCTGGCGAAATCGCTTTGCTGTAGATCGGCTGGCCGGCATCGAGCAGGATGCACCGCGTCCGGGCCGAGGGGCCAGTGTCCGAGCCGCCAGTGAAGCGGAGATCATTCGCAAGACGACTCAGGAGTTGCCCGCTGGTGCAACGCAGTGGTCGGTGCGGACGATGGCTGCCGCTGTGGGTGTAAGTAAGGACACGGTACGTCGTGTCTGGCGGGACAATGGTCTGAAGCCACATCGGGTCAAGATGTTCAAGGTCTCGCGTGATCCAAAGTTCGCTGAAAAGCGGGTTGATGTCGTCGGCTTGTATCTGAATCCACCTGAGCATGCCTTGGTCCCGAGTGTCGATGAGAAGAGCCAGATTCAAGCTCTGGATCGCACGCAACTTTCACTGCCGATGTTCCCCGGTCGGTTGGGAACGATGACACACGACGACAAGCGCCATGACGCAACGACGTTGTTTGCGGCGCTCAGTGTGACCGACGGAACCCTGATCACACAGTGTTAGCCGAGGCATCGGCATCAGGAATGGATCAGGTTTTTAGAGACGATCGATCGAGAGACAGTGCCCGAGTTCGATCTGCATCTGATCGTTGACAACGATGCCACTCATAAGCACGCGGCCGTCAAAGCGTGGGAGAAAGTCAAACGCGCCAAGGCGGCACTCGATAAGTGCCTGGCTGGGTGAGACACTACACTAGTGGCAGGGTATTGGTATGATGTCATAGCTCTTCGGAACAAAGACGCGATTGAACTTTTTGCGAGCGGATTGGGTGGCTGGCTGACTGGTGTTGTGCATTTTCTCAAGCATGCGATCTCACGAGATCGCATGCTTGGTAATCAATTGGCAGCCTCGATGAAAATGGGCTGATGGCTTTCAGGATGACTGGACGTTAGAATAAGCGTCATTACTAACAAACCTGCAGGGAGTTGGCATCATGGAGCGAACACCGCTGGTTGAGGACATTCAGAGTTACGCCCAGAACATTGTTGATACGGTTCGCGAACCTTTGTTGATCCTTGATGCCACGTTGCGGGTCCATTCCGCCAACCGTGCCTTCTACCAGAAATTCCACGTCTCGCCCGAGGAGACGGAGGGCCGGCTGATCTATGAGTTGGGCAATGGCCAGTGGGACATCCCCGACTTACGGACTCTGCTGGAGGACATCGTCCCAAAGAGCTCGGTCTTCGACGACTTCGAACTGGAGCACACCTTCCCGGTAATCGGTCGCCGGGCGATACTGCTCAACGCCCGGAAACTCCAGTCCAACCGCCATGGTGAGCTTCTAGTCCTGGCCATGGAAGATGTGACCGCGCGTAAGCAGGCCGAAGAAGCGCTGCTCAAAGCCGGGGCGTTGCAGAGTGCCATTTTCAACAGCGCT
>SXPC01000215.1 GCA_005778225.1 Planctomyces sp. | reverse complement strand
GACGAACAGTCGTCTCTTCCTGGAGACGAGTTCCGTATCCTCCTGCTAGTATCGCAACGCGCATGGCGTGTATTTCCATCCTTGGAAGTGTGCTCCCACTGGGGAGCGTTCATCGACGATGTCCCTATCGTCGATTTGGGGAGAGACTGTAGTTCGATTGGCAAAGGTCGGCAAGAGGAGTTTTATGGGAACCCGCGAAGACGGCGATGAAGTGTACGGAATGGAAGTCATTATCGCGAAAGGGAGACGAAGAGCCGGGCAATCTGGTCAGTGAAAGCAAGATACAATTTCCGTGCTACGCAGAACGCTTACCGTCCCAGAGAATTAGCTTGGGGATAGGGACCTTGAGACCCATGACAGAGCCGTAGCGCTGCTGGAGGCCGGTGAAATTTTCCTGCAGGAAGGCATATAGGTCCGCGGGCGGGTTGTAGTGCAGGTATTCCTCGACATACTCGCCCATCAGGCGGTCGTACTCCTGCTGGCTGTGAGTATGGACGTGATAGCGGCCGGTCATGCGACGGATATCGCCGTTGAACTCCGGGCTGATGTGGTAAAGTTCGTGCAGGACCGTGATCATCTTTTCGCGGAATGTCTGGTTCTGAAACCGCGGCAGATAGAAAGTCAGGATATAGAGGCATTCCCGCGCGTTGTGGTGGAGCCGGGGAATGGTCCAGGTTCTGCCGTGGCGTTTTTGGGTGCGCGAACCACCTTCAAAGCGAAGCGGGGTCAGCTTGGCCTGAAGGCCATGGAGATGAGAGCGCCGAGCCTGAGCGAAGGTGACAAGGACCTGATCCATGTGGATATGCTGGAAGACTTCCAGACGATTCGTCACGTCAACACACAACGCCTGCATGGCGATGCAGAAGTCGAACCCAGGTCTAGTCGTACGTGAGGCCATGGAAGTGAGAACGCTTCACCGCAAAGGACATGGAAGAACACAAAAGTTGATAGTGGAGGAATAGCAGATGACGGGGGGTTGGGCCAAGATGTGTTTGGAGGTGGGGAAAAAGCTGCAACGGAGGGAGTGTCACGAAAGAAAAAGTCGTCGTCGAAAGCAAATATCTTACCTACGACCACAAGCAGGAAAACAGCACAGCCGGTTTCAAAAAGCCATGAGAACCGACGATCAGAAATTTCGGCCACTACAGTGGGACTGAAATCTCCAGCAGATCAACGGCGGGCTTGTTGTTGCAGAAGATCGTGGCGAGGCGACCGTAAGTTTTGCTTCCCGGCGGACACTCAAAGATGTCGGTCAAACGTGGCCCGGTTTTGAGTTCCAGGATCGCCCCCAGGTCGATGTGACGCAGGACGTTGTGGAGAATGAGGACGCGCCCCAGGGGGGTCTGCTTGGCAAGAATCTGATCCTTGACGGATTTAGTAACGTACTGGAAGTCGAAACGAATCAGGCCGTATTGAACAACTTGCCCGGTCGCATGATTGCGAAGAATAATTTCGCGAGCGTAAGACTCCCCTTCGAGGAGTTCGGCCAGAACTTCAACATCGACGGTGCAATTGTGGTGTTGCTCCATCGTGACAGTCATGTGATGTTCGTGAACGAGCAGCGACTTATAGGGCTCTGGCACGGTCGACGACGGAACGTGCTCGACCATCTCGAACAGCTGGCTGGTGCCCGAGAAGGGAGCGGTTAGAGATTTCAGTTCAGCAAGTGCATTCATGGTAGGCGTTAGGTAGTAGGCGTTAGGAAATACATGGCGAGGCGGGATATGGCTGAGATCGGAAAAACATGAGGCTTGGATTGTGTGCGACGCAGGAATTCGAGTCATCCTAGCGCCTAGTGACTAACACCTAGCGTCTATGTGTATCGCACACTGCGGTGTTGGGGTTCGAAGTACTCGGTGAGGAGGGAATCGACCTGCAGGAGGCCTTTGCGGGTCAGGTTGATGCGATTGGCATCATAGTCAAGATAGCCGGCTTTTTTCTGGTTGGCCAGAGGGGTCGCGAACTCCTCCGAAGTAGTGACGCCAAACTTCTGGTCGATGGCGGACAGGTCGACGGTTCCTTCTTTCATCTGGAGGATGAACTCGCGGATGAGCTTCTGATGCGGCGTCGGGACCATGGCGCGATTGATGGCGAGTTGGCCGGATTCGATGGTGGTCAGGTAGTCTTCAAGTTGATCGAGGTTCTGGTAATGGACTCCCTGGAAGTGCCCGAAGGAGGAGACACCTACCGGGAGAATATCGCTGCCGCGGAAGAGGTTATCTCGGTAGACGAAGCGGTCTTTAACAGCATCAAGAACCATCTCGTTGCCGGAGGAGATGTGATAACCGGCAGCGGAAAGCTTATCAATTGCCTCACTGACCCATCGGCGTTTGGTCGGCCAGTCTGCGATCGGACTGTCGATCCCCTGCTCTTTCATCTCCTTGGAGATGAGCGTGTTGAACGGGAGTTCCATCTGGTAGATCGTGATGTTCTGAGGCTTCATCGAGATGGCTTTTTCCAGACATTGATGCCAGTTCTCGTCTGTCTCGCCAATCATCCCGGCGATGAGGTCGATATTGACCTGAGGGAAACCAACATCCTGCAACCACCCGTAGGCTCGCTCGATTTCGGGAGACAGGTGAGCTCTGCCGTTGACCTCAAGAATGGTGTCGTTGAAATTCTCAACGCCCAGCGAGACGCGGGTGATACCGATTTCTTTGAGGGTCTTCACCTTCTCCATATTCAGCGTCCCGGGCTCACACTCGAAGGTGACTTCCTTCGCCGTTTCCCATGAGACCGACTGACTGAGGCGGTCACGCAGTTTGAGGAGTTGTTTGCTGGATAGGTAAGACGGCGTGCCGCCGCCGAAGTAGGCGAAGTCGACCGTGCGTCCCTTCACGCCAGGCATCTCGGCGAGCATTGTGACTTCGCGGTCGAGGGCTTCGACATAGCGGTCGATCGTCTTGGCGTTCTGCTGGGTATAGACACGAAAGTAACAAAACTTGCAGCGTTTCCGGCAGAAGGGAATATGCAGGTAAAGGCCGAACGGAACTCTGCGGTCCGGTTCAGATTCGAGCGCCTGATGCGCCTTGGGGACTTCGTCCTTGGTCCACTGGGAGAACGGCGGATAATTGGAAACAAAGTAGGAACCGACTTCCGTTTTGGATTCGGTCTTTTTGGGTTCTGCTGTGGTGGTGGGGAGTTCGATGGGCATGGGCTGAGGTCCCTCTTTGACGTTTGTGTGTCTGGTGGTCTGGAATTCACGTGACCACGCAGAGGCGGACAACGCAGGTGAGGATTTCTAAAGGAGATCGGTCAGGTCAATATCACGGGCACCGTGGAGGACGCGGATAATTTCAATACCGTTCGGGATTTCCTGATAGAAGATGACATACTGGCTTTTGAACGTGAAGTAACGAATCTCTTGAAAAATTGGTGGTAGATCGTCCCCATCTGAGGTTGTCGTGAGTACTGTTCGAGTTTGTTATCAAGCTCCCTGGAAAACTTCGCGACAATCGATGGTGAACCAGACTGATCTCCAATGTAACGGAGGATGTTTTTGAGATCGTATCCTGCTTGCGGGGACTTGATGACGTTGGCCATCTAGTGAATCCCCTTTGCTTTCATTTCCTCCAGGACTTCGCCGAGAATCTCCTCCATGTTCAGAGGAGTGCCTTCTCCTCGCTGACATGCTTCGTAGGCCGGCCGCAATTCTTCTCGCAGGCGTTCCATACGTTCTTCGTATTCGTGAAACAATCGAACGGCTTCGTCGAAGGTGGTTGTCAGTTTCGGATTCTTAGCAATCAATCCAGCGACGAATTTTGAAAACTTTTCTGCTTCTAATTGGAGATGTTCTGTAGCAGTCATTTCGCTTCTCCGTAACAGTGGATTTCACCAGCAGCATTCGCGGAGCCGATGATCAGAACACCTTCTGCGATGGCAGGCGAGGCGGTGGTGTTGCGGCCGATGAAATTCTTCGAGAGAACCTTGCCGGTGGGAAGGTCGACTTCGTACAGGCTGCCATCCTTACTGCCGACAAAAACCCGATTGTCGACGACGACCGGGGACGAATCAACGTGTCCTTTGGTCGCCAGCGTCCAGACTTGCTTGCCGGTCGCGCGGTCGACGCAGTGCAGCTTTTTGTCCTGGCCGCCGATGAGAATGTACTGATCAGTCGCAGCGGCTGAGGAGTGAATCTCGTACGGCCGGGACTCGTCGAGTTTGTAGGTCCAGTTGCGTTCAAGGGTCTTCCAGTTGAGGGAGATCAGTTCCCCTGCGTAAGTGCCGATGTAAACAGTCTCGTCGATAACAGCGGGGGAACCAATGAGATACGACTTGAGAGCGAGAATGTTCTTCTGCTCGCCGTTGTTCAGATCAATAACGCGGAAGTCTTCATCACAGCCTGCCACGAACGTCAGATCACCGGCGATCGCTGGGGTACAGTTGACGTAGCCTTCGGAAGCGAACTCCCAGACTTTCTTGCCGGTGGCGAGTTCGAGACAGTAGAGGATGTTATCGTAGGAGCCGATGACGATGCGCGGCGACTGGTCGGGCTTGGCAGGAGCGAGCGTCGGCGAGCTGACAATTTCGCCACCCGTTTCAAAGGTCCAGACCCGGGTTCCCTTATCGCGATCGATGCCGTGGATCAAGCCTTCTTCGTCGCCGACGACAATGACAGACTTCGTCACGAGTGGAGAAGACTTAAAGCCGGGGAGGAAACCGTTCGTCGGGACTTCGGAGCGGGACTGATAGGTCCAGACCTTCTTGCCGGTCGCGATGTCGATGCACCAGACTTCGCCATCAAGGACCGGAATATATGCGTGACCATCAACGATAGCAGCGGTCGCCGGGACGCCGTCTTTGGTTGCAAGCTTCCACTTAAGCGTCAGCTTTGTGGCTAGCTTCGTGGAGGCGACACCTGTCAGCTGAGGGTTATTGCGGAATGAAGGCCAGGAATCCGCAGCCTTGGCGGGCTCATCAGCAGAAACTCGGACAGCCATGGCAATCGTAATGATTGCGACGATAGCAATGAACCAAGAAGGCAGGTTGAATCGAATGTCACTCATGTCGCGTCTCCTTGTCTTCGTCAGCCCATCGCGGAGGCATAGAGTGACTGGAAATCGTCGACCGTCATGGGACGTGGATTGAAAGTACCAGTCCATTGCTCGGAGGCTTCGCTGGCGAGCTGCCCGAGAAGGGAAAAGTCTACGTTGGCAGATCGAAGCGTCGTTGGTAAACCAGCCTGTTGAGCCAGTGACTGGAGAAACGACGCCAGTTTTTCCGAAGCAGCTGGATCACAGATTTCGCACAGACCAGCATCACAGGCGAGTTCAGCATAAAGTGATGACGCAGCCGACTGGTTATGACGGACGACATACGGCAGCATCAACCCGATCGCGATGCCGTGAGCCATGTCGTAATGGGCAGACAGCGGATTCGCCGCGGCGTGGGTCGCGCCGAGCATACTGTTCTCAATGGCAAGGCCTGCAAAGTGAGCCCCCAGAAGCATCTGCCCACGTGCATCAACGTCAGCGGGATTCGTCAGAACCCTGGGGAAGCTTGCGACCAGCATCCGCCAGGCTGTCCGGCTAAACATCTGCGACAGTGGATTCCGCTTCGTCGTCACATAGGTCTCGACCGCGTGACTGATGGCATCAATGCCCGTAACAATCGTCACATGCTGCGGCATCGTGACGGTCAGTTCCGGATCGAGGATCGCAACTTTGGCCATGGCTCGTTTATCACCACAGGCCATCTTGAGATGCGTCCTTGGGTCGGCAATGACGGCAAATGATTGTGCTTCGCTGCCTGTGCCGGATGTTGTCGGAATCGCGATGAAGGGAAGCATCGGCCCTTTGGCTTTGCCGATCCCCTTGTAGTCCTGCATCTGCCCGCCGCTGGTGAGGACAAAGTTAATCCCCTTGCCCGCATCCATGCTGCTGCCACCACCAAGGGCAATGATCACTTCGGGATTGAAACTGCGGGCGAATTCGACGCCACGATGAACATCGTCGGTCGTCGGATTCGGAGTGACCTGATCATAGAGATGAATGGTCAACCCGGACGATTCCAGAAGTTCTTTGACTCTATCTTCGTGGCCAGCCTTCTTAATACCCGGGTCGGTCACAAGGAGAACACGACTGACGTTCAGGCTCTTTACGACAGAACCGATCTGCGAGACCGAGCCTGGGCCGAAGATGACTCGTGTCTGTGGCTGATAATCAAACGACGACAGCCCGGCAGCGGTCATGGCTGCAGTATCGATCACGTGGGCAGTCGAATTTATCATGGTCAGCAGCCGGGCGATTCACCAGTAAAAAGGTTGGCGGGAACTGACGACCAGTAACACCAAACCGGACGAGCCTGGCATCCCCGGAACAGAAACGTGACGCCGCTCGAAAGGAAGTCGAGGACGTCACGAATTCCTATCAGAGAAAATCTTATTCCTTCGGACGAATTGCGAACAGAACAGATTTATTGGCAATAAACAAGGTGTCGTTGGCGACGACGGGCGAGCTATACACCGCGTTGCCCATGCTGACTTCGCCAATTTGATTTTGCTCTTTGCTCAATTCGAAGATCGCGATATCGCCATCTTCATCACCGATGTAGACCTTATCTTCGACGATCAGGGCAGAGCCCCAAGAGGCGGCGAACATGTCATAAACCCAGTATGGCTTGCCGGTCTTGGCGTCGATGCAGTGGAACAGACCTGAGAAGTCCGCCAGGAACAGGAGGTCATTCTTGATGGCAACAGTCCCAATGGTACGGTGCATCGTTTCTTCGAACTCGATTTTCCCATTGCCATTGACGTCAAACTTATCATACGCCCAGACAATCGCCGTGTTGGGATTTGGCTCGATTTTCTCGCCCGCAGCTGGATCGACGGCCTGAATGCGTCGATAAGGAATCTCTTTGCCATCCTTACCGATGGCGAGATTAGCGCTGACATTTCCGTCTTTATTTGGATCAATACACCAAAGGTGTCCAATCCCTTCGCCGTGTTCAGGATCTTGTCCAACAGCGACGTAAACCAGACCGTCATAGAAAACAGGAGTCGCAATGATGTCGTTGCGAGTTCCGCGACCGCCGAGGATCAGGACAGCGTCTTTCGGATTGCAGTCACATTTCCAGTAGAGTTTCGGCTTTCCATTCCCATCACCTTCAGGTGCAAAACTGTAAAGCCAGCCATCGCCGCCGCCAAAGAGGACTTGAGCACGACCGTTGGCTTCGATGTAGGTTGGGGATGACCATTGGCCGTGGTGAATGTTGTTACTCGGGGAGTTGTCAGTCCAGAGGACTTTACCAGTGTTCTTGTCCATCGCCATGAAGCTCGGCGCATTTGGTGATGGGATGACTGCGTGAGACTCGTCGACACCATTCGAAGTGCAGACGAAGATGATGTCGCCATGCCCTGTGATCGAACAGCTGCACATGTTGTGTTGAGACGTATTGAGCTGACCCATCATGTCATAGACCCAGATGTAGTCGGCTTCTTCTTTTCCAGTGAACGTCTCGGCTTCGAATGGACCTTCATTTTTGTCGTCTCGAAAGCCGTTGGCATCAAGGCAAGCGACTTCGCCGCGACTGGTCACATACCAGACCCGATCACCTTCTGCGTAGACCGAGCAGCAGATTCCCATCAGCGGCCAATCGTGGACACGTCCCGTCGGGAGCTTGGGTGAGGAGGCCTGCCACAGGAATTCTCCAGTCTTCTCGTCGAAGCACACCAGGCAGCCAAGGTCAACCGATTCCGGGTAGCGTTTGACGTACCCGGCTCCGTTGTTGGTGCCGACATAAACCTTGCCATTGGCGATGACAGGGTTGCCATACGACTGAGAGCCAAGCTTGGCTTGCCAGGCGATGTTCTCACCGGCTTCGATGTCCCATTCGGTCGCGATGTTTTTACCCTCGGGCGTATTATTCTTACCGCTCCATCCACCCCATTGAGGCCAGTCGCCAGGCTTCACGTTCTTGCTCGTGATGTCTTTGGTAGCGAGGGCGGACGGATCGTATTTGTCAGCTGCAAATGCCGACACGGCAACGCACTGCAGGGCGATGATGGATGATGTGAGGATGCGTGGCAGAAACATAGAGGGCTCCAAAATGGCTGGCATTTCGAGTATTTTTGGCTGATGGAATTGTGTCAGTTTATTTTCGAGGAAATGGCGAGGGAGGTTCAGCTAAGAACCCTTCTCCCAGGGGAGAAGGACGTGATAACAGAACGAATTTACTCGTTTGCGGTCACAGTCAGATTGTCGTAGAACAGTTCTGTCTTCTGAGCATTCCCGAACAGACCGGGGCTGCCGATGGTGTTGGGAATGTCGTCTTCCATTTCGACCATCCAGTCGGCTGGCTCCTCTTCGCCACGCTTCCAGATCTTGCCTTGAAGTTTGGATTTACTTCCTTCACCTGCAGAGGCTTTGAACTTCATCGTGTACCAGGTATTGCCTTCCCAAGTGAACGGCAGATCTTTGTGGATACGGTAATCCGACGATGGCCAGGTGCGGATCTGAATCTTCAACGCTTCGCCCATCATGTCGAGGGTGTAACGCTGGGCGATCAAACCAATATCCGGACGACGAACGCCATCAGAAACTCCGTAAACATCCGCCTGAATGGTGTAGTTGCTGATACCGGGTTGCCCCATCCATGCCTGACTGCGTGTTCCTTTGGGAACAGTGGAGATTTTGCAGAGAACTCCATTGCCATGCTCGGCTCGCTTGCCCTGGTTAACTGTCAGTTTAGGTCCGGTCAGTTTGGTACCACCCACTTCCTTGGACCATTCTTCCCATGTCCAGTCTGCAACGACGTTCTCTGCTTTGAGTTTCTCAAGCAGAGGATCGAAGATGACCTTGGCTTCTTCAACGGTATTAGGCTTCCCTTCACGATCAAGATCGAAGTAGCGAAGCATCTCAGTCCACGTTTCTCGTGGCGTGCTGTCATCGAACGTCACAGACGGCTTGGCTGTGTTGTAGAAGTTGGTGTGCAGGTAGATGTAAAGACCGCCTGCCTTGGGATCCTGATCCTTCAGCTTCTCATACAGGTCGAAATCGAGAGGGACATGTCGGACGCGGGCACCGATCCAGGTGCCGGGAACCTGCAGATCGTCGAAGTCGAATTTCCAGCTGAGTTCGGGAACAACACGCACACGGGCCAGTGATTTCAGGCCTTTGACGTCGACGTTAATGATGGCAGTGGTGTGTCCTGTTTCTTCACCAGGAGTGACATAGTAATGAAGATCCTGCTTTTCCCCGCCTTTAGTCATCTGACCTGGACCATCAAGTTCGAGTTTGACGTCTTCCGGCTTGGCCACGTCAATGAACTGGCCGTTCTTGTTGAAAAGACGAACCTGAAGTTGCTGCTTCATCCCTGGTCGGAGCAGTGATTCAACGGGAACAATTTGAACCTGAGCTGGAACGCGGTCCTCGCTGATCGGCTTTTCGTCAGCCAGAGCAGGGATCGGGTCAGCCGATGGCTGGACTTCCGGGCGACCGACACAGTAGAGCGCGCCGCTGGTGGGGATGATCAGCTTGCCGTGAGAGATGATCGGAGAACCGTTGGACTCTTCGCCATCCAGACGCAGTTTGTGGGTGAATTCGACGCCGTCTTCCGTGGGCTTCATGGCATACCAGCGACCATTAGCTTCGCAGGTAAAGATCTTGCCATCAGCGTAGATCGGGCTGCTGCGCTGCATGGTTCCAAGGGATTTCTTCATAATCTGCTTGCCCGTTTTCGCATCGACAACGAGCAGCTTAGCGGAGTCGTCGATGGCGTAGATGCGACCATCGACATAGATCGGTGCGACCTTGCCGATGAACATTTCCTTATTACGCCAGACTTCTTCCCCGGGCTTGAGTGAGCCGGACTTGTTTCCGTCCAGTGCAAACAGCGCCCCCATTTGAGTGGAATCAACATTCTCTTCACTGTGACCACAGATCACCAGATTATCGAAGACAACGGGCGTGGTATTGATCCCGCGAGCAGAGGCGCGGTAATTCCAGATAATCTTGCCAGTACGTGGCTGAAACGCGTAGACGTCCCCATCGCCCGCTCCAACAACGAGTGCCAACTGACCGTTGAAGTTGGCCAGGACTGGGGCACTGTAAGTGGTGTCCTCAGGAAACGGTCGCGTCCCTTCGTACCAGACGGCCTGACCATTGCGTTTATCAAACGCGAGGAACCGGTGAGCCGGACGAGAGTTCTCGCCCCAGCCAGTATTCACGCCGGAGATCACGACGAGTTGTTCATGAATGATCGGATAATTGGTACGTCCGCCATAGGTCGTGAGGATGCCATATTCTTCGCTGAGTGAGTGCTGCCAGATCGTCTTTCCCGATTCGCCATCAATACACTGAAACAAGCCACACACGCCGAGCGCGAAAATATTGCCCGTCTCTGGATCGCCGCAGACAGACGACCACGCGACACGGGTATCAGGAACGTCCGACAAAAAGACGTTGAAGATATTCTCCCAGAGGGTATCGCCGCTGTCAGCATCGACGCAAACAACCTTTTCCTGTTCCTGTGGCGTACCAGGGTTGTGTCGAGTCAAAAGGTAGATGCGGTTATTGAGATAGATCGGAGTGGAGCGAGTACCCAGATCCGTCCGTTTCCACAGAAGGTTGCTGCCTTCGTCGCCGGAAGGATCCCACGTGCCGACAATATTCTTCTCGCGCGAAATGCCATTCATTTCCGGGCCGCGCCAGTACGGCCAATCGAGCGGGTCAGCAGCTTGAGCAACGTCGCCGAAGATCAGCATTGAAGTGACCAGCGTAGCGACAGCGAGACTAAGGCGAGCGGCGAGCCGGAGAATCATAAGGCATCCCATCACGTTTCGAGGTTGGAGTCGAGTCGCTCCGGAAGACAGATATCAAGAGACCAAGCGTGACCACGATCAGTGACCCGCTCGACACTCTGGCAGGAACAACACAGGCAGAAACAGAAGACGCGTCTTCTGTCACAGGCAGGGACAAGAATCGAGGCAACAACCGCGATTGTTGTCAAAACAACTATTCAATCATAAACGCCATAGGATTAACCGATCAACCTCACTGTTAAGATTTTCGGCCCGTAAAGACGAATCTCACTGGGAATTCACAGACAGGTGACAAGGCAGCGGTTGCGGAACTGTTGTGACAAAACAGGAACGAATGTCGCAGAGAGCGCCAAAAAAGCTCCCGTGACGAAACTCCTCAGCTCACTACGACAAGAACCTGGAATTATGCCGCAGATTTCAAGCGATTGAGTTTTCCAGTCATTTTCTGACGCCACTTCTCAGCGACCTGCTCATCGAATGCCGCCACGAAGCTAGTGACATTCACATTGTGCCATTTGCGACCAAACAAAGGCATCGACTTGAGCGACTGGTCGCCCGTCATATTGCGGAAGACCATGTCGTAGATGGCGATTGACTTCGCAGTTCGTGTCACGCCGTGCTGGCAGTGGATCAGCATGGGATAGTTGTTCGGGTCAGCGAAGTGGGCGACGTGTTGTTCGAGCTTGGTATCGTCCGGTTCGATTTCGAACGGCATATTCAGCTCAACAAGGCGGCAGCCGGCATTGGTGACGGCGACGCGTTGTTTATTCCAGCGATCTTCACCCAGTTCTCCTGGCTTACACAGATTGACGATAGTGCGGAACTGATGACGCTCAATCAGCTCAGAAAAAACGTCTGGACGCAGCCACGCGCTGCGATAAACGAGCCCTTCCTGATGGACAGCGAAGTGCTTATAGCGTTTGTGTCGGTAGACCAGAATGCCCGCAATAGCCAGGGCAGTGACAGACAGCAATGCGATGATGACAGGAGTCGAGATCACAGGTCGAGCCTTCCATGGCAGACGAGTGGTGTAGAGACGAGTACTTCGGTCGGAACTCTACTACGGGTCGCCAGCTATGTAAACCTCATTTCGGGGGCGGGAGATTCGCCGCTTTCTCCGCGGGCTGAGTCGCAGGGGTTGCTGCTGCCGCTGGATTCTTCACCGGTTGGGAGCCAGCAGGCGTCGTCAACGGTGTGGAAAAAGCAGCGTCAACCGCCTCATTCGCCCCTTTCACCGCCAGGCTAATGGTCTTGGGAACCCGGCTGACGCGATAAAAGAAGAGTTCTGCCCCGGCATAATATTGGGGCTGGGTGATCAGATGGTATTTCCAGCGCTGCTCTTCATCGGTGGGAAGGTAAGGCTCGACTCCCCAGAAGACAATGACGCCGTCTCCTTCGGGGAAGTCATCGGTCCCTTTGAAGGATGTCGGGAAACGCTGTTGGTCGAGCATTTCAAAACCCGTGGAAGGCCAGAGCCGATGCAGCGCATACAGCAGACGTGGCGGAGGCGGGTCATTCACGAGGAGACGGGACCACGTGACTTTCTCTGTTTGACGGGTGATCTGAAACCAGTTGATCGCCGTTTCTTTTGCAGGAGCTTGTCTCGGAAAGGGAGTCCAGACCGAGAGAACGAGCATCAGAACAACCATGGCTGATTTCAGAAATGAGCCTCGCCCTTCATGATAGCGAATCAGAATCGTGAGCAGGAATGTCGCCACAAGCAATGTGACAATCGGAAGCCATGAGGCGAAGTCGTCGGGAAGCACGCCCCAGAAGAAGATCGCTAGAGCAGACCACAGCAGAGGATTGGAGAAACGAGACACAGGACCTTTGCGACAGTAAACATCAATCGCAGCCGTCGCGAGGAGGACCAGAGGAGGAGTGACGAGAACCGACCAGAACGGATAATCAGCCTTAAGCGTGATGTCCATTTCACCGCAGATAGCCCACGTGGCAAGAACACCGAACAGCATCGACCCGGTGACCATGCGGAGGGCACGTTGTTTGTCTTTGAGTTCAGCGACTTCCGTGGCGCCCAGAAGAGCACAGAGCGCCGCGCCAATCATGAGCTTAATGCTGTAAATCGAGAGAATCGCGCCTCCCTGCACCAGATCCTCCCAGGCAGAGCCCTGCATATCGACATACCACGGGGCGAATTCACTGGGCCAGCCGAGTGTCTCGATAATAAAGTTCCCGCCGTGACTGGCGTACATAAACATTGGCCACCAGGCACCAGCGACCAGAAACGCAACAGCACACAGAGGAAGATAATGCCAGTGTGATTTCCTGACAGGAGGACGACGAGGCCGGTCGGTTGCGACCGAAGGAGAAGGAGCAGCAGGAGCAGGTTCGCTGATCGCGAAGTTGCTCAGGACCAGCCACGTGAGAACCGCGATCAAGTTCGCCAGCGCAATAATAGAGTTGATGAGAAACAAAAGTCCCGTCAGCGCAGCAGCTGCAATGAGAAGTTTCTCGCGGCTTTTGGATTTGGGGCGTTGCGAGCGGATGAGGACATCCCAGATCGCAAGCTGACAGAAGATCCCGGGAATCAAAGAGGATCCAGTCCGCACATCCTCCAGTAACGGTCCAGAAACGCCAAGCAGAAGAGCAGCAATGATCATCCCGCGGGGCGTCAGATAATGTCTCGCAACAACTGCGATCATGCAGACGGACGCCACAAGCGAAAGGTACGCCGGCAGACAGTGTCGATTAAGAGGCAGTAGCGTCGGAACATGCTGCGCCATCGCCGCCAGCCAGCCGTTCAGAGGAGGCTGATACATGATGGCCGGTTCGGAGGTGCAGGCGCTCAGGTCGATCAGGCAAAGCCAGTGATGGACGTTGAGGTACTCCAGAGAGAGAAGCCCCCAGATCGCAGAGGCATTGTTGAGAGGCAGACGCATCGCGGACATCAGCCCCGGCAAAAGGGCAATGAGAACGATGTAATACCAGTGCGACGTCGATCGCGCGAGCTGAGGCAGAGCTTGTTCGTAAACTTCCCCGGTCCAGCGATGGAGCTGTTCGTCGGTTTTCCCACGCGGGTCCAGATGCGGAAGTTCGAGAACATTGGAGGTTTCAGAGTTCGACATGAAATTTGTTCGTGGAAATGATGACTTGGGTGGCTGGGGTCAGGATTGCTAGCTGACCCCAGTCGAACTCGCACTCGATCATTCAATCTTACCTGCCGCTTGGAAGATCGAAGGGGGAGAATGAACTTACTTCTCAACAGCCGCAGCGGGTTTCTCACTCTTCAGCTTTTCGATCTTGCCAAACATGTGGCCGCCCTTTTTGCCGTGAGACCACGTACCAGCGTACTCGTTCTCATAAAAAAGAATACGGCATCCGAATTCACTTCCCAGACCAGGGATCGTGGCGGAGGTCAAAGACATGACAGGCGTATCGTCGGCCCAGTAAACATGGATCGGGACAGGAACGACGACATCGACTTGCGCGAACTTCATGCGGGAGTTGATCAGCCAGTAAGGCTTCTGCGCGGGATCGAGCTGGACCTTCTCAACCGAAACAATCTCGTAGCTCTCGCCTTGAGGAATCGGCTTGTCCTGACCTCGCATCGTGAAACTACCAGTCAGTTTCGCGCCTGTGAGAAGTTCGACGAAGGCTTTTTCCTTATCATCCAGAGGCGGCTTCTCATCCTTATCATCAGCGGCAGACAGTGACGTTGTCAGAAAGAGGGTGAAGACGAGAAAGAGTGTGGAGCGGAGTGGCTGCATGAGGATGGCTCCGAGAGGGAAATTGAAAAACAGTCTTGAAATCAGATGTAGGGTGCTGGTGAGTCTTCGAACCGCACCAATCGAGCTCTCAACGCTCGCTTGGCTTTTGCAATCGCATTGGGTACGGTTCGCGAAGACTCATCAGCGACTTGCCGACGGCATGGTGGCCGATAACTCCAGTATAGCGACTGGGGAAGCGAAAGTGTCAAACGGGACTCAGGAAGCGCGTCGCGAGGTTGCAGGAGCCACTTCGATCGGTGGCGTGTAGAGGCGGATCGTGTGACAGAGAAGTTGTTGCCAGCGGTCAGCAATCTGGTTGGTATGGTGGATCTTCTGGAAGGATTCGAAGTCGACAGCCTGCGGGTCGATCGTCGCGACCAGTTCCGGAATCTGGTCGATGCTGGAGATGGTCTTGATCAGCGAAGGGAACTGTCGACGCAGGAAGTTGGCGAACGGCCCGTCCCACATCAGGATGGGCTTACCAGCGGACAACGCATCGAATGCGACTGTCGAGACACGGTAATGGTATTCGCCCGCGCAAAGCACGACATCGGACTTGGCGATCTGGTCGTGATAGTCGGTGAATTGTCTGCAAATCGTCAGCCGGCGGGAGACGAACTCAGTATCGCCGCGCATGATGACATTCATATCGTTTCGACTGAGCGCAAGGTCTCGCAGTTGGATGCCATGGTCCCGGCAGCCGTGACGACTGGGAACGAAGAGGCGTTTAACAGGCGGCTCGAAACTCGACTCGACCGATGGCCGTGGCGGCAGCTCACGTGGCAGCATGGGATACGGGATGACTTCGGAGCAGAAGTCGTACTTCATGCGCAACATGTCTGCGAACTCTTCACAAAAGACAAGGTGCCTGATCGGAGAGTCGAGGCGTCGGAAGAGAAGTCGGCGTGTCCGACAATGACAGAGTTCGTTGAGATTGGTGTGATTGATCAGCCAGCAGCGTGTCTTGCGATTCCACAGAAGCGAGAAGGAAACCGTTTCGTAACTGAGAATGACGATGTGGTCATACGAATTTGCCGCAAGGTGCCGACGAAGTTCGATCAGCTTGCGAATCTGATCAAGACCTGACAGGTACTGGCGAGCAGATTCGAAACCAAACTCCGGTAAAAGGAGACGCTGATAGATGGACAGGCCATGGCTGTGATGGTCGTGATAGCGAACCGTCGCAGCGAGGGTAACGTCCGCAAACTGCGAAATGGTCGAGACCGTGCTGCGAAGAAGTGATTCCTGAGCCGGACTGCCCAGGAGGTCAGCGACGAGGACTTTCATGCGAACTGCCCCCGGATCGTCCGCGTGTTGACGCCAGACGCAGCACGAGGGCTGGTGGTCATCAAATGCGGATCAATGAGAGACAGCGAGATCACGATTGACCTCATGGCATCATGCCTTCAGAAGAGACGTGCGAAATGGCCGTCGTGACCAGATGTGCGGATCATGTCAATGTTGGCAATTTCAAGATGGGATGCTTGATCGACGCAAAGTGGGGGCAAGACTCGTTTTCACATGGGAAAAGGGGCCTTGTTGCACGTCCAAAGCGGCGGGAGTATGATGCGAACGCTCCCCTCGTGTCAAGATGGCTTGCCCTCCGGTTTTTCCTGCCCAATGAGTGCCCACCGATGCTCACACGACCGCAATTCGTAACTTCTTTCCCTGCCTGGATCTGTCTGGCAGGAGGTTTACTGCTGACCTTGGCCGACTCCGCGCTGGCGGGAACCCCATCCGGGCTCGTCTGGCCTCAGTTTCGCGGACCGACGCAACAGGGACACGCAGAAGCCTCTGCCAAACCCCCGACCGTTTTTAATGAGAACGAGCATCTTGCTTACAAGACGCCAATTCCAGGCGTCGGCTGGTCATCACCAGTGGTTGCCGATAACGAGGTCTGGCTGACGACAGCGCTTCTCGAAGAGAAGAAACTGCAAGCGATCTGCCTCGACTACACAACGGGCAAAATTATCCACGCAGTCACGATCTTTGAGCCGGAGGAATGGGAAGAGATTCACCTCCAGAATTCGCAGGCCTCTCCCACACCCGTCATCGATGAAAAGAATGTCTACGTTCATTTTGGCAATTATGGCAATGCGGCGATCGATCGCGCAACCGGCGAGATCGTCTGGAAGAACAATGAAATCGTCGTTGAATACATGACGGGAGCAGGCAGTCATCCCGTTCCCTATGAAGACACCATCATCATTACCTGCGACGGGGCAGATAAGAACATCATCGCTGCCCTCGATAAATCGACAGGGAAAGTGATGTGGACACAGGGACGCTCGCAACCCTTGCGAAACAATGCCGATACGCATCGCTCGTTCTCCACCCCGCTCATCGTAAGAAACGCAGGACAGACGAATCCGCCGGAAGTCATGGTTTCGATCGGACCCGATCAGGTTCACGGTTATGATCCCCGCAATGGCAATGACCTGTGGTACACGACCTATCAGGGCTTCTCGACCGTCCCGATGCCCATCACCGATGGCGAGTCCGTCTACGTCGCCACAGGCTTCGGCAAAGCGACTTTCATGGCAATCAAACTCGGCGGCCAGGGAGACATCACAAAAAGCCACATCAGCTGGAAGAACAATAAAGGCATCTCCCTGATTCCTTCGCCCCTTCTGGTTGACGGGTTGATCTACATGTCGACCGAAAAGGGAACATTCCTGTGCATCGATCCCGCAACCGGAGAGCAGCTCTACCAGGAACGCCTGGGAGGCAATATGTCATCGTCGCCAATCTATGCAGGCGGACATATCTATCTGGCCGATGAGAACGGCGTCGTCTATGTCATCAAGCCAGGAAGGGAGTTCAAACTCGTGCAGAAAAATGAATTGCAGTCGGGCCAAGTCAAAGGATCTCCTGCAGCCGTTGGAAACTCGCTACTGCTTCGCAGCGAGAACGGATTGTACCGATTCGAGTAGATGCGACTGAGAGCTTCAACGGGAGACCGGAATGCAGGGTGAAGGCGAATCGAAAAAACAGTCGCGGCTGGCATGGATGGAAAAGCTGCTGATCGGGATGTCGCTGCTGCTGTTAGTTGGGTTCGGTGCGGTATTATTTGGTGTACCGTTTCTGAATGATGCGGTGATTCGGACGGCACAGAAGTCGGTCGCGAAGGCGCTGGGGGTCGGGCCGGATCCGAAATTGCTGCAGAAAGGAAGTGTGTCCAGTTACAGCGGATCTGGAGGATCGATTGGTCAGCTGGGCGAGAAAAGCCCAATGAAGACGATAGCTGTCACTCTGGATGTGGATACGCCTTTGAATCGAAGTGTCACGGAGCTCCTGGTCGAGAGATTGAAGGAGAGTGGCAAGTTTGACGCGGTTCAGTTCTTTGATATGAAAGAGACAGCAGTAGATAATTTTGATCGCTGGGTCAGTGTCTTCATCGACGAGACGAATCTGGCGGCTTCTTTGAGACGAGAACCATCGCACGACGGGAGGCCCCAAACCAAAATCGATGTGAAATATTTCGTCATCGCCGATACGACAAATCAGACGCTGCGGCATCAAGATTTTCCAATTGCCGATCCGCTTGTTAATGCAAGTTCCGGATCAGTGATGAAAAGAGAGTTGTCCTACCCCAGCAGTATCTCATTTGAAGACCTGCGACCGATGTTGCCGGAGTTACTCGCTGAAGACATTGCAAGTCAGCTCGTGGGATCTCAAGATTACTACCGGAAGCGATACGGCGATTTGCCGCCGGATCTTTCAAAGGATTTCTGGCCTGCACAAACGCCTGTCGAGTCACCAGCAGTTCTCATCAGATTTCCTCATCGGCAGATTCGCATGACGCATGGATTCCTGACATCATGCGATGCACTGTGGCTCATTGAAGTCCCCTCAATGGAGTTAAGAGATTTTTACCGACGCATTCAGGGAGAGTTTCTGTCAAAGGGGTTCACAGAACTGACTCAACACAATAACGCTATTCAGCTGAATAATGAGATATTCAAGATTCCCCGGGAGTGTATTGCTCGCTCGAATTCACCCGATCACAACGATTTCTGGGAGATCTACCCTGCCCCGCGTCCTGAGTTGATTGGTGATGACAATTCCTTACAGGAGAAAGCCTCCTCTGCCGCGACGACCAGACTGTATCTGCACTACTCGTGTGTGATGCCTGATGACGAGTATCGCAAGCTTGTCCGTCAGATTCTTGATGACCCAAAAGTGTCGTTGGAAAAGGCATTGATGTTTCGCAAGGCGATGACGAACGAGAGTAAGGTTGCGTATGAGGAACTCTTGAAACGATTCGACACACCAGCAACCAATCTCATGCTTGAGGTGGCTCGCTTCGAAGCCGATCAAAAAAACATGTCAGACGAGCAACGGAGCATGGAATGGAAGAGTCTCTTCATTCGTCAACTTAAAGAGGACAAGAAAGGTGAGTTCGAATCCATCCTGTCAGGCGCGATTGACTGGCAGGCCAAGCGAAAGATATTTGAAACGTTTGCGGATGATCTTCGAGCTGCTGGAATTCCAGAGCTGTCTGAAATTCCTTCGATCAATTTGAAACTGATGCCGGGCGATGTTTTTACTGCGTTCATCGCCAATCCAGCAGGGAATATTGTGATTGTAAAAACCGAATTGAATAGATACTCGGCTGGCGGAACGAATCTCAAACTGGAAGTGAGGTCTCCTTCCGGATCCAGTGCGACTTCGCCGTCACTAGCGAGTGATGGAAAACCTCAATCAATCAATACCGAATACAATGGCTATCGAGTTGACGGAACGGCACGGATTCTGAATCCCGCCACGGGAGAAGTGGAAGTCGAGTTGAAGAAGGGGAAGTCGTGAGGGAAAATTGGCTCGCACTGTAGAGCGAATGTGAGTCAATACTTTTCTATCGCCCACCCTCATTCGCCCTTCGAGCACCTTCTCCCCTCAAGGGAAAAGGAACAAGATAAACTACTACACTCCGACTGCACTTCGCTGCTCCGCGAGTTGTCGCGCCTGCGCCGCTGACGTATCAATCGCGATCTTCAGCGTGAACCGCTTCATGCGCGTCTCATCCGCCGTGAACTGCCAATGCGAGATGATTGCTGTGCTTTGGTGGACGAGTTCGAAGCCGCCTTCCGACTGGCTGACTGTGTACAGCGGGTAGCTCCACAGGAACGCGGGTGGATCCATTTCAATACCGACATCGATCCCAAGCCATTCATCGACAGCAGAAATTCGGCTGCAATGCTTCAAGTCGAGCTGCGTCTGAAGCTGGCCCAGACGCTGACCGTTTTCATCATAGAAGTAACGATCATCCGCCCCGGCGGGCATGCCGGCGAGGTTGTTCTCGACGCCGACGTGATAGACTCTGCCCGGCACGAGATTATGCCACTCGTAATGGACGTCGAGCTGAGAGGGGTTCTCGTCACGTAGCGTGATGGTCTTGGTCAGCGTCGCCATGTCGGCGTCGTATTGAGGGACTTCGCGCGTCATCACGATATCAATACGCCCCGGCACTTCGCGCAACTTCGTCTGGTAAACGCCCAGAGGCATCTCGTTGAGTTGAGACTCACCTTTGCGGAACTGCTCAAGGGTCGAGTCGTTCCAGAGCATGTGATCGACAAGGGCTTTGCGTGGCCACGTATCGTACTCGATCGCTTTGTCGAGGTCGGGATGTTTGAAGTGAACTCGCTCATGAGGTTCTGCAACGAAGCCCCCCTGCTGTTCATCGAGCTTGGAAGCATGCTCAATGATCTTCTCGTGATAAGGCTCCGGACGACGGTTGAGGGTCGCCAGCAGATTATGGCGAATCGCCTTGATATCGAGTTCGTAAAGATGACCGCCAACGGCTGGCGAGAAGTAAGCAATCAGCGACTGGTTCGCGAGACGAATTTCCTGACGGGCATCCAGGTTGAAATCACCCACAGTAACCGACTGCCAATGCTTCGAAGCATGTTGCATTGACTCGATATGAGAGTCCGCTGCAATCAGGTGACGGTAAATCGCGTTGCGCAAGTGAGGCAGATAAAGTCCGCCAAACGCACCGTGCCAGTAAGGGCAGTTACATTGACCACGATACAGGTCGAGCAGGGCAGGTTCGAGCTTCTCAGGTGAAAAGGCTTCTTCCTGCTGCAGTTCATGCAGCTTCGTGCTGACTTCCTTCGCACGACAGAACATCTCATGGGTCTCCTGATAGCGAACCAGGAAGTTCCGCCACGACACGCCCCGCAGAAATTTCTGCAGACGAGGAAAGTCATCGTGTTCTTTAAGGTCTTTCGTCAGTTTCTTGTATTCCATCTGACGCTCCGTCGTCATCGCCCATTCCGTCATCTCCCGATAACTCGCATCCGGCAAATAGCAGCGACCAACCGGCGGAGTCGTCCGCGTGACTTCCGTCGGCAGGGTCAAGTGAACCCAGTCTTTGTTCGCACGCAGCAGTTCAAAGAACTTGCGCAGCCAACCCTTCTCATAAATGAGTTCTTTCGTGCCCGGCCAGACGCCGAATTTTTCCCCATCGTCGCCGAAGGTCATGACACAGCCAGGAGACTCCGCATGCACCTTCTCTAAATATTCGAAGGTCGCCTCCGGAGTGTCGAACGGAATCGTATAGCGAAGTTTCTCCGAAACCGGGAAAACTTTCAGCAGTCGTCCCTGATCTTCAGTCAGGTAATAGCCACGCAGTTGTTCATCGGTGAAACCGGCGCATTTGAAGTGGAAGTCGTCGAGAATCGTGAAGTCGATCCCGGCAGCCGTGACATCGCCCGCAAACGAGGGTTCCCAGACCCGCTCTGGCACCCACATCCCATTGACTTTGCAACCCAGGAGGTCCTCCAGATAACGGGTGTACGCCTTCATCTGCCCAATACGGTCACGCGAGGGAATACAGGCAAGAATCGGCTCGAAGAACGGCCCACCAAGGATTTCAATCTGACCACGCGCGACGAAGTCTCGCAGACGCGCTATGTATTCCGGGTGACGTTCGACCAGCCACTCCATGAGAGACCCGGACGTGTGCAGCGCGATACGGATCTCGGGATATTCTTCGAGGATGTCGAGAAACGGACTGTAACTGTCATTGAACGCATCTTCGATCACGCCGTCGAAGTTGCCGACGGGCTGGTGATTATGAATCGCAAGGATGAGGCGGACAGCAGAGTCATTGGGTGGCTGAGACATGAACAGTTTATCCTGGACGGCTGTCGCCGGGGATTAAGGGGATGATCGGATCTTGGTGGCACAGGCATTCCTGCCTGTGCGAAGCTTCTCGCGATTTGCACAGACGAAAGTCTGTGCCACTGGAAAGCGTGTTCGGCTATTATTATCTGGACGGGGGTCCGGGGAAAAATGGCAACCGGGGTGATTTTCCTGTTTTTGCCCGCAAAGGGGAAGATGCGGTCACCAGCGGGAATCACGATTGTCAAAATGGGAAGTCCAGAGAAGGCCAAATGATGCAGTCACACGAATTGACACTCTCGCAAGCCGTCCACATTCAGTTGCAGACCATGTCAAAACATGCCCCAGAGGAAATCGAACGCCTCAGTCATCTCGCAAAAGAACTGGAACTCGGACAGGTTCACATCACAAAAATCGATCACGGCGATCTCGTCGTCCTGGCCGACCTCCTGGAGAAGAACAAGCAAAGATTTCCACAGCTGGCCGATTGGACGGAGTCGTTCACCGACGAGTACAACCGCCGGATCCATACGCGGAGCAATTGTTAGACGCTGGGCGTTTGAACCGACGTGGCCTAGACAGCCGTGGCGTATGGTGAGGTGGTCGTCTACAACTGATTGAGAAAAGAAGTCTATCACGACGCGAGGAGCAGCCATGAGTTCAGCGGTAGGAGTCAGACAAGAGACATTGGTGCTGGAAAACGTCACCAAGACATTCGAAACGGCAGCGGGGGCGCTGACGATCCTCAATGACGTGACGTTGACGTTCCAGCCCGGAGAAGCGGTCGCGATCACCGGTCCATCGGGCTGCGGCAAGAGCACACTCCTCTACACAGTCGGTCTTCTCGATACCCCGACGTCAGGTCGCATCACGCTGTTCAGCGAAGATGTCTATCGACTCTCGAGCAGCCAGCAAGCCAAATTCCGCAACGAGAAAATCGGCTTCGTCTTCCAGGAACATCACCTGCTGCCACAGTGCACAGTGCTGGAGAATGTCCTCCTGGCGCGACTGCCCGCAGGGACTGTCACCAGTGAAGTCGAGTCACGAGCAAAGGCGCTGTTAGAGCGCGTCGGGCTGTCGTCACGCCTGGGACATCGCCCCGCACAACTCTCGGGCGGAGAACGTCAACGCGTCGCGATTTGTCGAGCATTACTCAATGAACCACGACTCATCCTGGCCGACGAACCAACAGGAAACCTCGATCCAACAACCGCCGAAGAGATCGGAACCCTGCTGCTGGAACTGCAGGCCGAACACAAGACGATTCTGCTCTGCGTGACGCATAGCGAATCACTGGCAGCAAGATTCCCAGCTCGGATGACGCTGCGCGAGGGGAAGCTGGTGCGTGTGTAGGTGGCAATGATCACAACGTGACTGACTCCGCAAGATAAATAAAAACGCTTCTGGATGGCTCCACCATGCTCACACGCAACACCCTCGTCCTCTCGACCCTCAAGCACTACTGGCGATCCAACCTCGCCATGCTGGCAGGGATCATCATCGCCTGCGCCGCTCTCACCGGCGCGCTCATCGTTGGCGACTCGATCCGCGGCTCGCTGAAACAGATGACTCTCGATCGCCTCGGGAGAGTCGAGACGGCAATTGACAGCCCTCGCTTTGTCACGGAGGAACTGGCGGGAAAGATCAAGGTTGAAAAGGGAACCTATGCGGACCCATTGACGGCACCGGTTATTCACTTGTCGGGAGCGATTAAGAAGCAGACTCCGGATGGGAAAGTCAGTCGGGCAGGAGGCGTGCAGGTCTATGGGGTCGATGAGCGGTTCTGGAAGTTGATGGCCATTTCAGATTCAACAAATCAGCATATTCAGCAGGAGAATGACGGGGTCATTCTCAACGAGGTGGCAAGAGATATCCTCGGCGCACGATACCTGGACGATGTCACTCTTTATGTTGATCTCCCCAGTTCCATTCCTCGAGATACGCTGTTCGGGGAGCGAGATCAGACAACAGCTCAGATTGACTTGCCCGTTAGTGGCGTCTTTCAGAAAGAAGATCTCCGCGCTTCGAATTGGGAAGACATGAAGGTCTATTTACACTCCGACTATTTCGACCGCTCTCCTAGTGTCTTCTCCCTCCGCCCCGATCAAACCAGCGGCCCCATCGCCTACGTCCCGTTGAAACTGCTTCAAGAACGCCTCGGCATCCAGGAGCTGCCAGCGTCCCGTCGCAATCCAAACCCCAAGCCAGCGCGGGTGAATGCCCTCTATTCCTCCGGCGTCATCACCGATGTCAGCCAGGCATTATCGCTGGCGGATCTGCAACTGCGACTAGTCCCCAATGAAGCAGGAACCATCCTGGCCCTCGAATCCGATCAACTCATTCTGGAAACCACCATCGCCCGAGCCGCAGAGCGTGTCGCAGCTGAGAATAAGCTCAAAACACAACCCATCCTACTCTACCTGGCCAATGAACTCGCCAACAAAAACAACCTCGACAAGTTCGCCATGTACTCGACAGTCGCAGGGATCGATCTGACCGCAGGCGAACCTTTCGGACCTTATGTCAGCACCGATGGTCAACCCGTCCCGAAACTCACCGGCAACGAAGTCGCCATCAATCAATGGTTGGCAGAAGACCTAGGCGTCAGCATCGGCGACGTGATTCGCATGAAGTATCACCAAGTCGGCTCGACAGGCGAACTACCGGAGCTCGAAGCGGAGTTCACCGTCAAAACCATCCTCAAAATGGAAGCCGCGACGCTCGATCGCGGTGTTGTTCCCGTGATCGAAGGCGTCACGACAGCCGACAGCTTCGCCGACTGGGAGCAGCCCTTCCCGATGAACCTCGATCGCATCACCAGTCGTGACGAAGAGTACTGGGACGAATACAAAGCCACCCCTAAGCTGTTCATGTCGGTCGAGATGGCTCAAAAAATGTGGACTAGCAAGTACGGCGACCTCACGTCGATCCGCTTCGCCCATGAGACAACGCCAGATGCCATCGAGAAACTGGAACGTCAGATTCTCAACGCGATTGACCTGCCAGCCACGGGACTCGCCGTGCAGCCTGTTCTGGCACAAGGCTTAAAAGCCTCGGCTGGCTCAAACGATTTTTCAGGGCTGTTCCTGGGGTTCAGTTTTTTCCTCATCGGAGCCGCGTTGATTTTGACAGTGCTGCTGTTCCGTCTGTCGATCGAAGAAAGGATCCGCCAGCTGGGGCTATACGCCGCGGTCGGTTTAACGACCGGTGAAATTCGAACGCTGTTATTAAAGGAGACACTCCTGCTCTCCCTGGTGGGCGGTGTCCTCGGTGCCGCCGCAGCTGTCGCGTATGCTGACCTGATGATGACCGGACTGACAACCTGGTGGCAAGGAGCCGTCGGCACAACCAACCTGCACGTCTACGTCACGCCGATGGCGTTGATCACCGGACCTGTCGTGACGTTGATCATGACCATGCTGGTCGTCTGGTGGTCACTACGCGGCATCGCCAAACTCTCCGTCAGAGAACAGCTGACCGGCAATCTGACACCAGACATCCCTGCCAAAGCCGCCCAGCATCGCGGCGCGATCAGCTTCTGGGTCGGCTCGTCTCTGCTGGGAATCGCGGTTGTGTTGCTAATGGCTGCATTAGGGGGAATGCTGCCGCAGAAGGAAGCGTTCTCAGGTTTCAACTGGACGATCGTCGCGTTCTTTCAGATTGGTCTTTGCACCCTCATCGGCGGGATCCTGCTGCTCCGCTGGTGGCTGGTCCGACCGGCCACAAACGCGGGAGCAGCGAGATTCAATCTCCAGCGGCTAAGCGTTTTAAACACCATGCGACAACCCTCTCGAACCTTGACCACGACATCCATGATCGCCTCCGCAACCTTCCTCATCGTCGCTGTCGGTGTCGGCCAATATAACCCCCTCGCCGTCAAACCCGATAAGACATCCGGCAACGGCGGCTTCTCCCTGGTCGCAGAATCCTCGCGCCCGATCCTCGCGAATCTCGAATCACTCGACCTCAATCAGGCCCTCGCAGAATGCAAAGCATCGGCACCGGGACCAGAGCCAGCTGCGACACCACCATCGGCCATTGAGGGAGTCCGCATCTATTCGTTCCCAGTGAAGAGCGGCGAGAACGCGAGTTGCTTGAACCTCTACCAGACGACCGTCCCCACAATCCTCGGCGTCAGCGAAGAGTTCATTCAACGAGGCGGGTTCGCCTTTGCAGACACGCCCGGCGAGAATCCCTGGACAAGACTCAACGAGGAGACGCCCAACGGCAATGTCCCTGCCCTCGGCGACATGAACACGCTCATGTACTCGCTGCACAAGTTGCAAGGCGACACGATCGAACTCCCCATGTCGAATGTCCCCAACGCCAAAATCCAGATCGCAGGCATGCTGACGGGAAGTGTCTTTCAAGGCGTCTTGCTGATTTCGGAGAAGAACTTTCGCAGGCTGTTTCCCGAAGTCGTCGGGTATCAATACTTCCTCGTGGAAACAAATTCCAATCCGGGCTGCGTACCGCTGGCATCGCAGTTACTGGAGACCCGTTATGAGGAATTTGGCTTAGACGCAGAACCCGTCGCGGATCGACTGGCTCGATTCCTCGCCGTGCAGAACACCTACCTGACGACTTTTCAAACACTCGGCGGCCTGGGACTTCTTCTGGGAACCATCGGGCTCGGCGTCGTCATGCTGCGAAATGTCCTCGAACGACGAGGCGAGATTGCGCTCCTGCGAAGTATCGGGCTCACAGGAAGCCGAATCGGCTGGATGGTGTTCCTGGAGAATTCATTCATGCTACTGACGGGAATCGCCTTAGGCACCATCGCAGCTCAATTAGCGATGTGGCCGCATCTACAAAGCAGTGCCGCGCAGGTTCCCTGGGTTTCACTAGGAGGACTCCTCGTAAGCGTCCTGCTAGTCGGAAGCCTCGGAGGACTCTTCGCCGTCTGGCGAGCCATGCGACTACCAATCGTCACAACACTACGCGGCGAGTAAACCTGTGTGCCACGGCTGTGTCAGCCGTGGATTTCTGCTTACAACACGCACAGCCGACACGGCCGTGGCACACCTGATCACACCTTGCGAATATAGTTCGCCGCGTAGCTTCTGACCTTCTGGCCGTTGAGGATGTGGAAGTGCCGCAGCTGATTCAGCGTTTCCTGACTGAAGCGAGACAGCGGAACGTGGAGAATCTTCCGGCCATACTTGCGCGCAAGCGTCTTCCAGGCCATACCCGGAGGGGTCGCAGAGAGAACGGTAATGTGCTTGAAATGCGTATGATAGCTACCTGCGACGATGAGCCGTTCTTCAAGCGTGTCGACAAAATCAAAGCGAGGATCTCGCCACACATCCGGAATCGGGCGAGGCGGGAAAAGAAACATCGCGCCACCATAGACCGCCTGCGCAATCCCCGGACCAACAAGTTCGTTCTGGTAGGCGCTGGCAAAAAACGCCAGCGTCGATTCGTCATGATGCTCCGCATGCCACGTGATACGACTCGGGTAATCGCGCGGATCAGCAGGCGTATCAAAGAGCATAATGACGCAATCCAGGTTGCCACGAGAGGGGGGAATCTCTTTCACATACAGTTCACCCGTATGCCAGTTCCGCAGCGTCTCTCGGATATCGAGACCATCTTTCAGGCTCGAAGAAAACTTTTCGATCTTCGCCAGGTCATTGCCAAGCAGTGAGAGTGCATGATCTTTAACAGCAGTTCGGAAACGCTCGATCGCAGTGTCTTCCGGCGGCCAGCTGCAGTGGGAAAACGGGTTCCACTGCATCTCCCATCTCTGTTGCTGCTCTTTCTGCGGACGCGGCGTGAGCTCCAGTCCCTTCCACGAAAGCAGCTTGCCCGGCAGTCGACTGCGCTTCTCATAGATCTCTTCATCCGGAGTTTCAAGCAACTGCTGATTCATCTTCACGAGTGGCAACGCACGATTCACGCCGAAGTTGTACTCGCGCAACGTCTCAACAAGATTGATCGCAAACGCATCCCCAAAGATTTGCTGAGCAGCGACCACAAGAGAATACATATCCGGCGTCAGCCGACGCGAAATGAGAGAAAGATTGCGGACATACTGGAAATAAGTCGAAAGCAGCCGCGGCGTGATCTTGCGAGCCTTCGCTTTGTGTTCTTCCTTGTACCGACGACGTGCCTCAATCACGAGCAGCTTGAGCCCATCCAGCGACATGTTCTCATCGTCATCGAGATCAGCTCGAGCATGTTCATAACAGGCCGTAATAAAAGGAAGTTCGCCCAGCGCGAACAACGCCTGCTCTTCAGGAAACGAATGCAGTTCCGCCTCAACGGGTGGTTCGAGATCTTCCAGTTCGTCCTCCGCGGTCGCCACCTGAAAGTACATGCGAAGGCTCGGCCACTCTGCAAAACTACACAGACAGAGAATCGATTCGAACTTCGTTTCCAACTGACGCAAACGTGACGCCATGTAAGAAAGACGCCTGGCGTGAAGTCCCTCTTCCACCAGCGGCACCGACGTCAACACCGCAGACGCAAAGCGATCCAGCGACAGATTCTTGATCGTGTACGCATCCGGCAGAACATTGATCAGTTCATCGTACTCGCTGGTATTGAGATCGATGTAAGCGCGCGGGCGACGCTCCATGATCGAGTTGCGAATCGCTGCAATGACCGCCTGACAGGGATCGATCGCCACATAGCTCGCATACGAATCGATTTCGTCCTCATCGTCATTCCAACTGGCTTCTGGTCCCGGCTGAATCGCGACACTGATCCGCGGAAGATCTGCGATCCCGGTCTCGACCGCTTCTCGAAACGATTCCGGCAGCGGAACCGCCAGGCAATCATACTTGCCAGACAACAACACACGACGAACCTCCACCGCATAGTCCCCACTTTCATGGATGACCGGCAGCAGTGTGATCTTGTCAGAGAGGCGAAAGACGTTACTCACGAGAGAGTTCCAGGGTGTTACGCAAATCGGTTGTCATCATCTTCATCATCGAAGTCGTCGTCGTACTCCTCATCATCGTCGTCGCCGTCATCAGTAGCCATGGCGTCGGGGTGGAGGGTCTCGTTCGGAGAGAAGAAGAAGTCACCCAGCCCCATAGGAAGAGTGTTGCCACCAGAGTAGCGTTGCTTCTTCTCAGCCATCTCGTTGAGGTTGATCGCCTCTTCACCCAGGCATGCCAGCACGGATTCGCGCCAGGCCTGATCGAGGCCGAGAGGATGTTTCTTTTCAGACGCCAGACGCTTGATTGCATAACGCAAAACATTGATGCCATCGCGCGTCGAGAAGTCGAGCTTAAGGGCATGTGACTGCTGCAGAAAATCGACCGTCAGTTGCAGCAGAGAATCCTCTGCGAACGGGAGGTGATACTTGAGGATCGCCAGTTCGTCTTCTCGCGCGGGGTGAGTCAGTGTCAGTGTCGGCTGCAGGCGACTGAGGATGTAATCGGGGATTTCAAACGTTGACTCATCCTCGTTCATCGTCACGGCACAGCAGAAGTTGCGATGAGCAGGAATCGTCAACCCCGCAATAATCGATTCGATGTAGCGACGATGGTCGAGCAGCGGAGCCAGTGACGCCCAGCTCTTCTCGTTCATCCGGTTGCCTTCATCAAGAATACAGATACCACCTGTGATCATCGCGGTGACAAGAGTCGAGGCGTGATACATGATCTTGCTGCCATCCCCAACGACCGGCGTGACAAGCAGGTCTTCCGGGCGCGTGTCGGCGGTGCACTGGAAAATATAAACATCCTGCTTGCGCTGACGGGCAGCAGCCATCGCCAAAGACGTCTTGCCAATCCCAGGCGTCCCGACCAGACGAGGCGTCAGCGGCAGGTCACGATCATCAACAGTCAGCCAGCAGGCGAGGATGTGAGAGAGGACTTCGCTTTGACCGATCCAATCCGACTTGGTGACGTCCGGCTGCGATAGATGCAACGTAACGCCATCGATTTCAACAGTTTGTTTCATACCGACAGGTTTCTCGTGAGGTTGTTTCGACTGCAGATGTGAGAGAAGTTTCGTAAAGCGTATTATAGGAGGATGTGGGGGATAGAGAAGGAAATTGAGAATGACGAACACGAAATTGGCTGTCTATCAGGAAATATTGTGTCTGATAATCGCGAGGGTCGCGTGACTTCACAAACATCGCTCATCCAGGCCCGGTCGGTTCTGACGCGGACATCGGGTTATCTGACGCAGGTCTCCTCCCATTCGCTCAACCCGTATCAGGGATGTTCGTTTGGCAAGACTCTGTGCGGCGTTTACTGCTACGTTCAACACAACAGCTTCGTGACCAAAGGACGACAGTGGGGACAGTTTCTGGATGTCAAACAGAACGCCGCAGACGTCTACCGTCGTCAATTTGCCCGCGAACAGAAGTGGGCACGCCAGACCATTGGCCAGTTCGGAATTTTCCTGGCGAGTTCCACAGATCCCTATCTGCCACAGGAAGCCTCTCAGAAAGTCACCCGATCACTCCTGGAAGCTATGCTCGACAAACCACCAGATGCCCTGATCGTCCAGACCCGCAGTAAGCTGGTGTCACGCGATGTCGATCTGCTCGCCGAATTGAGCCAGCGATCCGACGTGCGAATCCATGTCACGATCGAATCAGATCGAGATGGCTTGCCAGGTCTGCCTCGGCCGGCCAGCTCCGTCGAGAATCGATTCACTCTGGTGGAGACAATGAAATCTGCGGGCATTCGCACCATTGTCACAGTCTCGCCACTACTGCCAATCAAGTCACCTCGAGCGTTCTTTGAACGAATCACCAGAGTCGCAGACGGGGTCGTCATCGACCATTTCATCGACGGCGATGGTTCCAGAAACGGACAACGAACCTGGAAGACCGGCCTGCCAGAGGCGATGAACCAGGTCGACCCAAGAGCGACATCGCTAGAATACCGCGACGAGATCATCGCGATCGCACGCGAGGTCATGCCGGAACGCGTCGGGGTCTCCATTGAGGGATTCGCAGGGCAGTTCCATTAACAGTTTGCTATTCGTCCGAGCATTCTCCCGCTAGACTGGAGTATTCACTGAGAATGCATCTTGAGGGCTCATGCGATGCGTATTCACTGTCTAGGATCGGGCGGGTATCATCCCAACGAACGACGTCACACGGCGTGTTACTACCTACCGGAGCAGAATCTGCTTCTGGACGCAGGGACGGGCGCCTTCCGTCTTGCAGATCGACTCGTCTCCACCGAACTGACGATCGTCCTCACACATGCCCATCTGGATCACATCTGCGGATTGACGTTTCTTCTCGTGCCCATGCTGTTGGGCAAACTGACCAGCGTCGAGATTCTCGCCGAACAAAAGACGATTGATGCCGTCGAGAAGCATCTCTTCGATCCCGCCGTCTTCCCGATGCGGCCTGACTTCAAGATGACGCCGATCACCGCGGGTGATGAGATTCAGCTGGGAGAGGTGACACTCTCAACCTCTCCATTGCCATTGCACCCCGGCGGCTCGCTGGGTGTGAAGCTGACCTCTTCGAACGCAAAGTTCGCATACATCACCGACACCATCACCAGCGAGGACTACATCCCGTTCATACAGGGGGCTAACCTGCTGCTCCACGAATGCTACTTTCCGGACGAGAAAGCCGAGTGGTGCGAACCCTCCGGGCATTCCCATACGACCGCAGTCGCCAAGATCGCCAAAGCAGCAAACGTCCAACAGATGAGACTCATTCACGTCGACCCGCAATGCGAAGACGACGATCCGGTAGGGATCGAAGTCGCGAGAAAAATCTTCCCGCGTACCGTGATGGTCGAGGATCTGGACATCTTCGAAGTCTAAGACGCAGCCCTGCTAAGCCAGGAGCGCCTGGACAATCTGGGCTTGCTCGACCCCCGTCAGCTTCTGATCCAAGCCCTGGTACTTGTAGGTAAACTTCTCGTGTTCGAAGCCCAGCAGGTGCAGGATCGTCGCGTGGAAGTCACGGACGTGGACCGGGTCTTTGACAATGTTGTAGGAGAAGTCATCGGTCTCGCCGTAGATGGTTCCCCCTTTGACACCCGCGCCGGCCATCCAGATCGTGAAACAGCGTGGGTGGTGATCGCGACCGTAGTTCTCCTTCGAGAGCTGGCCTTGCGAGTAAACCGTTCGACCGAACTCACCTCCCCAGAGGATGAGGGTATCATCGAACATCCCGCGATTCTTCAGGTCCGTGATGAGCCCATAAGTGGCGCGATCGACATCTTTGCATTGCGAAGGAAGGCGTCCCGCGACATTGCCGTGGACGTCCCAGTTGTTGAGATAAACCTGGACGAAACGCACACCACGCTCGACCATGCGTCGTGCCATCAGACACGTATTGGCGAACGAGCCAGGCTTGAGAGACGCTTCGCCATAAAGATCGATCGTGGCTTTGTCTTCCTGAGTCAGGTCGGTCAGTTCGGGAACACTGGTCTGCATGCGGTACGCCATTTCGTACTGCTTCATCCGAATCAGCGTCTCAGGATCGCCCAGCTGGTCGTACTTGACCTGATTGAGCTTCGAGATGCCATCAAGCGTACTGCGACGAACCGGGGACGGGACACCCTGCGGGTTATTGATATAGAGAATCGGATCGCCGCTCGAACGCAAACTCACACCCGCGTGCTCTCCGGGTAAAAATCCCGATGACCACAACTTACCAGAAATCGCCTGCTCCTGATCGCGATTCGAAGGCGTTGCAATCATGACGACGAACTTCGGCAGGTTCTCATTGAGTGACCCCAGCCCATACGACATCCACGATCCCATGCAAGGCTTGCCTGCAATCTGGTTGCCAGTCTGGAACATCGTGATCGCGGGCTCGTGATTGATGGCTTCCGTGTGCATACTGCGCACAAACGCCAGGTCATCGACGATCTTGGCTGTCTCCGGCAGCAATTCCGAGACCCACATGCCCGACTGGCCATGCTGGGCGAACTTGTACTTTGACGGAGCAATAGGGAAGCGAGACTGACCGGACGTCATGGTTGTCAGACGCTGACCATTGCGCACGCTCTCCGGCAGGTCCTTATCGAACCACTCTTCCATCTTCGGCTTGTAGTCATACAGATCCTGCTGAGGCGGACCGCCGACCATGTGCAGGTAGATGACGTTTTTGGCCTTGGGCGGGAAATGCGGACCGACTCCGCTGGCCGGATTGTTGGCCAGCGGCGATGCAGCGGTCGCAAGACCCTCTTTCGCCAGGAGTGAAGACAACGCCGCCCAGCCGACGGCATTCACGCCGCGTCCCAGGAATTGGCGTCGATTTTCGTTGAGAGCTGCTTCGTAGAATGGGTTCATGGGATATTCCGTAGGGTGGGTCTCGACCCACCAGTTTCGCGAGTATTTGATATTGATGCTTGTTTGAATCTAATCGCACATTTGGTGGGTCAAGACCCACCCTACATCACTTACAAAGAACTTCGTCGAGGTTCATCAGTTCGTTGGTGAGCATCGTCCACGCGGCGAGTTCGACTTTGTTGAGCTCGGCTGGGGATTGATGCTCGCCGACATGGAGGAGTTCTTCCGCCTGTGTCGGATTGGCTTCATAGTACGCTTTGAGATTGTTCCACGATTCCTGTGCGATCTGCTGTTCAGCTTCGTTGAAGCGACGTGAGATCAAACGGGTCGTCATGTAATCGAGTTGGACAGAGAATTCGCCACCAGAGACTTTCATTCCCTGCTCGGACAGGTAACGAGCCGCTTCGACGAACTGCGTATCGTTGAGCGTCACCAGAGCCTGCAGAGGCGTGTTGGTCCGCTCCCGTTTGACGACGCAGTTCTCTCGCGTCGGAGCATTGAAGATTTCCAGCGCCGGCGGCGGAGCAAAGCGTTTCCAGAAGGTGTAGACGCTGCGTCGATAGAGGTCTTCGCCCGTGTCCTGTTTGTAATTGCGAGTCGTACTGCCGGGCATGCCGACGACTTCCCAGATATTCGCCGGCTGGTAAGGCTTCACGCTCGGACCACCCATTTTGGTCGTCATGATCCCGCTGGCCGCGAGCGCCGTATCACGGACCATTTCGCCATCCATGCGGAAACGAGGACCGCGAGAGACGAGTCGATTAGCAGGATCAATCTCAATCTTCTCAGGCGTCGTCTTCGCAGACTGCTGATACGCATTCGACATGACCATCAGCTTGTACATGCTCTTGATGTCCCAGCCCCCTTCGCGGAACTCGACCGCCAGCCAGTCGAGAAGTTCCGGGTGAGAAGGAAGTTCGCCCGTAATGCCGAAATCACCCGTCGTCGAAACCAGACCTGCCCCGAAGACTTCCTGCCAGAATCGGTTCACAGCAACACGCGCCGTCAACGGGTGGTCGCCAGTGATGGTCCACTTCGCCAGCCCTAGGCGATCTTTGGGCAGATCCTCCTTCATCGCAGGCAGAATGTCTGGCGTGTGAGGACGGACTTCCCCATTGCGCTTGTCGTAATCGCCACGGGCGAGAATATAGGCCATCGCCTCGGTATCTTTTTCGTGCATCACGTGAGCGATGGTCCCACGAGTTTTGATCGCTTCTTTTTCGCTTTCCAGATCTCGCTTGGCCTGCATCAGACTCTGATGCGCGGGATCGAACATCTCCATCCAGTCGCGCTGCAGTGAGCTTCGATCTTTATCATCAATGTTGCCTGCATTGCGCGACGTCAGGTAATTGAAACGCCCTGCAAATTTCATCTCGCGCAGACGCTGAGGCGTCAACGCCCGCTCGTAAATGCGAACATCAGAGATCGCAATCTCATCAGTCAGCGGTGCTTTCGAGCGATGGCCGATATGCAGCGGATGCTCGGTCTGAATCGTATCGGTCTCGTTGAGGCTGTCCGCTGTGACATTGAGAGGCTGTTCGACCCCGTCGAAATAGATCTTCACGCCAGATGGTTTTCGCGAACCATCATACGTCACGAAAACGTGAGTCCATTGTTTGTCTTTGAGAGGAGATTTCGTCGCGACTTTTAGAGCTTTTGAAGGCCATTCCTGAATGATGTGAGACGCGACCCGGCTTTCTTCCAGCCAGAGGTCCCAGCCACGGTGGGGAGATGAGTTGCTCATGCGCGAGAGGATCGCACCGCCGCGTTTCCCGTTGACCTTCACCCAGCCGCCATAGGAGAACGCCTGATTGCGTTCGAAATTGCCCGCATTCTGGAAGCCGGGAAGTGGCGTTGACCCTTTGGTTGCCCAGGCACGGTCACTGATGATCCCCTTCGTGAAAGCCTGCGAAACCGAATCCTGATCGCCGCTGAAATCAATCGCGTCTTCGTCAGTCACAATCAGCTGACGATCATTCAGAGGAGCATGAAAAACGAGCCCGTCATTCATGTCTTCTGCCAGTTGCTCAGCGAACTGACCTTCTTCGAGAATCTTCTTGAATCGATCCACACCACCAGCGAAGGAATTCTCAACAGCCGTCGAGGCAGCCGCAATGTCTGCATCGATCGTCCCCCAGCGATCACGATCTTCAGTCTTCGGCACAACCACGATCGGAGGCGTATCTTGTCGATTCCCGTCCATGACGGGCTGAGTCGTGTTGTTGAAAAACGCAGAAAGCTCGTAGAACTCTTTTTGAGACAGCGGATCAAACTTGTGATCGTGACAGACCGCACAGCCAGTCGTGAGTCCGAGGAAGTCCTGGCCGTAGGTCTCCGTGCGGTCTCGGGTATAGAGGACAGCATACTCTTCCTGAATCACGCCCCCTTCGTTCGTCGTCATATTGCAGCGATTGAAACCCGAGGCGATCTGTTGCTCAAGAGTCGCCCCAGGCAGCAGATCACCAGCCAGCTGCTCGACCGTGAACGTGTCGTAAGGCATGTTCTTGTTGAACGCGCTGATCACCCAGTCGCGGTAAGACCACATCTCGCGGTAGTTATCAAAGTGGATGCCGTGAGTATCGGCGTAGCGAGCATAGTCGAGCCAGTAACGGCCACGATGCTCCCCCCAGGTTGGACGGGAGAGGAGTTCATCGACCAGTTTCTCGTAAGCCTTCTCAGACGAATCATTGACGAACTTCTCCACCAGCTCCGGCTCCGGAGGCAGGCCGGTCAAATCGAGACTGACGCGACGTGCGAGTGTCCGCTTGTCCGCAGGCTCAGCAGGCTTGAGATTTTTTTCTTCCAGTTTAGCCAGAATGAAAGCATCGATCGGATTCTTGACCCAGCTTTGGTCTTTCACTGTCGGCAGAGCAGTGCGAGTCGGGTTTTTGAACGACCAGTGTGGCTCGTATTCTGCCCCTTCGAGGACCCACTGCTTGAGAAGTTCTTTCTGCTCGTTCGTCAGAACCTTATGGCTCGACTTCGGCGGCATGACCGACTCTTCGTCCTCGGAGAACAATCGAGCAATCACTTCGCTGTTTTCGACATCGCCGGGGATCAGAGCGCCGTGTTCGATCGCCTGCTCACGCTGATCCAGACGCAGGTCCGCAGCGCGGGTCGCAGAATCCGGGCCGTGGCAGTGAAAACAGGTCTCAACCAGGATAGGACGGATATCACGATTGAACTGAATCTCCCCCGCGGAGACACCAGCCGTCATCGCGATGAATACAATCGAAGCGACCCAGAGACTTCTCGCGCATCGACGAACACATGTCTGCATATGATTTGAACCTGTCTGAGGCGGGATGTTGGTAGGCAGGGTGGGCGTAAAGACCAGAAAGCAGTTGCAGATCCCCCATGGAATCGGTCTCGGGAATATCAGCACATCCTCGAGTAGCAACGGTACAACCATCAGGTTAGCTTGATCGCTGCCTAATGGCAAGAAGATTTCAGGGGCACGAAGTGGGAAATTTGAGAGGACTGACCAGTCTGGTTACGGTCTTTTGCCTCGCATGGAGAATTCGTGGTCCTGAGAAGACTCGCAGCAGCCCTGTTTTCATCATGGAAAAGCATCCTTGGTTGATTTCACGGTCACCTCTTCTCACAATGGCAGACGTATTCACAAGGCAAGCCTTTGAAAAACATTGAAGCATGACAGATAACTCATTCAATTTGAGTCCCTGAAGATCTTTCACCACAGAGTTCACTGAGGAGCACAGAGGTTCACAGAGAAAATCTCAGCTTGTTTTCTCTGTGAGCCTCTGTGTAACCCTGTGTCCTCCGTGGTGAATACTCCCGGGATGTTTCTCTATCAAGTCCCTGATGCTTCCCACCCGCTTGACGCTCGAACAAAGGAACTGACGATGGCAAGACCCGTGACGCTGTTTACCGGACAATGGGCCGACCTCCCGCTGGAAACGCTGTGCAAAAAAGCCTCCGAGTTCGGCTACGACGGCCTGGAACTGGCCTGCTGGGGCGATCACTTCGAAGTCGACAAAGCCCTCTCCGACGATACCTACTGTGCCCGCAAGCACGACCTGCTCGCCCGCTATAACCTCAAATGCTTCGCCATCTCCAATCACCTCGTCGGGCAAGGCGTCCTCGACAAAATCGACGAGCGTCATAAGTCCATCCTCCCCAGCTATGTCTGGGGCGATGGCAATCCTGACGCCGTCAACAACCGCGCTCTCGAAGAGATGAAGAACACGGCCCGCGCCGCCCAGAAATTCGGCGTCAGCGTCGTCAACGGCTTCACCGGTTCCAGCATCTGGCACCTGACTTACGACTTCCCGCCAACTCCGAAGTCGATGATCGATGCCGGCTTCCAACTCCTGGCAGACCGCTGGAACCCGATTCTCGACGTCTTCGACGAATGCGGCGTGAAGTTCGCCCTCGAAGTTCACCCGACCGAAATCGCCTTCGACCTCTATTCAGCCGAGCGCGCCCTGCAGGCCCTCGATCAGCGCGAAGCCTTCGGTTTCAACTTCGATCCGTCGCACCTCATCTGGCAAGGTGTCGATCCCGTTGAATTCATCCGTTACTTCCCGAAACGCATTTATCACGTCCACATGAAAGACGCGTCCGTGACCCTCAACGGTCGCAGTGGCATCATCACCTCACACCTGTCCTTCGGCGACCCTCGTCGCGGCTGGGACTTCCGTAGCGTCGGCCGCGGGGGAGTTCGCTTCGAAGAAATCATCCGCGCTCTGAACACCGTCGGCTACTCTGGTCCCCTCTCGATCGAGTGGGAAGACATGGGCATGGACCGCGACGCCGGTGCCCGCGAAGCTTGCCAGTTCACCAAGAACATCGACTTCGCTCCGTCCAACGTGAAGTTCGACGCCGCGTTCGCAGAGTAGTTCTCGCGTTGATCATGAAAATAAAAAACGCCTGGTCGAATTCACTTCAACCAGGCGTTTTTGCGTTGCTGACGATCGGACTGCTTTTCTTACAGTTTGCCGACAATCCACTCGATGATCTGCTTATCCATCCACCCCTGCCCTTGGGTGGTACAGAACCCCAGGTGCCCGCCGTGACGTGGCGAGAGCAGCTTGGTCGTCGCTGAATAGCTCGCAACACGGAACTGAGAAAACGGAATCAAAGGGTCATCCTGAGCCGCAATGACGAGCGTCGGGACCGTGATCGCTTCCAGAAACTGATTGGCACTCGATTTTGCATAATAGTCAGAAGCCGATTCGAACCCGCAGACAGGTGCCGTGAAGGTTTCATCGAACTCGTACAACGTCCTGGGCCGTCGTGAAAACCAGCCTTCCGGGATGACAGCTTTCAGCGCCTGACGCTGTCGAAGATAAACGTCTCGCGTGCAGTTCTGGCAGAAGTAGCGATCGTAAAGTCTTCCCAGACCCTTTTGCATCGACTTGACCGTGAAGTTCAAATCGATCGGCGGGCAAATGGCAATCGCCCGATCAATCGTTGAGAGATGCCCGACCGAAGCCGACGTTTCTCCCAGCAGTTTCAACGTGACGTTACCACCCAGAGAAAATCCAACCAGAGAAATCGGAGAGTCAGGGCACAGGGCGACGATTTCCGAGACGGTCGCAGACAGATCATCCGATCGACCACTGTGATAAGGATAACGGGCCAGACCAGCACCAGCGCCGCAGCCACGCCAGTCGAGGCGAAATGTTCGTGTGTTATTCTTGTTCAGCTGACGGGCGATTCGAGACAGATAAGGGCTGGCGTGACTTCCTCCCAGCCCGTGAAGCAGCAAGGCAACGCGATCACCGGGCTGCCAGTCAGTCGGGCAATCGTCCTGATAAATCAGACGATCACCATCACTCAACAAGACCTCGCCCGTCCTCGTTGTGTTGGGCCAGAATTGTTTGCGAATCGACAGCGGGGCGTAAATATACATCCCGGCCAGGGTCTGGAGATGTCCGTTGCGGAAATACCAGGGTGGCAGAAAATGTTCATTGCCAGTCGGGCATGTCGGTGTTGATGTCATTGGTGTTGATGTCAGCATCGAATTTTCAGATTGGGGGGTCAACGATCGTAACTGCTCGAACGATCCTGCATTCGATAGAAGTCGGATCATCCTGGAACCAGTTCTCATGAATCGAAATACGCAGAAAACTCGTTCCCAAAACTGACGTTTTGGCTATTCATTGGCCAGTAGCATAGGAGACCTCAGCAAAAACAAAAAGGCCACTTACAACGATGTAAGTGACCTTTTTTTGAGATCTGATACGAATCCCAATTTAAGCCAACCTGGCCACAGAAGTCCCGCTATGCTCAGAACTTGGGGTGAGCATGCGGCTTCGTTTGACTTTGGAGCCCAGAACATGCTTGCTCAAAGCCGCAGCTATGGCACTTTGGGAAGAAAACTCAGTGAATGAAGAGTGATTGGTATGAATAGATGCTGAATGCTCTCTTGGCATGAGACCGTAATGATCGAGCCAGTTTCCCAATGACGTTCGTCATTTCTTACCATGCTTCGCACGATAATCTGCAAGGAACGTCGCAATACGGCCAATGGCATCCCGCAAAACTTCTTCATGGGGAAGAAAAACCAGCCGGAAGTGATCGGGTTGAGCCCAGTTGAAGCCCGTCCCCTGCACCAGCATCACATGGGTGGCTTCGAGCAATTGCAGAAAGAACTGACGGTCATCCTTGATCGGGTAAACCGCCGGATCAAGGCGGGGGAACATATAAAGAGAGGCCTGCGGCTTGACGCAGGTCACTCCCGGAATCGCGGTGATCAGTTCATAAGCCAGATCCCGCTGTTTTCGAAGTCGCCCCCCCTCGCCCACCAGGTCGTTGATACTCTGATATCCCCCCAGTGCCGTCTGAATGGCCCACTGACCTGGAACATTGGCACACAGCTTCATGTTGGCCAGCACGTTCAGACCTTCGATAAAGTCGGTCGCAGCCTGCTTGTTCCCCGAAATCACCATCCAGCCTGCCCGGTAACCGCAGGCACGATAGCTCTTTGACAACGAATTGAACGTCAACGTCAGCACATCCGTCGACAGGCTCGCCAGCGCCGTGTGATGAATGCCGTCGTAAAGAACCTTGTCATAAACCTCGTCAGCGAAAATCACCAGATCATGCTCGCGGGCGATGTTGACTATCTCCTGCAGGACATGGTCGGGATAAAGCACTCCCGTCGGGTTGTTTGGGTTGATGAGGACAATTCCAGCCGTCCGCGGAGTGATCTTCGAGCGAATATCCTCCAGGTCAGGAATCCACCCGTTGGCTTCGTCGCACAGATAGTGGACGGGCTTGCCACCCGCCATGCTCGTGACTGCGGTCCACAGTGGATAATCCGGCGCTGGAAGCAGCAATTCGTCTCCGTCATTGAGCAACGCCGAGGTCGCCATCGCAATCAGGTCCGAGGCACCGTTCCCCAGATAGATATCTTCTAGCGTTACGCCATGCACACCTTGGGTTTGCGTGTAATGCATGATCGCTTTGCGGGCAGCGAAAATCCCCTTGCTGTCCGAATAGCCCGCCGAATTCGGCAGGTTGCGGATCATATCTTCCTGCACTTCCTCAGGAGCATCGAATCCAAAGGCAGCCAGATTGCCAATGTTCAGTTTGATGAGTTGCAGGCCTTGCGCTTCCATCTGCTTGGCGCGATCCATGATCGGCCCGCGAATATCGTACAAGACGTTAGCCAGTTTGCTCGATTTGCGTATCGTCTTCACGACGTTCTTCCATAGTGATGTAACGAAAATGATTCGATGGCTGCGAGTTCATCCTGAGCCGGTCCGCAGTGTAGAAACATCGGACCGATCAGCATGCCAAACGCAGAGAAATTCGCCAGTCCGACCCACACCGTTCATTGACACGGCCTAAATCGACGTGTTCGCATTCCAACATGTTAAGTATAGCGTCGGACGCAGAAAGATATGCAGAAGGATGCCGATCGAGTGGACACCTTTGCCGTAAGTGCCATAAAAAAAGCCACTCGCGTTCAACGCAAATGGCTATTTGAGTGGACAGGGCGGGAATCGAACCCGCGACACCAGGATTTTCAATCCTGTGCTCTACCGACTGAGCTACCTGTCCATTTCGTCCCACGCTTGAAATGGACACTCGATTTATCGGCTGGTTCGCAGCGAAAATTCGTTGTTTTCTCAAGCAGGCGAAGAGCGAATCATAGGCGGGGGCGGCACCAATTTCAACGCAATCGGCATATTCTATTAAGACTCCCGCGCAGAATCTTAGCCGCTGGTCCGTCTGCAACGGCGCCCCCGCTTGTCGATTTAGCTCGAACGCCTTATGTTGACGCCATGATCGGAGTCCGATACTGCACGCCGTTTTCATATCAATTGCCCTATTTTACTGAAGGAACCTGCCCATGACCGGCCGGTTTATCTCTGAACTCGAAGTCGCGATCCAGGCTGTCGCGACCGCCTCGGTCCTGTGCCGGAATGTCCAGGCCGCCATTGCGACGGACGCCATCGAGAAAAAAGACAAAAGTCCTGTCACCATCGCGGATTACGTCTGTCAGGGAATCGTCAGTCACCTGCTTCACGAGGCCTTCCCGAACGACCCGTTGATTGGCGAAGAGGACGTCGAAGAACTTCGCCAGGACTCCCAGAAACCCTATGTTGATGCGGCTTTGATCGAGCTCGCTAAACTGAATCTCGACTGGAAAGCAGACCGCAACGCCCTGCTGGATTCGATCGCCCGTGGCGGGGCAGCCGGTTTTTCCAGCCGATTCTGGACCCTCGACCCGGTCGACGGAACAAAAGGGTTTCTTCGCAAAGAGCAATACGCCATTTCACTGGCATTGATCGTCGATGGCGTGATCGAAGTCGGCGTCCTGGGCTGCCCGAATCTTCCTGAAAAAGGTGTCGATCCGATCCTGGCGACAGGATCGAAAGACCCCGGCGTCATGCTGGTCGCGATGCGCGGCGGGAACGGAGCCTATACCATCCCGCTCGATGACATCTCTCAGCGCCATCCGATCCGGGTGTCTTCAGTCACGGACCCCGCGCAAATGAAGTTCTGCGAATCCGTCGAATCGGGACACAGCGCTCATGATCACTCAGCAACGGTCGCGAAGACGCTAGGGATCTCAGCGCCTTCTATTCGCCTCGACAGCCAAGCGAAGTACGGTGTATTAGCGCGAGGCGAAGCCGAAATCTACCTGCGCCTCCCCACACGCAAAGGCTACAAAGAAAAAATCTGGGACCACGCCGGCGGCGTCATCGTCATCGAGGAAGCAGGCGGAGTGGTGACTGATATCGATGGCAAGCCACTGGACTTCACCCACGGACGAGAACTCCTGAAGAACCGCGGCATCGTCGCCTCCAACGGCCCCGTTCACCAACAGATCATCGACCTGATCCCCTCGCTGGGACTCGACAACTAAAACACCGAACGGCGGTTAAGTCGTAAGCTTAAAAAAGGCTCGTGATGACAGCATCACGAGCCTTTTCGTTTCTCTCAGTTTCACTTCAAATTCAGTTGCGGCCAGGACCACGGCCTGGGCCGTTGTTGTAGCCAGGGCCATTATAGCCTGGGCGACCGTCGTTACCGCGACCATCATTCCAGCGGCCGTCGTTGCCGCGACCTGGACCATTGTTGTTATTGTTGTTGTCGTGAGCGCGGTCGGTATCGAGGCCGGCGTCGTACATGAGGTGGTGGATCGAAGCTTCGACCAGTCTCAGGCGTGAGCGGAGAGAAACGTCGCCGTAGGAGCGTCGGTTGCTGCTGTTCCAGCCACGGACGTCTTCCTGGACTTCGTGAATCTGATCATCCATGCGCAGGAGGCGTCGTCGCATTTCATCGTTGTTGGCGTAGTTGCCGCGGTTGTGGACCCACTTGGCGTCTTCGAGGATTCGGTAGGCGTCGGCGTAGGTTTGCTTAAAGTCGCGATTGTGGCCGTAGTTATAGTGCATTTCCAGGCAGGTTTCGTTGACCAGAGCTTCCAGACGCTCAGCCAGATCATCCATGTGACGTCGACCGCCGAAGCGCATTTCTTCGACTTGAGACTGAGTGCGGTAGCGAGTCTGAGTTTGTGGACGATAGTAGTACTTACCATCGCGGTTCCAGTAGGTCCCAGCGTGGTTGTCGTCGTAGTGCGGCAGGACGTACTTCGAGTTGTCTTCGATGAAGTCGAAGTTGTAACGACCGATGACGCTTCCGAATTCGTCGCGGACAGAGTGTTCGCGTCGATCGACTTTGTACTGAGCGAATGCTTGCGAGCTGGAAGCAACCAGCAGCGTGACCATCAAAATGGTGCGGAACTTGAACATGGACAATCCTTTGAGTTGGGAAGTTTCGACTCTCCGAGTCGTGGCCTGGCCGGGATGAAGGTCAGGGTGAGCTAAAGCTCAAGTCTTAATATAAGCGTGTCACGTGCGGAAAAAGTTCCCGCATTTCACACCGACTGTGACAGTTTGGCCCGCGTCACAAGAAGGGAAGATTACTCGATCCCGTGAATTCGCAGCAACGCCTCTTTTCCCCATTTTACGGAATTTCTTCTCTCGCTAATGAACAAGTCTCCCTAAGTCAAATCCCGCCAAGCAGTAACGAGCAGCAACTGCTCGACGCATGTAAACTGTCAAAGGCGTAGAATCTCAGTCGGGTCGACTAACCGTCATGAATGTCGCTTATCTGTCCATGGCGACGGATTTTTCGAAAGCAGTCAGTGCGCATTCTTAAAGTTGCTCCTCAAGATTTGCGCCGTTTGAGATATATTGCCAAACGAAGTGCGATCGATAACTCGTTGGAATGTAACAAAATGTCGCAATTCAAGAATGGGTATCTAGGTAATCGCAGTGCACGCAGGTATGATATTGGCACATCCAATACTCTCGCGATTTGGCAAAATCGTGCAGCTTTTCGACCGGAGTTCGCACGATCCTGCAAAACTCCGACACCTCGTGACTTAATATCTCCCGAATATGAATGAGATGATGTCGATTCGCCGTCCCGGGCTGTTGTCATGGTGTCTGCTGATGCTGACAACCCTGCTCACTGGCTGCATGGGCTCCAGCCAACCTGATTTCGTTGGCAGTAAGCGGCTTGATAGCTTAACCCCGTATGCCCGCGAAGCCGTCCAAGCGGTAATCAAAGACAAGTTTGGCAGTCCGTCCAGCTTGCGATGCCCGACGACGACCGTGATCGCAACCGGGGATGTTCGTGGGACGGTCGCTCTCGAAGAATCGAAAGCCACCCAGGAAACCCTCGACAAGCTGAATACGACCTCGGACCTCTTGATCGAAGATCCGATGGAGTTGACCTCGAAGTCGATCCGCTTTGTTCCCACGCTCGATCAGCAGTTCGCAGCCATTGAGAAGCTGACCGAAAAGGAAAACGCGGCGATCAAAGATTATCTTGCCGCTGTCGTTTCTGAATCGCGCCCGATCACATTCAATGCCGAGAAGACTGAGATCACACTCGCTCAACCTGTGAAGCCAGCCAGCGTCAACGAAAGCGAATTCATCCTCGACGAATGCAGGGCTCTTTACCGCGGTCAGCAGCTTTACATGCTGCACTGCGTCCACTGTCACGGCGTCTCCGGCGATGGCAACGGGGCATCTGCCAAATACATGAATCCTCGCCCTCGTGATTACCGCCAGGGGGTCTTCAAATTCACTTCGACCGCAGCCACCAGCAAAGCCAGCACTGCGGACATCAAGCACATCATCGCTGACGGCATTGCTGGAACTTACATGCCCTCCTTTAAACTTCTCAGCGAAGACGACCTGACCAGCATCACTAACTACGTGAAGTTCCTTGCCTTTCGCGGCGAACTCGAGAACCGGCTGATCAACGAAGTCGCCTTTGAATACTCGCAGAAAGCCTACGACGAACGCATCGCGGGCGGCGAAAAACCCGAGGAGATCGAGACGCTCTTCAAAGACTATCTCGCTCAGATGTTCCCGGACATCGTCTCTTCGAACGTCGATCTGATCGCTGCCGACTGGACGGCAGCGGATGAAGCAGATTCCGTCATCACTCCCCAGGGGCCTCGCCCCGAACCGGACGCAAAGTCACTGGCAGACGCAACCAAAACCTCGATCGAAAACGGACACCTGCTCTTCCTGACCAAAGGCCAGTGCGCTGCCTGTCACGGCGAAAATGGGCGTGGGGATGGCGTTCAGACACGAGCCATGCAGGCCAATGCACAAGGCGACATGTTCGCAGAACCTGGCCTTCACGATGAATGGGGCAACTTGACTCCACCACGCGATTTCCGCACGGGCGTTCTTCGCGGAGGTCGTCGACCAGTCGACATCTACCGACGCATCCACTCCGGCATCAAGGGGACCAAGATGCCCCCAGCGGGTGCCTCTCTGACCGAAGAAGAAATCTGGGATCTCGTCAATTACGTCCTCGTCATGAGCAACTCTAAAGGCCAGCCCACCCCCGTCCAGGCTGCCAAGCCAACGACGGAAGTTTCTTCGAATTAGCAGGGTGCTGGTGAGGCTTTGCGAACCGCACCAATTGGACTCGCAGATTGAATCAAACATCTCCTGAAACGGAAAACATATAGTGTCTCGACTCTGGTGTCTTTTCTTCATGTTCTGGCCGGTTCTGGCCCTCTACATCTGCTGGGTCGCACCGACTCTCGGATGGGGGTTTCCGGGCGATGGCGTCTCTGATTCCCCCATCGGCAAACGGATCGACCACCTCTTCTGGTTGATCATGGCGATCACGACTGGGGTCTTCGTCCTGACGCAGATCGCGATGGGATATGCGTTGTGGAAAGCCTCCACGAAGAAGCCCGAAGAACCTGCTCAGCACTTCCACGGCAGTCACACACTCGAAGTCATCTGGACCGTTATCCCCGGCGCTCTGCTCCTGTTCATCGCGTTCTACCAGATGGATGTCTGGGCTGACTTCCGTTTGAAAAGTAGAGCCCCCGCCACGAAGTCCGGCTCCCTGATCGCGGAAGTCACTGCTCGTCAGTTCGAGTGGCGCATCCGCTACCCTGTCCCCGGCAAAGACCTCTCCCCGACTCCCGTTCCCGGAGACATGTACGACGTCAACGAACTGATCATCCCGGCGAAAACGCCCGTCATGATTTATCTTCGCACCGATGACGTCCAGCACTCCTTCTTCCTGCCAACACTCCGCATTAAGCAGGATGCCATCCCCGGCAAAGTGATTCCGATCTGGTTTGAAGCCGAAGAGCCCGGCAGCTATCCCCTGCTCTGTGCAGAACTTTGCGGCTGGGGCCACTACAAAATGGGTGGAAAGCTGACGGTCCTCTCTCAGGAAGACTACACCGCACGCATGCAGAAGATGGCCCAGGACTTCGGCGTTGCATCAGCAGCGTCCACACCAGCAGCGCCGACACCGGGCGTCGCTTCCACCAGCCAGACTCAGGAAGGGGCGAACTGATGAGCACAACAATTCCAGCACACGGCAGCCTCGAAGATGCTCACGCACAGCACCATGCTCACGCGCAGGGCAACTTCATCACCAAATACGTCTTCTCGACCGACCACAAAGTCATCGGCATCCAGTTCCTTTTCACAACCATCGCGATGCTCTTCATCGGCGGTCTGCTCGCACTCGGCATTCGCTGGCAGCTGGCGTACCCGTGGACGACGTTGCCCTTCTTCGGCGAAGCGCTGTTCGCTCAGCAGGGTGGTCAGATGACCCCCGAGTTTTACACGATGCTCTTCACGATGCACGGGACCGTCATGGTCTTACTCGTCGTGATTCCGATCCTCGCCGGAGCTATTGGGAACTACCTGATCCCGCTGATGATCGGCGCGGACGACATGGCCTTTCCGACCTTGAACATGCTCAGCTACTGGTTCATGTGGCCGGCAT
>SXPC01000023.1 GCA_005778225.1 Planctomyces sp. | reverse complement strand
CGCTTCCCCTTCGACGTCTTCAGCGATGATCAGCAAAGGCACGTTGGCCTTGGAGGTTTTTTCCAGCAGCGGCACCAGCGACTTCACGTTGCTGATCTTTTCTTCAAAGATCAGAATGCGGCAGTTATCAAACACGCATTCCTGGTCATCTTCGTTCGTGACGAAGTGGGGAGACAGGTATCCGCGGTCGAACTGCATCCCTTCGACGAGTTCAACTTCTGTCTGAACGCCACGGCCTTCTTCGATCGTGATGACGCCGTCTTTGCCGACTTTCAGCAGAGCGTCAGCGAGGATCTCGCCGATTTCTTCATCGTTGTTGCCAGCAATCGTCGCGACAGTTTTGATCGCTTCGCGATCAGATGCCTTAACGGTTTTGGCCATGCTGTGCAGTTGTTCGACAACGGCAGTCACCGCTTTGTTCATCCCGCGAGACAGTGACATCGCATCGGCACCAGCCGCGATGTACTTCAGACCCACGCGGTACAGAGCTTCTGCCAGCACGGTGGCAGTCGTCGTCCCGTCGCCTGCCAGATCGCCTGTCTTGGAAGCCACTTCCTTGACGAGTTGAACACCAGCGTTTTCAAACGGGTCTTCGAGGTCGATATCTTCAGCGACGGTCACGCCGTCTTTGGTCACTTTCGGTGAACCCCAGCCTTTGTCCAGAACAGCGTTGCGACCACGAGGTCCCAACGTACTACTGACGGCCTTTGCCAGCTTCGAGACGCCTTCCAGCAACTGTTTGCGAGCATCTTCGTCGAAGGTTAACAGTTTAGCCACGGTCACTCCTCAAAATTGTTGACTACCTACGTTATTTGGATGTCGGAGAAGGATACAAATCCAGAAGACAGTCATAGTCAATGAGCTGTCAAAGTTCTCAATTCCATCGCCCCGGTTTCAACTGGGGGCGAACCAAACATGGTATCGCGAAACAAAATCCTGTCTTCTGTTACCCGCGTTACATCACGCAACGTCGGCTAATTCAGATCAGTCCATCCCTGTCGCTCGTTTCGCGAAACGGACCGTCCCTGCCACAGATGCAGAGTCCGGACACCACACAGTCAAGAGAAAGCAATTGACGTGCCCGAGCCTATTCTGGCTCCTTAAGTCTTCCCCTAAAACACTTTGCGCCATTTCGGCATGCTCTTTCACCTTCGTCGAGTCCCTGCCATCCTGACAGCCTGACAGACTTTCCCGCCAGACACGTCTCGAACCTGCCAACTTCGCACGCCAAGTGCAACTGGGCAGTGTCTTCTTTCTACGACCGCTTCCAGCCACCCCGAACCTCTTCGACTCCCATTCCGACAACAACGGCTCCATACGCAACGCCACATACTGCGATCTGTGTGAGAATGGACACCCCTCGCCAGAACGTCGACATGTCCTGATTTTCCAGTTGTGGGAAAAGGACGTTTGAAACCAACCCCATCACAAAACACCCGATCAAGCTGATTCCCATGAGACGACAGAGAGAACGTAGCTTGATTGAAGGGGTTTTCTGTTTGAGCTTCCACAACAACCACCCCACCTGCACCGCTGAGGCCACCGACGTCGCGACGGCCAGTCCCGGGGCATTCAGAAACATGATCAACGTGAAGCTCATGACGATATTGACCGCGACAGAAATGAACCCCGCCAGCAAAGGCGTCCAGCGATCTTCCAGTGCATAGAACGCCCGGTTCATAATCAGCAGCAGCATAAACGCCCACACGCCAACTCCGTAGCCGACGATCATCTGGCTCGTCTGCGTCACATCCTCCATGTCGAAGGCTCCGTGATGAAACAACGTCTCTGTGACAGGCTGTGCCATCAAACATAACCCGACGCTCGCCGGCAGTCCCAACAAGAGAATCAGCCTCAGTCCCTTGAGGACCTCTTGAGCAAAGGCATTGCCGTCTTCATGTCGCGCCTTGGTCAATCGCGGATAGAGCACGGTCCCCAGCGCGACTCCGAAAATCCCAAGCGGAAACTGATACAGCCGCTGACCAATGTAAAGCGCGGACGCAGAGCCATCACTGAACTTCGGCAGCCACGCCAGCCCACCCGCTTCGACGAACCCGTGTACATACGCCAGTCCCCAGGCAATCACACTATCGAGCAGAGTATTGAGTTGTGTCACTGACAGGCTCAACAGAATCGGCGTCAACGACCACAACAACCCCTTCACGCGCTCCCAGTCGGTTTTCCATGCGTCTCCGCCGACATCACGACTCAACACAAACCCGCATCGCGTCAGCGCCAACCAACTCCCCGCCAGCTGTGCCAGCCCCCCCAAGATGATCGATAGACTGATGAACTGGATCCGCCCCGTCGGCGTTTCCATCAGCCACCATGACATCAGCACCGCCGCAAGCCAAGTGAGATTCAAAATCCAGGGCATCAGTGCCGGCCACGCAAAGTGCTCTCGTGCATTCAGGACTGCATTGAGCTGAGCTGACAGGCAGATCAGCAGGATATACGGGAACATGATCGCATTGAGTTCGAGCAATAATCGAAACTCATCCGACATGCTCAAAGCCAGCGATAACCCTAGCACTCCCAACTCGAAGACAACAACAATCGCGCCTAACAGCGCGACGAGAAACAACAGAAACACACTCGCCAGTCGATCCGCAGCCTGCGGCCCGACCGACATCATCTCCCTCACATACACTGGTAGAAACGCTGTCGAAAGTGTTCCTTCCCCTAGAATCGTCCGGGCAAGATTCGGCAGACGAAATGCGAGCGTGAAGCTATCAAGGATCACCCCATTGCCAAACATGACCGCCATCGCGACATCCCGCGCCATCCCCAACACACGACTCCCCAGCGTCAGCAGACTGACCAACCGAAAGTGATGCAGCAATGTTTTCTTCTTCGCTCCCGCCTGCTCTGCCAACTCGCCTCCGCATGTCTGAGTTGAGATCCTATCAATACGCAGGCGCAGAATAATGCGAAAAGCCCGTGCTGTCAGCACTGAATTTAACGTGGGAGGGCGAGGCTCAAGCTGGAAGGAAGGGCCTCAACGTGTGCCACGGCTGTGTCAGCCGTGCAGTGTTCATTAAAAGTGGACATTCACTGCGCGATCACACGGCTGACACAGCCGTGGCACACAGGGAATGGCATCGATTCGCTAACAAGTTGCACCACGGAACAGAGCCTCAACTTCCCGTTATCCGGCCAAGCCCTAAGCCCTAATACCCAAGCCCTATCTACGCCCACTCAATCCGTGGCGTCAATCGCGCACTGTTGATATCCAGCTGTGTCAAAATGCTCAACACGCGATCCACCGGCATCCCCCATTCATGTGCCCAGACCAGGATCTGAAGGTTTTCCCAGCCGACCATCACGCGTTCTAAAATCAGGTCAAGCAGCAAATCGCCTGAATGCAGCAGCTCTTCAATCCGTCCAAATCTCTGGACGTCAAACTCATCCCAGCACATCGAACCACAGACATGTTCGAGATTGCGGTAGCGACAATACTCGCGCCAATACTTATCGAACCACTCGTGGATCGCATCGATCCCGACATCGTAGCCACGCTTCTGGCTTTCGATCCACTTATGACGCAGCGCTTCTTTCACGCCGGCCTGGTAAATACTACGAATGCTTTGGTGGCTAGGATTCGTCATCTGAATCACGGGTCAGTTCCTGGTCAGGCGGAGCGCGGACTAACAAGGAGGTTAACGACAGCCGGTCATGCTCATCTGTGAGTGACCACATTGGATGTCTGTTAACATTGCGTTAAAATATACCCGACACAACAACAGCACTCAATATTTATTTGATCTTCTCGGATCCTACGCTCTATACGCCCGCTCAGGCGACATGGATCCGTCATGTTTCCGCCATGACCCGTTTGCGATACTCCCGCGGCGACAAATGCATCAGCTTGCGAAACTGACGTGAGAAATAGTTGCTGTCATTGAACCCGACTTCCATCGCGACTTCGGTCACGTTTTTCTCAGTCGAACGCAGCAACTCCGTCGCCCGTTGCACCCGCGCTTCAATCAGATACGCAATGGGTGACTTTCCAAACGCTGCCTGAAACGAACGAATCAGAGTCCGCTTTGACATCCCGGACGCGCGCGCGAGGTCTTCCAGGGTGACCTCCAGATCGTTCATCGATTCCAGATAAGTGATCGCTTTGGCGATCTTAAGCAGATCCTGCGACTTCGGGTGAATCGTGTGTTCGTAGTAGACGGACAGCAGACCCATGATCTGCATGAAGTACGCCCGCGCGAGAAACTGAAACCCCGCACGTCGCTCTGCCAGGACATTCTCGAGTCGATCGACGACGACTTCGATACTCTGCAGCTCCTTGACCGACAGGTGCATCCGACTGCGAAACTGGTGCTTGGAATGCCAGACATGACTCAGCTTGAAGAGCGCATGATACCCCGGCAGCGACAATAGGTCCTTCGCATCAATCGCCAGCGCATCCATATCAAACAGGATGTTGACCAGCCTCAGATCCCGCATCTGCTGATAGTCGTGAGGACGATCACCGCCGATGACAAACACATCGCCGCTACTTAACTGCCAGCCTTCATCGCCGGTGACGTGTAAACCAGTTCCGCCCAGAATGACGACGATCTCTGCGAATTCATGCGTGTGCGGGCCGAAGGGCTCTTGAGGCTCACGACGATGCACGCAGATCGGAAAGCCGTCCTCGTGGAACCACTCTTCCTTCTTCAGGACCTTCAACATCCCGGCTGTCTCAAGCATTGACGCGAATCCCAGATCTGGCTGACCAATCATCCTTGAATCAGAAGTTTGCCTCCTGCGATAGACATCCTAACAAAGAACTCACAAATGTGACCAATTCGTGCTAAAGATTGTCCATTTTGTCCGGATTTGATTCGATTGGATCAATGTTGACTCACGCGTTGACGTGCACACTGAACATGATTACGCTGAAACGAGCCCCGATTCTCCCGCTGCACTCACAGGGATGCCCGCATGACGTTCTGCCTCCGTTTACTCATGATCTTCCTGGCAATCACCCTCCCGCTCGCTGCCCAGACGCCGAAATCGACTCAGACTTATCCACACGCTCACGCATCGGCTGACGTCGCGATCGAGCAGGCTCACGACGAAATCTGGCGTCGCTTTGTCGACAAGCAAGGCATCATGCTCGACTTCGCGGATCTCAACGGCGACGTCAGCATCCCGACGCCCGAAGAATGCAAACTCGGCAAACCCAATGCCCTCGGCTGGTGGTCGCCCATTGAAAACGGCGGCATGTTCAACGGCATGTACCTGGATGCCATCGTGAACCGCTATCAGCGAACAAAGTCTCCTGAGGACGCGGAAAAGGCGAGGCGTCTGGTCAAAGGGCTTCTCTTGCTCAACTCCATCAGCGATACCGCTGGCTTCGTTGGTCGTGGTGTCAGCACGGATGACAAATCCCATTACGCCATGGGCTCCAACGATCAGACCTTCCCCTGGTTCATCGGCTTAGCTGTCTATCTCGATTCCGGTATCGCGACCCAAGAAGAAGTGGAGATGATCAAACAACATGTCGTCATGACCGCAGAGGTTCTCCTCAAGCTCAACTGGAATGTTCCTGCAGAACCTCCCTTTCACCTCCGTGGATCGTTCGCACCCATCACCTTCGAAAGCTCGCCACGACTTCTCTTTATCTTGAAGTTCGTCTCGAAGCTGACACTAGACCCTGCCTGGGAAGCCCGCTATCAACAGGCTCTCCACGAACGCAGCGGGCCAGACATGCTGACTCGTCTGGAAGTCTGCCAGCGTGGCCTCGTTTACGAACATGGCCCGTATCATTCCTGGACCTCCTGCTCCTGCGTCTGGGCGATCCGCGAACTCTGGGAAATGGAAACCGACGAGACACTTCGCGCAGCCTACGCCCAGGGTCTTCAGGCCAGTGCTGAACTCGCCCTCAAAAACGTCTCCTGGGCGTCCCGCTATGACAATGACAACAAAGCCCGGTTCGAAATGAACTGGCGCATGATGAACGAATACTGGGTCGCGCAGTCCACGCAGAAAGAAGCCTCCGCTCTCGCGATGATCGAACTCAAAGCCTTCAACAAAGTCTCTCCACGTCGCCAGATGGAAACCGAACTGGTCCGCGAACCAACCTCCGCCGCCTGGATCGTTTCACTGACTCCCGACAAAGCCTTCCTGCGTGCTCACAGCGACGAACTCAAAGACCTGATCCGTCATTACGACTACACCCGCCTCTACTACTCCCAATATTTCTGGGCCGAATCTGCCTGGTACCGCCTGCAAGAGGCTGTGAATTAACGCGTTCGCTCGTCTGCATCAGACGCTTGGCTTTCAATCCCTCTTCTTGAATGCCGCTTCATTCGATAAACTCCGGACACTATCCACCGTCCTCTTGTGATGCGAATCTCCATGTCCACTCGCCCTGTTGTCGGCCACCTCTTTGTCACCAGCTTGATGCTGCTGTTCTTGTCTGCCCTGACCGGTTTTCTCTGGCTGATTCTTCACGCGCTACGCATCCCCTTGGCTCCGTTCATGGGGGGCTTCTCGATCACCTTCCTGATCGCCTGGCTGGTCGTTTTCATCGCTACTTTTTACCTCGACCTCTACCACCGCCTCAATAAAGACGACGACGCCAGCTGATCCGCTCACTGCACACGCTTCCACAAAATCTCCCACGCATGGAGGGATTTTTATGTGACCTCCCGCTATCATGTCCGGCGTTGAATATCCGCCACATCCCGCCCTGAGGCCAGGTGACATGAAGTTGGATCTCGCGTTTTTTTTGTTGCTACTGGCAGCGGTCGTGCTCGTGCCGATCTGGGGGCTGTCGAATCAGACTTCCGTCGAGCCAGTCCCATCGGAGCCGGCACCCGTTGTGAAGACCGCCCCCCTGGGCTTCACCGGCGGAAAAAGTTACCCGGCCAGTCCGCTCACATTTTCCACTCTCAAAGTCGATGAGCCACCCCTGGGTCTCCCGCTCATTACCAATGTCCAGATCATCGATTTCAACCGTGATGGACGCAATGACATCCTGACGTGCGATGCCAGCCGTAACTGCATCACGATTCACGAGCAGGATGCATCTGGCAATTGGGCGCCGCGTCCATTAATCGAAGACGTCGCTGCCCCCGCTCATGCCACCTGCGTGGACATCGATCGTGATGGCGACCTCGATGTCATTGTCTCCATTCTCGGCAACATTTTTCCCGATGACAAAGTTGTCGGCCGTGTCGAGCTTTTCGAGCAAACACCTGACGGCATGGTTCGTCACGTCATTCTCGATCAGGTCCGACGAGTCGCTGATGTTCAGGCAGGTGACTTCGATGGTGATGGGGATACCGATCTTGCCGTCGCGGTCTTCGGCTATAGTCGAGGTGAAGTTCTCTGGCTGGAAAATCATGGCAGCCTGCGTTTCGAAGATCATCTGCTTCTGACTGCACCTGGCACGATCCATGTCCCCGTGGCCGACTTCGATGGCGATGGCGACCTCGACATTACTGCCATCGTCTCGCAGGACGAAGAAGAACTCTGGGGATTCGAGAATGACGGAAAGGGCAACTTAACTCCGCGTCGTCTCTGGTTCACGATCAACTTTGATCTCGGCAGCGCCGGATTGGTCGCTGCTGATCTTGATCAAGACGGCGACATGGACCTCGTCCTCCCGGTCGGCGATAACCTCGAAGATTACGACGCCTACCCCCAGCCGTACCATGGCTGCTACTGGTTCGAAAACCAGGGAGGGTGGACCTTCAAGATGCAACGCATCGCGGACCTCGGCGGCACCTACGCTGCTCAAGTGGGCGATCTCGATAACGACGGAGATGAAGATGTCGTCCTCGTCAGCATGACCAACGAGTGGTACGAAAAGAAAAATGCTGCCGTCGTCTGGCTTGAGAACGACGGCCAGCAAAACTTCAAAACCTGGCAGATCGCCAGTGATCCCATCCACCTGGTCACCGTCGCAGTCGGTGATCTGAATGCCGATGGCAAACTCGACATCGTCGCTGGCGCTTTGAATTTCAGGCGTCCTTATGACCGTGTCGGCAGAGTCGCAGCGTGGGTTCAGGGAAGTCGTGAGGTGGCACAATGATTCGTTGGCTCAATCTCTTATTAATCGTTGTCCTGGTTAGCGAACTTGCCTGGTTTGGCTGGACGAGGCTCAGTCATGTCGCAGTCGAAAAAGGGACGTCTGAAAACGTCGTTCGTTATCCCGTCGACATCCCTGAGATCACTTTCCAGGACCCCTACTACGCCGAGGAACTCAAAGACCTCTCTGAGAAAGCCAGTACCAGTCTCGACAGCATGCTGGAATTAGCCGATGTCCTTCTCTCGGGTGGTTTCTATCAACACGCCGCCAAGCACTACGAACTTGTCCTGGCGGAATTTCCGACGCACATGCCGGCGCGGTTCAAACGCGCCTTCTGTCTGGACCGTTCTGGACTGATCGCAGAAAGCACTGCACAGTACGAGATGGTCACCCAGTCCCAGCCAATCGACGACTCAGAAAAGCAACTGATCAACCTCGCAACCTACTCCATCGGCCGCAACTATTTACGACTGGAAGACGCCGAGAAAGCCGAGCAGACGTTCCTGTCGCACAAAGACTTCATCCCTTCGCAGATCCAACTCGCCAAACTCCTGACTCGTTCTGCTCGCCCCAGGGAAGCGATCGCGGTTCTGGATCCGCTCATCGAAGAAGTTCCCTTTTCCCTCGAACTCCATTTCTGGAAAGCCCGTTGTCTTGAACAACTCGATGACCAATTGGGCATGCTCGAAGAACTCCGTCTCGTCGAACGCGGTGCGTACCTGCTCCCTTCCGACTTCCGCAAGAACATTGTCGAGAACATTCAGGAGAAGTTCGGGTTTTCCAAACGCCTGAAGCAGGCTGAGAAATTGCTCGAGCAGGGTAACCTCGCAGGAGCACAAAAGCAGCTGGATGACATTCTTAACAAAGCCTCGACCGAACCTCTTCAGGAAACACAACAGGCGATCGAACTCCGAGGCGAGCTGGCCATGCGTCAGCAGGATCCTCGGAATCTCAGCCTTGTTGCTCTCGTGATGAAACAAAGAGACGTCAACAACGCCAACACCATCCGCTTTGAAGCCGCTGCTGCAACCTTCACTCGGAATCTGGAACTTGCACGTCTGAAATGGGAGCAACTGACTCGTCTGGAATCGAGCGAAATGGCGTTCCGCAACTTGGAGCAAGTCTATAACGCGACGGGACAAGCCGAACTCGCCGAACAAACAAAACTGAAACGTCTGATCGCAACGGGCTGGAGATACTTTCGCGAGAACCGCCCCGAGGATGCGAACAAAGAGTTCCTGCTCGCTATCGAACTCGATCCGAAATCGGAAAAAGCTCAGTTAGGACATGCGGAGATGGCAACTTACGTGGGCGACTACGTATCCGCAGAGTCCGCATACCGTTTGGCTTTAACGGTAAATCCCTTCTGCGGTCCGGCTGCTCGCGCAATTTCGTTTCTTCGTTTGAGAGACATTGCGAAACAAGAATCACAATGGTAGTATTTTATTGACACATGCTGATTCGTTTGTTGGAGTGTCGAGTAACATATCGAAAGGCCGTTTTGTGAAGCAATTACACGCTTTAACCGCACTATTGGTGATTCTGGCTGGGTGCGCACAGCAAACAGATGCACCGAAATTGGGCCAGGTGAGTGGCACGGTGACACTGGACGGCCAGCCAGCGAAAGGGGTCACAATTGCTTTTACTCCTGAAATCGGGGCCGCGTCATTCGCCACGACAGATGAGGCGGGAAAATACTCCCTGAATGCCAGCGGCGGTGCGAAAGGAGCAGCAATTGGAACCCATTCGGTGAGTATCAGCACGCCGACAGAAGGCCCGCCACCCCCCAACTATAAAGATCCCATCCCTGCCAAATACAACACAAAGACAACACTCACGGCCGATGTGAAGTCGGGTGAGAACACGGTCGATTTTGCCCTGCTGTCGAAATAATTCGACTCACACGTCAATTTTTCGCTCAATCACTTCTGTCTCTTCATTTTTTTCTCTCTGAAGGATGAATCCGATGAATCGTGTCTTTGCCTGGTTCAAAGTTCGAACAGCTTTCACGCTGATCGAATTGCTGGTTGTCATCGCCATTATCGCGACTCTCGTTGCCATTTTACTGCCCGCTGTTCAACAGGCCCGTGAAGCTGCTCGACGCAGCTCCTGTAAAAACAATCTGAAGCAGATCGGTCTCGCTATTCACAATTACCACGACACGTACACGATCTTTCCTCCCAGCTATATCGACAATGGTGGACTGATCAGCAACACAGGTGGCTACGATGGCGCAGGTCCGACCACGATTGACCAGGATCGAAATGGCCTGGGTTGGGGAACATTCATCCTCCCATTCATGGAGCAACCTGCTCTTTACGATACCATTGGAAGTGAAACCCGGGGCTTCGTCCACAACTGGAACGATGCAAATAACGATGGCACGCCAGGAGATGTCATTCCATCAGCTCGCGCCGTGATCCCGAGCTACAACTGCCCATCCGACCCCATGGGCGGCGTCAATACCGACAAAAGCAGCTTTGGAAAAAGCAACTATGTTATCAATGCAGGGAGCGGCCCGGCCCTCGATCGACGAGGGATTTCATGGATCAATTCCAACACCCGGATGCGTGATATCGTCGATGGGACCAGTAACACGCTGCTTGTCAGTGAACGCACTACTCAGGATTCCTTCATCGACAACAGCTGTGGTGTCGAACGCTGCAATTGGTCTGGCTCAATCTGGATCGGACCGCGCGATACCACCGGTGCAGCTGCTACGTGGCACTCAGGTGTTTACCCATTTGACGTCGAAGTTTTCGGCGGGAACGGTGCCAACATGCAGATCAATCGCTCTGCGGCTACCTGGGGCGATGACTGGACTGCCTCCAGCATGCACAAAGGTGGCATTCAAGCGGTACTCGCCGATGGTGCTGTCCGCTTCATCTCAGAGAACATCGCTCTTCAAACCTACCAGCGCGTTCACGAACGCGCTGATGGGAACGTCGTAGGCGAATTCTAAAACAGCATTCAATTACACATGCCGTTGAAAATAGAAAAAGGCTGCCATGTTTCTCAACACGGCAGCCTTTGTTTTTTACTCAAAGCTTAAAGCCTTCGCCTACACTTCCCAGGCAATCCCGTTCTTCCAGACGTTCTTCAGCGTCGCCAGATCCGAGTTGATCACTTCACGCCCAGAGAGGCCGCTGATCGACAGCTGGCCGCCCGCTTCGACCGTTCCCAGGCAGTAACAAGGCTGCCCGCTGAAATCGAACTCAAAGGCATCGCGAGACGCTGGCGGGACTTCGACCAGGAACCGTGTATTGCTCTCGGAAAAGACCGCTTCCAGATCGGTCGTGCAGCTCGTTTTGCCAGCCAGGGGAGCAAGCGACAGCTTCATGCCCCAGCCACCTGCAAAGGCCATCTCAGCGGCTGCAACGGCCAGTCCACCTTCGCTCAGATCGTGACAACTTGCAACGTGGCCAGCCATGATCGCCTGATGCAGCTTCTGGAACAGCGACGGAGCCGCATGGTGATCCACATGTGGCACTTGGCCACCCGTCAAACCAAGCTGCTGATGCAGCAGGCTTCCACCCAGTTCCGGGCTCGTCGTTCCCACGAGGTAGACCAGATTCCCTGGTGCTTTCACATCCATCGTGATCGCAGAAGAAACCTTCTCGATCTGGCCCAGAGCTGTGATCAATAACGAGTGAGGAATCGAAACCGTCACTCGCTCGCTGCCATCCTGATACGAGAACTCGTTGTGCAGCGAATCCTTCCCGCTGACAAATGGGGTCATATAAGCAATCGAGATGTCGTGACATGCCTGAGCCGTCCGCACGAGCGCTCCCAGCGTCTCTGCCCGATTCGTATTGCCCCAGCAGAAGTTGTCCAGAATCGCGATCTTCGAAGGATCCGCTCCGACCGCCACGCAGTTCCGCACCGCTTCATCGATCGCAGAAGCCGCCATCCAGTAAGGGTCGAGATCGCCAAACGACGGGTTCATCCCGCAACCCACAACGATCCCGCGCTCGCTCTTCAAATCAGGCTGAACGACCGAGGCATCCGAAGGGCCATCATTCTTCACGCCGACCAGCGGCTTGACGACGCTGCCTGCCAGAACCTCATGGTCGTACTGACGAATGATCCATTCCTTGCTCGCCACATTCGGCGTCGCCAGCATCTTCTTGAGTAGATCCGTGAAGTCGACATCTTTGATCTCGCTGTAGTCTGGAATCGTCACTTCTGGACTTTTCCAGATCGCATCACGGACAACCGGCGGACGTCCATCGTGCAGCAGTTCCATATCCAGATCGGCCACCTGCTCGTCGCCGTATTTCAGTACGAGTCGATGCGTATCGGTGAACTTTCCGAGGATCGTCGCTTCGACACCTTCTGCTTCGCACAGCTGTCGCAACGCATCCCAGTTCTTCTGTGGCACTGAAAGCACCATCCGTTCCTGGGCTTCCGAAATCCAAATCTCGGTGTACGTCAGACCCGAGTACTTCAGCGGTGCCCGGTCCAGCCAGACTTCTGCCCCTGTCTCTGCCCCCATCTCACCCACGGCCGAACTGAAGCCCCCAGCTCCGCAGTCCGTGATCGAATTGAATAAGTTGAGATCGCGAGCCTGTAGAATGACATCCATCACCATCTTCTCGGTGATCGCATTTCCGATTTGGACGGCACCCGCGGAAACTGTCTCGCTTTTCTCCGTCAGAATGTCGGACGAGAAGGTCGCTCCGTGAATTCCATCCAGCCCCGTCCGGCCGCCGATCGCAACGATCAACGAATTCGGCTCGACCTTTTTGTCATGCTTCCCTTTGGGAATGATCGCGATATTGCCGCAATAAACGAGCGGGTTGCCGATGTATCGCTTATCGAAATAGACCGCCCCGTTGACGGTCGGAATTCCCATGCGGTTGCCGTAATCGCGAACGCCGGCGACAACTCCCTGTGCCACTCGCCGAGGATGCAAGATCCCCTTGGGCAGATCCTGGTGAGCTATGTCAAACGGTGCAAAACAGAAGACATCAGTACTGCAAACAGGCTTGCCGCCGAGTCCTGTTCCGATCGTATCTCGAATGACCCCACCCAGGCCGGTGTTCGCCCCGCCATATGGTTCGAGGGCCGATGGGCGGTTGTGGGTCTCGACCTTGATACAGACATCAAAGGCATCATTGAACGTGACGATCCCCGCGTTGTCCTTGAAGACACTGACGCACCAGTCGTTGTCTCCCAGCGACTTGCGGATCTGCATCGTCGCCTTGAAAATCGTCTCTTTGAGCATGTTCTCGTACTGGATGGTCTGCTTGTCATCCTGGTACTTGATCCGCCCGCCGAGCGTTTTGTGAGAGCAGTGTTCGCTCCATGTCTGCGCGATCGTTTCGAGCTCAATATCCGTCGGCTCGTGACCCATGTCCGCATAATATTGCTGGATGGTCTTCATCTCAGCCAGCGACAGTGACAGCTGCCACTTCTTGCTCAACTCTGTTAGCTG
>SXPC01000214.1 GCA_005778225.1 Planctomyces sp. | reverse complement strand
GAGGAGGAGGGCGAGTGATCCCAGGCGGGTCGTTAGCATGGTAAGAATCCTTTTGATCTTTTTCCGAACAGGACGCGTTATTCGAGATTGAGGGCCTTTAGCCTCGCAATTTGGGCGATCAGATCCCAAAATTGGACAATCAGGTGTTCCTCAATACAATAGTGCCTGATCGCTTCGACGGATAAAAGTCTCGACATCTACGATTGAGAGATTTGGCGTCGAATCACAATCATCATGTGTTCCAAGGACGTGCACCATGCTCGCTGCAGACGGTTTATTGAGTAATCCAACCTTTACCATCATCCTGATTGCCCTCGGGATGCTGGCCGTTGTGATTGCCATCGTATTTCTGTTTCTCCTGGGGAAATATTTTCAGTTGTGGCTGCGGGCGACCGTGACGCATGCCCGTATCAATCCGATCACATTGGTTCTGATGTCACTGAGAAAAGTGAATCCTCACGTGATCGTCGATACGAAGATCATGGCCGTGCAGGCAGGGCTGGAGTCAATTTCTACGAATGCATTGGCTGCGCACTATCTGGCGGGTGGGAATGTACGCCGCGTCGTGCAGGCATTGATTGCTGCTCACCGCGCAAAAATTGAACTCGACTGGCAGACAGCCTCTGCGATCGATCTGGCTGGTCGTGATGTGCTCGAAGCGGTGAAGACTTCGGTCGATCCCAAAGTCATCGACTGTCCAGACACTCGTAAGAATGCCCGTAACACCCTGGATGGCGTTGCCAAGGACGGAATTCAGTTAAAGGCTCGAGCTCGTGTCACGGTGCGGACAAACCTGTCCCAACTCGTCGGCGGTGCGACCGAAGACACGATCATTGCCCGTGTCGGGGAAGGGATCGTTTCAGCGATCGGTTCCTGCGCGTCGCATAAAGACGTGCTCTCTAATCCGATGCTGATCGCGAAGGCAGTCATGGGCAAAGGCCTGGACTCGCAGACTTCCTATGAGATTGTCTCGATCGATATCGCGGATATTGACGTCGGCGACAACGTCGGTGCTCGCTTGCAGGCGGATCAAGCTGAAGCGGATGTCCGGGTCGCGCGGGCGAAAGCCGAAGAGCGTCGGGCACGAGCAGTCGCGTCTGAGCAGGAGATGAAGGCATTGACACAGGAAAATCGGGCGCTCGTGGTCCTCGCGGAAGCAGAAATTCCTAAGTCGATGGCCGAAGCGTTTCGCTCGGGGAGTTTACGTATCAATCCCGCGACATGAGTTGTCGGGGGAGTTTGACGTTTGGGGGGGAATCAGGTCCCTTTCTGACGCGGCTCTGCTCGATGTAAGCCATGATTTTCATGGAAGATACTTGACCAACTCACCTAGCCCCTCTAACCTTGAGTTGGTGGTCTGCTTGCTGAGGCAGGTAACACTGAGGATTATCGCGGTCAACCACTTGTAACAAGATTGACTGCCGCCCCCTGATCTTCAAAGTTCAGCGACCGCAAATTCGATCTAAGGAAAGATCGATCTTGAGTGGTCGGTAAACCTCACTTTTCTGTTTTGCTCATTGGCAAGAGTTACGGATAATGCTGCCAATGACAGAGTTGCTGTTTCTGCGAATGCGGTGGTCTGATTGACCTGAGCATTCTTGGAGAATGGCATCTGTCTTTGAGACTTTACAGTCGTCGCATGGACGCTGTTAACCCGGAGTTTCTCATGGCACATTCTATGACACTTGAACTTAATCCTGACCAACAGGAAATCCTATTACGCGGTCTTCGCTACGTCAAAAACGCCATTGCATTGGAGGTTTTTGACCCGACGGAAGATCTCGTGATGCAACGTAATCAACAAATCCGCGAAGTGGCTCAACTGAGCCAACTGATCAGCGGACAGGAAAAGGCTCATCAGGCCTCTCAAAAAGCCTGATACCGCCCCGCCCTTGATAGCGAACAGCCTGTCGTGTCTTGATGATTCGACAGGCTTTTTTCATTTGTCTGTCGACCTTGTCCTGAACAACAGATGCGCTCCCTCATGGTCGCGTGTTCGACGGGAATTCGAAACGTCTGATTATGCAGTTCCAACACGTTTGCCTCGAAGCCGCGGTCGCGGTTCTTCCGCCGCATGTTGTTTCATCGAGTGATATCGAAGCACAACTTGCTCCTGTTTATGAACGACTCCGTCTGCCAGCAGGCCGTCTGGAATTGATGACCGGAATTCAAGAGCGCCGCTTCTACGCTCCCGGGACAAAACCAGGCCAGATCAGTTCCCAGACTGCAAAACTCGCCGTCGAAACAGCGGGACTCCCCATCGAAGCTTATGGGGCACTGATTCACGGCTCTGTCTGTCGCGATCAGATGGAACCTGCGACGGCCAATATCGTCCACCTGAATGCCGGCCTTTCCTCCAACTGCCTGCTGTTCGACGTGAGCAACGCCTGTTTGGGGTTGCTCAACGGCATGAGCCTGCTAGCCGGCATGATCGAGCTGGGCCAGATCCAGGCGGGAATCATCGTCGGGACGGAAGTCGGACGCCCACTCGTTGAAAGTACGATTCAGTCTCTTATCGCTGACGAAACATTGACAAGGCAATCCATCAAATACGATATTGCCTCGCTAACGATTGGATCGGGCTCCGCAGCGTTTGTCTTGTGTCATGAGAAGATCAGTCGTCATAAGACGAAGCTGGTCGGTGCAATTTCCACCTGTGATACAGCCTCACATTCCCTTTGTGCTGGTGGTCATGATCAGGCAGCCCCCTCGGCTGGTCTGCGGATGTCGACCGATTCGGAAGCCCTGCTGCATGCCGGGGTTAACCTTGCGAAGTCGCAGTGGCCGACGTTTCTGGACCATCTTCGCTGGGAAGCAGAGAAGGTTGACAAGGTCATCACGCACCAGGTCGGCAAGGCACACCGCAAGCTGCTGTTGCAATCGCTCGATGTTCCGGAGTCGAAAGACTATCCCGTCGTCGAATATATGGGAAATACAGGGGCTGTCGCCCTCCCCACCGCCCTGGTGCTCGCTCTGGAAAATGGCCACGTCGCAACGGGCGAAAAAATTGCCTTGCTGGGTATCGGTTCCGGACTCAACTGCATGATGGCGGGGCTGACTTATCAGGGGGTGAATGTGAAATCGCAAGTAATGAAATAAAAACACATTACGTCAATCGTTCACGTTCAGCCCGAGTCGAACATTAAGTCGTCATTAAATGGTGATTAAAGCATCGACAGAAGAGCCTTCTTTTCGATGATGGTAGATGGTTCTCATGTAACGATCATGTCTCTGACTTGAAACGAGCATTTCGTCTTGGCCGATTCCTTGGCATAACCCCTTTTGCCCCGACCTCCCACACACACCGTTTGCCTGACATATCTGCTAAATCGCACATCACTCATTTGACTGGCTGCGCACCGCCTGCTTTCGGGGCCTAAAAATCGAATCGCGCTGGACTCGGTCGAAAAATTGTCCGAACTTGAGAGTAGGCAATCCTGCGCTCACTCACTTGGTCAGTGCTCACAAAGAAAGAATCCGTTGTCAGCTGTCTCACCAATGACCTGGATGGGGACGTTTCGGACGTTCATCCTAATGACCATCGTCCTGATGACGTCAGTCAGTGGTTCGGTCACGTATGGACAAGGGGAGCAGCCGGTTTTATTGCCACCGCTGACAGAGGCCGACAGTCAGGTCGCGACGTTACAGCCCACGCTGCCGCCGATCGGCGGGCCTCAGACGCTTTCCTCGCCGCTGTCTAATGAGATTGTCGTTCCGGACGGGTTTTGGATCGTCAGTTCGCGTCGGCTGTGTCAGGAACGCGTGCAGAACAATTCGACTGCCTGGATGGATTACTTTCACTGGGCGCCCGGTTGTCAGATGATTTCATCGAATCAGGCGTCGTTTCAAAACTGGTTACAACCTGGGATCCCGATTTGCGTTTACGTCCACGGCAGCTTCGTGACCTGGGAAACGGTGCTCGAAGATTCCTGCGATACGTATCGCTGGATCAAGAAGAGTGCCTGTGGACGACCGGTCCAGGTCGTCTTCTTTACCTGGCCGTCAGATGAGGCAATTACTGGAATTCCATTATTAGACGCCAAGCCACTCGGTGAACGAGCTGGATTCAACGGGCTGTACCTGCACAACATGCTCGAATCATTGCCCTACGAGTCTCCACTGTCCATCATTGGACACAGCCACGGAGCTCGTGTCGTCGTTTCTTCGATGCACCTGCGAGGTGGTGGTGAAGTCGACGGCTACCGCGTTCGGACGATGGGGCAGCGACGAATTCGTGTCGTGCTGGCAGCTGCTGCGATTGACCACGATTGGCTGTGCCAGGGGCATCGGTACGAGTGTGCCCTCAATCCGATCGAATGTATGCTGAATTTGAGAAACCAGCACGATGCGGCACTCGCGGTGTATCCGTGGATTCGTCCCTTCTCCAGACGTGCAGCAGGCAAAGCAGGATTCACCAGGCTTGATGTGCGCAATATCGGTCCACAAGCCGTCAAGATCTCCGAGATTGATGTGACGGGTTCCCTGAGGTTGCGTCACGTGTGGCCGTATTACCTTGCGGACGATCGTCTGGGACGTGCGGTGAGCGGGTATTTGTATTTTGCAGGTGGGTGACGAGAGTTACTAAAGAGAGAGAACCGGGCTGTTTTGCCCTCATCGTTGCATTGCGTAGACGTTGACTTGCTGGCGCGATTCCCTAATCCGGCCTTCGGCCACCTTCTCCCGAGGGGAGAAGGCAGCTATTGAGCGGACTCTTCATCAGCCTGTAGTGCGGAACGTGAATTTCATTATCATGCCCCGGGATTGATCAACATCGTCAGCAGGGAAGAAGTGGTGCGGTCACTGCGAGGGGCGATGCAGCTGGCTTGAGTGGAGTGAGCAGTCCATTGCCCAGGTAGCGAACACATGATGGAGTTGCCGGAAAAGTCGGTAGCGGCAACAATGAACTCGACAGACTGATTTTTAACCAGCCTGGAAGAGATAACTTCACGGTCCATAAAGCGGACCCTACGGGAATGCAAGGAACTCAACAACACCATGTCGACGGCGAATACTTCAAACTACACCGGTGCTGATATCGAAGTCCTCGAAGGGCTAGAGGCGGTCCGACGTCGTCCTTCGATGTACATCGGTGGCGTCGATGTCCGCGGGCTGCACCACCTGATCTGGGAAATCGTCGATAACTGTGTCGATGAGTATTTGGCAGGTCATGCCAATGAGATCAAGATCACACTGCACAAAGACAACAGCTCGATCACGGTCATCGACAATGGGCGCGGTATCCCTGTCGATCCACATCCGAAGCTGAAAAAATCGGCTCTTGAGGTGATCCTTACGACACTCCACGCTGGGGGGAAATTCTCGGATAAGAACTACCTGCGGTCCGGTGGTCTTCACGGCGTCGGTTCATCGGTCGTCAATGCCCTTTCGGAAGAACTGGTTGCGACCGTTCAGCGCGATGGCAATGAATATCAGCAGCGATACAAACGAGGAAAGCCGACAACCCCGGTCAAAACCCTCCGCCCATTTCGTGGACACGGCACCGCGATCTTCTTTCGACCTGACGAAGAGATCTTCCGTCGCACGGCTTTCAATTCTGACACGATCAAACAACACCTCGAAGACATCTCCTTCGTCCACGGCGGCTTGCGAATCACCTTCGTAGATGAAGCCAAGAAGGAGACTGTCGAGTTTCACCATCCCGACGGGATCATCGCTTACCTTGATAAGCTCACCATCGACGAAAAGAAGACCGCGACTCACGAGCAGATCTTCTCCATCGTCAAAGAAGATGGCCCGATCAAAGTCGAAGCTGCCTTTCGCTGGACCGATGCGACTGATGAGAACGTCCGCAGTTACGTGAACGGGATTCGTACCCATGGTGGCGGTACGCACCTCAACGGCTTGCGATCAGGGGTCGCGAAAGCCGTTAAGAATTACATGGACATCCACGACATCAAGCAGAAGAACCTCGTCATCACGGCGGAGGATATTCGCGAAGGTCTTCTGGGTGTACTGTCTGCTTTCCATAATGACCCGATGTTCCAGGGCCAGACCAAAGAAAAGCTGAACAACCCCGAGATGGCCTCCATGGTGGAATCAGCGATCCGTCCTGCCCTCGAAACGTGGCTCAACAGTAACTCGAAAATCGCGGATGCGATTGTGGGCCGGATCATGATGGCGGCTCGGGCCCGTCTCGCCTCGCGCGAAGCACAGGCGGAAGTCCGTCGCAAAACGCCCGGCACGCGTAAGACGAATCTTCCGGGGAAGCTCATTGACTGCCGATCTGGGAATCCTGAAGAGTCGGAACTCTTTATCGTCGAAGGTCAGTCGGCCGGCGGAACAGCCGTGATGGGCCGCGATAGTGATCGTCAGGCCGTCTTGCCACTGAGAGGAAAGATCCTGAATACCGAGTCTCTTCAAACATCGAAGGCACTCGGCAGCCAGGAAATCAAAGACCTTGTCGAAACGCTTGGCACTGGTGTTGGTAATAGCT
>SXPC01000213.1 GCA_005778225.1 Planctomyces sp. | reverse complement strand
GACCGGCATCCCCAAGTCGCGCTGCGTCGTCGACGACTTCCGCATCGACTACGAAGAATTCAGCAAAACGCTCCCTGAGGAATCATTCCCCAAAGGCAGTAACTGGTTGATGCTCGGCCCCTCCGGCCCACGTCGTCTGCGACTGGCCGTCGAACACCTTTGCCAGTTCCGCGGCGGAATCTGCTTCTGCGTCGACCTCGATCCTCGCTGGGTCGTCAAGCTGCTCAAAGCCGGCAAGATCGACGAAGTCAAAGCCTACTCGGCTCACGTCATCGATCAGGCCATGACCATCCTGTCAGCCGGTCACGAAATCCAAGCGATGTTCACGACACCCAAACTCCTCGAAGCTCTCGCCCTCCGCCTCATGGACGAAGGCAGCAGCATCGAAGAAGCCGGCATCAAAGGCATCTTCTGCGGCGGCACCGAGTTCACCCAGCAGTGGTACCGCTTCGCCCGCGAAGAACTTCTCGGACCGAACGTCTACATCACCCCAACCTACGGCAATACCCTCATGGGTCTGGCCTGCGGCAAGCCGTTCGTCCCCGAAGACAACTTCAAAATCACTTACTACGCCCCCGAACCACGAGCTGCGGTCGAAGTCGTCGACTTTGACGATCACAACAAACTCGTCGACTATGGCCAAACCGGCCGAGTCAAACTCTACACCCTCACCCACGAACTCTTCATCCCCGGCTTCCTCGAACGCGACGAAGGCGAACGCGAACTCCCCCACGAAAAATACCCCTGGGACGGCGTCAGCGGCGTCCGCCCATACCATGTCTTCGCGAAGACAACGACGGTAGGGGTCTACTAACGCCGTTCGCGAATTCGTCTTCTTCGAAGTTTAGAAATTACCAGCTTCCGAGGTTTCCATGCTCGAAATTCCTGTCATCCGTTGGGGTAAGCCGTACGAGTCGCTTGAGAAGGTTCCTGTGACTCACTTCGAAACGGGCGAGCCTCTCGCGAACGTCCATCAGGCCAACGGCGGCATCGTCAAAATGGACATGCGCAAAGCCCAGAAGGCTCGCGATGCACTCCGCCAAATCCCGATCCGCGAACTGCTGAAGATGTGCGTCAAGGCGGGCGACCTCTACGCCACCGGCACCCTCGACGTCGGCACCGGCAAACAGTCTCCCGATGATTTCTGCCGTATGCAGTCCGCCAGCACCGGTCTCCCTGAGGCGATGTGCAAGGCGAATATGCAGAAGCTCGCCTTCGTCAACAAGAATATTGAGCAGATCCTCGACGCCCTCACCCGCGGCCTTCCTCTGGACATCCTCCAGACAGGCTACGGCGATGAAGGCCGCGGCGTTTTTGTCAGCTATCAGGCGACTTCCCCAGTCATGGGGCTCGTCCTGCCATCGAACTCCCCCGGCGTCCACACGCTCTGGCTCCCCGCCATTCCGATGCAGATCGGTCTCGTCCTCAAACCGGGCTCGGGCGATCCCTGGACACCCTACCGCATGGCGGCTGCTTACGCCGCGGCTGGCATTCCATTAGAAGCGATCTCTCTTTATCCCGGCCCGCACGAAGTCGGCGGCGCCATCACAGAAAACTGCCCACGCGTCATGATCTTTGGCGGTCAGGCCACTGTCGATAAATACGCTGGTAACCCGAACGTCCAAGTCCACGGCCCAGGCTTCTCCAAAATCCTCATCGGCGACGACGTCGTCGATCGTTGGGAAGACTACCTCGACCTCATGGTCGACTCGATCTTCCTCAACAGCGGCCGTGGCTGCATCAACTGCTCCGGCATCTGGGCCTCTCGACACACCGAAGAAATCGCCGACGCCATCGCCCAACGTCTGGCCAAGGTCGAGCCCAAGCCCATGAACGACCCGACCGCCAACCTCGCCGCCTTCATCACACCAGGCGTCGCAGAAGCCACCAACAACCAGATCGAAGACAACCTCAAACAACCCGGCGTCACCGAAGTCACCGCCAAGTATCGACAAGGCCCACGCCTCATCCAGCGCACCGGCCACGACTTCTTGTTGCCAACAATCGTCCACTGCAGCGATCCGAAAGCGACCCTCGCCAACCCCGAGTACATGTTCCCCATGTGCTCCGTCGTGAAATGCCCGCAAAAGGACATGATCAAGACCATCGGCTACACCCTCGTCGGCACTGTCCTCACGGAAAACGCCGCCTGGAAGTCGGAACTGCTCGACGCGACCAACATCGACCGCCTTAACCTCGGACAGGTCCGCACCGTCCAAATGAACTGGCTGCAACCCCACGAAGGCAACATCATCGACTTCCTGTTCCGAAGCCGGGCGTTCCAGACAAGCCCGCCACCGGCGATTGCGTAGGCAAGTGCTTGACCATTGAGGTGGCTACATTCCGTCCCTTCTCCCTTGAGGTGGAAGCAAGGAGTTCGCTCTCGCCGACAAGGCGAGAGTGAACGACGCGGTAGTCTTCTCAGGAATGATGCCCGAAGGGCGGATGAGGGTGGGGCATAGGCACTTGTTCGCTCTCATTACCAAATCCGCCACAGGCAAACGTAGGCTGCCGGTGAGTCTTCGAACCGCACCAAATGGACGACCTCCCGGAGAGACAAAATTTAACATTCCCGCAGTCATTGCCGGCCCATTCGGTGTGGTCAAATCCAACATCGCCCGCAAAATTATGTCCGCCACTGTCGACATCCGCGATGTCACCACAGAACAACCAGATTCAAATGCGAGAACCGCAACGCCAACTGGCACTCCGCATACACAATCACCGCCAGCGCAACAAACCAGAACGCATCCACTAGGTTCCGCCGAAACACAATCGAAAAGACCGCATACATTTCCGGCTCATTCAACCTGGCAAATCGCGGCCAGAAAGCAGGCGTCTGTCGTCGGTACGCCAAAAATGTCTGGCCGTGTCGTTCGAGCAGTCGCTCTTCTTCCAGGTGAATGATCATCGGATAGTAAAGCGCGAAGAAGAGCAGCATCATCGCCGGGATGGTGATCGTTGCCGTCGCGAGACCAATCCCAACCATGCCGACCGCACTGAAAAAATACAGCGGATTCCGACAACACGAATACGGCCCTTCGACCACCAGTTCACTCGTCTTTCGGCCTGCCACATAGAGATTGCTCCAGATTCGCCCGAGCGCCCCCAGACTGGCCAGACTAATTCCACTGAGAAAAAAGAAAACGCCAGCAAAACTGTTCAATGCCCATCGACTGTTCGTCGTCATAAGGATCGCCACCATAGCGATCACAAACAGCATCGTCACAAGACGACGACGTCGTTCCGGAGCAGAACGCCCCTGTCGAGCTGGACTTGGACTTGATCCGAAGAAATGGACTCTCGAAGCACGATACACCAATGGTATACCGACAGGCGTTGATGGCTTCATTGTCGAGTCGAACACACAGCGTGCTGAATAACGATCCTGATCTTCCGAATCCAAATCTTCCCGTTCCAAAATTAACATCGCGCGGCTTCCTTTCCTGCGTCGAATTCTTGGTCGAACAGCGACGATGAGAGGTACTCACCGCCAGTTGGTTATCGTTGATAACTTATCGCCAGATTCTCGTTCCGCGTCAAGGGCGATCTTCGCCCACCAAAATCCCGCTCAACAGAATCCGCGTGTGCAACACAATCTGATTCTCAAGGTCATCCCACGGAAACCGATGACGAGTCAGCCTCAACGCAACAATCCCATGCATCCCCGCCCAAAGACACTGAGACAGCGAATGCGACGACCCCAGGTCATCCCGAATCCAACCCTCTTCAATCCCCACCCGAACATGTTCTTCCAGAATATGAAACGAAGTCCGACGCAGCTTCTGCAACTCCGTCGGCTCACCATTCTTCGGAATATCCCCGGGCTTTCGCATGACCAGAAACGCCAGACGAAACTCATCCGGATGATTTAACCCAAACCGAATGTACGCCCCAATCGACTGCTCCAGCCACTTCTCTCGCCGCCCGTCCAGTTCGAGTAAAACCTGGGTCAATTCACCAAACACCTGATTGACCAGCCGATCCAGAATCTCCTGCTTGCTCGAAAAATGCTTATAGAGCGCGGGCTGCGAAATCCCGATCGTCGTCGCGATCAATCGAGTCGTGACATTCTCAATACCATGCGACAGAAACAGCTTCTGAGAGACGTCGAGAATTTCCTGAGACCGCTCAGCACTCGAACTTCGAACTTGGCGTGTGGACTTCTCAACAGCAGCAGGCCTCTTGTTCTTCTCAGAAAACGAGGCGGCAACTCCTTTGTCTGACTTCGATCTAGTGGACTTGGAGGGCATGTTCCATCTCGGGTTCAGCGGCGGCGACTCACTGCTACTCATTCTAAGATGCAGACTCGGGCAAGCAAATTCGCTGGACCCATCACATTCAAAAGATCTCGTTGTTTCCCATCTCGCCACCCCCCTGCCATAATCAACTCACGTGTCCCGACGATCCACATACCGCAAACCCACGAGACAAACCATGCGACACCGCCATCCGTTCCTCTTCGCTATCCTCGTCATCTTCACGACTCAAGCCAACGTCACCTTCGCACAGGACAAAACCGACAAACCCGCCCCCCAGCTCGACTGGTACGATGTCAAAGACTTCGGCGTCGAAGGCCGTATTCTCCTAGATCAAGAACGCCTCAGCTGGTTTGATCGACTACCTGCCTCAGCCGAGAATCACGTTCGTAAACCTGTCTGGGGACTCAGTCGTGACAGCGCCGGCATGATGGCTCGATTCGAAACCGATGCCACCTCTCTTTACATCAACTACCGCGTCACTGACAAAAACCTCGCCATGCCTCACATGCCCGCCACCGGAGTCAGCGGCGTCGACTTCTATGCCCGCGACACCGACGGAAAATGGAAATGGGTCAACGTGACCAAACCCAATGCCCAGGAGATGAACACCCTCGTCATCGAAAACATCGCCCCCGGCAAGCGCGAATTCGCCGCCTACCTGCCTCTCTACAACGGCATCGAATTCCTCAAAATCGGCGTTCCCGAAGGTGCTCACTTCAAGGGCCTCGCACCGCGCGAAGAAAAGCCGATCGTCTTCTACGGCACCAGCATCACCCATGGTGCCTGCGCCAGCCGCCCCGGCATGGTCCACACCGCAATCCTCGGACGCTGGCTCGACCGCCCCGTCATCAACCTCGGCTTCTCCGGCAACGGGACGATGGATAAAGAAGTCTGCGACTACCTCGTCCAGCTCGATCCCGCAGTTTACGTCATTGACTGCCTACCCAACATGAACGCCGCCGCCGTGACAGCCAAGTGCATTCCCCTTGTCAAACAACTCCGCGCCGCCCGTCCCGAAACGCCAATCATCCTCGTCGAAGACCGTCGTAACACCAACGACTGGATCCTCCCCGCCCGCAGCGCCCATCACACCGCCAACCACGCGGCGTTGAAAAAAGCCTACGAACAACTTCAAGAAGACGGTGTCAAGAACCTCTATTACATCCCAGGCGACACTCTTTATGGGGATGACGCCGACGGCGCGACCGACGGCTCCCACGCCAGCGACCTCGGCTTCATGCGACAGGCAGAAACCTTCCTGCCCGTCATCAAACAGGCTCTCGGAGAACAGTAATTGAACAAGTTTGACGAACTTCGAAGACTGCTTGATCAGATCGTCCTGGGGGAAATCCCGGACAATCTGTCAAACCGCGTTTTCGAGTTCGTGGATGAAGACTGCCAACCCGAGAGTTTTCTACAGATCATCATTCACAGTGATAGCGATTCTGTGTGCAAGAAGGAGTTGTTTTTACGAGGCATTAAAGAATTGGGCTGGGAGATTCCCACTCCGGTAGAGGCTGCACGAAGACATCTTCGACGAATTTTTGAGTCAATTCTTGCAGAGGAAATTAGCCCCTACGAGGGAGCGTTGCTAATCGAAAAAGGCCATTACTATCATTTTCCCGAGTTTGAAAACGACTTGAGCCTGTTCGGTACATGTGCTCTCGAAATTGACTGGAACGACGATATCAAAGCGATTGCTTACTATCAAAAAATGATTGCAGTACACTGTCACTCGTTACTGAAGACAGGTACTTACTAATGCAACCGTTTGCTGCAAAGCTACTTACTCGTCAACTCAAAATTCGCTTGATCATTACTCCCTCGCCCCACCGTCTGACGTAGCTCGGTATTCACGTTATACCGGGCCGGTAGCTTCTCAGGCGGGACTTTCGTGGACGTCTCCATGAGAAAGTCACGCGCCATTTCATTGGTGATCGTCACCTGCTCGCCAGATCTGGAATAAGAGGCGCCCAAACGCTTCTTCGTTGCATCGATCTGCGCCTGGGTAAAATTGCTGTCGACTCCCGAGGTGGTAATCCGAACGCGATGCTCTCTCACAACCGCGCCATCTTTCTCGGCAATGGGATTGTGCAGCTATACCGACCACTCTCATCAGCACGTCCGTAAGACGGCGATCCAGCAGCAATGTCTTTCTCTGCGATGGCAATCGGTTCGAAAACGATCTTGGCATCAGCCAGCGGCTTGCCATCGAGAGTGACAATCCCCGAGACAGGGACATGCATCGCATCACCACTGCAACCAGAAATCACGGCCACTAGCATCAAAAAGGCCACTCGGTTCGTCCGAATCAAAATGCTCATGAAAACTTTCCTGCTCAAAAGGCCCCAATCGTTATTCAACAGCTCTCTCTCCCGTGACAAGCTTGCTCTTCCTCAATCACCCTCTCTGATGCGAGAAGACACAAGGTCGGACTCATAAGAGGCTGCCGTGCATTCTGCCCACCCTCTTGTCTCCATCTGCGTTTACCCGCGTTCATCTGCGGTTCAATTCTCTTTCTCTTCATCCGTGTTTCTCCGTGTCCATTCGTGGTTGGATTTTGCTCTTAACTCTGCGGGCCCTCGCGTCCTCTGTGGTCAAGTCCTTGATCGTATTTTTAAAAAACGATCATCGGCACGACTGCCAATCCCCAAGCCCTAGACTCTCCCCTATCGCCGACCGAGCGAATCTCTCCGGGTGGCACTGCTGGCTTGCCCAGCAGTGTCTTCTCACAGAGCGTTCCAGGCGTCCGAAGGATCACAGGGCATGGTCCGCTACGATCTCAACCCTCAGCATCATCGGACCGACGAGGCCCCTCGTCGTGACCACTGTTCTTCAGCGGTGGACCATGGAAAAACAGCAGCCAGTGCCAAGACATCCCGGTAGCACAGACATTCCTGTCTGTGTCTTCTGCTTCAGATGCCCGCTCCGATGTGACCACCTACTACGCAAGCAGTCGCAAAACCAGACCGTTCCGAACTGGTCTTCTCACAACCACAAATGCACCTTCGACCGCAAGTTCTCCGGCAGCCGTTTAGGAACATCCTTCATGATCTGCTTATCGAGATACCGCGTGCTCAGGTGCCCCAGCAGGATCGCTTCGTTTTCGAAGCGGTCGGCTCGTTCCAGGATGTCTTCCAGGTGCGTATGGCCGAACTTGTGAATCTTCTCCTTACGGTGTTCCGGACGATAAAACGTCAGCTCCGTAATCAGCACCGTCGCGCGATAAATGTCATCCAGCGCATCCAGCCCCGCCGGCGACGTATCCCCGAGGTAGGCCACCAGAGGCTGACGAACTTCATGCGTCACATCAGTCCCCGAAATCCGGAGTTCCCGAATCTCATTATTCGACCGCCCCTTGAATTCCTCCCGCAGCTTGCGTCGACGCGCGTAGACCAGGTAGCCGACCGACGGCACCGTATGCTTCGTTGCAAACACAGTCACCACATGCTCGCGTGACAGCTCGATTTCATCACCAGGATTTACACCCACGAGATTGACGACCATCTTCCCCCGGTCCAGTCTCACCCAGGCACGCAACAGGCGTTCAATATCCTCCACTGTTTCGGAAGGCACATAAATCGTCGGCGGCCCCATCTTCATCATCCGTCGACGGGCGACCAGTGTCGGCAGCCCGGCCAAGTGATCCAGGTGAGCATGGGTCACGAAGTAAGTCTGTGTCCCGGCGAACGACCAGGGGCTCGCACCGAGATCAAACCCAAGCTTCAACTCCGCGATCCGCCAGTAAGACTGGACGGCAGCTCGCGAATATCCCTCCACCGTCAAACCGCGATGGTGAAAGGTGCGCACGGGAAGATTGTCGAGCACCAGATCGGCCTCGGAAACAGTACCAGACATCGGGTCGTCATCACTCAACGGAAATCATCTTTCATGGTGAACAGGGAGGGTTCGTGACACCGTTTCCATGATCGCAGTTCACTCGGAACATTGCGAGAAAGCCCGCCGCGAATTCACCGATCAGCCTCATAAATGGCTGTTCCCAAACCCTTGGAGAAATCGCCTGCCTAATCGAGAGGCAGCATTGTGAGTGGGCGAGAATGCTGTTTCTGTGGGCATATGATGTTTGGTGGCGAGGCATCGTTAAGCACCGAGGCTCTGTGTTTTGGGCCTGTCTTGTAGGCGTGCCTGTGTATTGAGCATTTAAGCGACGGGTTGCCTGGTCTGTGTACCGTCGGGGTGTCCGGTATGACGGTTGTATGAGTTTGCAAGTTTTTGGCGAAGAACCGGATAATTGGGGATGGCAGTGTGTTTTCGATGTGATAACATCATCAAAGTGATAGCACTTCGCCTTAGGTGATGACTGAGTGTCGATAGATTACTGCTGTCAAGGCGTGTCGTTCTCGGAGAACGATGCGCTGAACGCGAGTCAGCGTTCCAGTCAAAAAACAGGTTGGATGGTCCTGCTTTTTGACGAAGTTTTCTTTCAGGGATTGAGAGTAATCAGGGGTCCGACTGCCGCATCAGGAATCTGAATCCACAGAATTCACAACGCTGCAATGCACGCTGGCCACACGTCAGCACAGTGCATTGGTTGCATGAGGCACGCAGTCAGATCGGGAAGGGAGAAACCCATGTTAGTTCTGTCACGCAAGTCGGGTGAGAAGATTCAAATCGGCGAGAACATCTCGCTGACGATCGTCCGCATCGGACCAAACTCGGTCCGCATCGGCATCGAGGCACCGCGCGAGATGAGCATCCTGCGAGAGGAACTGCAGCCTACTCAGGCCAATGCAGTCATCCACCAGGAAATGACCCTCGCTTCGAAAGCTTCCTGAGTTTTCGAATGGCACGGTCCAAACGAGAAAGCCAGCCGTGAGGGTTCACTCAGCAAACCCAAAATCGGCTGTTGATCGCTATTGATGAAACCTGTCGCTTTCGACAGGTTTTTTTGTTGCGCCTGTGACGGTCAATCAACACTGACCAGATGGAGCGGTTCAGCCATTCCTGCGGAAAACAACGACTGCAGCAGCTGAGCATATCGTCGCTCTGAGGAGATCACCTCAATCGCTAGCGTGACAAGAAGATTTGATTTTGACGACTTGTCGTTCGTGATCTACGTTTCAGAGTGGCGCGATCCCTTCTGTGGGGACAATTGCGCGGTGACTCACCCTCACACGACTTCATGTCATCTTGGCGCAATGATTGACGCCAGGCCCTTACCTCACCACGAGGAACCAGGACCATGGACAGCCAATACCCGACGTACTACGCGACTTCCCAATTAGAATCAGGCATTCCCGTGTCGTACCCTCTCGATTCGACCCAAATCATGATGGGCATTCTTGAGCTCTCACGCATCGGGGAAGCAGGCCGCAATCAAAGCGACCTGACCTCTCTGGATGGTGTGATCGCCAAACGACTCCTGCGCGACCTGCTGGCTGCTCTGCATATCCGCGATCTCAATACGATCAATCACGTCCGACGTGTCGCCCAACTGGTCGTCGGCATGGGCCAGAACCTCGGCTGGGACGGCCGCGAACTGCGTCGTCTCGAAGTCGCTGCCCTGCTGCATGATGTCGGCAAGATCGGCGTGCCAGACAACCTGCTGCGAAAACCGGGACGGTTCAGTCCCGATGAAATCGAACTGATGAGCCTGCAGACCAATGTCGGTATCTGCGTCCTGCAGGCCTGCCGCGTCGATCTGCATGTCATTGACATGATCAAACAGGCTCACCATCTCTGCCATGGGGCAGCGGAAGGGGCAACTCGATTCAGTAAAGAATACCTGCTTGGTGCGCGGATCCTCGCGGTGGCTGATGCGTACGATTCATTGATCAGCCCTCAGCCCTATCGTCCCGCCAAAAAGCACGAAGACGCGATCGAAATCCTCTACCACGAGCCCGGCAGCCAGTTCGATTCGGTCATCGTGCAGGCGCTCGATCGCTGGGTGCGCAAAGAGGGAATCTCGACTCACCGTGATGAAAACTACCAGGACTTCGAACGTCAGTTCAGCCCGAATGATCTGATCGAAAGCCAGCAGGCAGCTGCTCTGTGCAACATCTTCACCTACTTGTATCTACAAGAAAATCTGTATCACGCCTATTACATTCTCGACGCCGACCTCAAGTACATCGTCTGGAACAACGGCGCAGAAGAACTCTTCGGCAAGCCAGCCCGAGAAGTCCTCTGGCAAAGCTGGTCGTCACGCGTTCTGACCTTCACCGACAACTACGAAGATCCTTTGGAAGAAGCCGACTATCCGATCCGCAGAGTTCTTAACACCGGTAAGCCGGTTGTGGAAGCACTCAAGATCCACAATGCAGAAGAGCAACTCACTCGCATCGAAGTCCAAAGCCTCCCGATCAAGGATCGAAACGGCTCTCTGCTCGGCGTGCTCGAGCTCTTCAGTGATCACGAGCATTCGCGACAAAACTCTTCTCGTTACAAGCAGCTGAAAATCCGAGCCAGCCATGATCCGCTGACCAACGTCGCTAATCGCGGCGAGATGGAGAATCAGCTTGCCTCGCAGATGTCCAACTTCAAAAGCGATCCCCAGCATCATCCGCTGAGTGTGATCTTCATGGATATCGATCACTTCAAGCCAATCAACGATACCTATGGCCATTCCGTCGGCGATCAGGTTCTCATCGACGTCGCGAGACTGCTCAAACAGCAGACGTACTCGGGCGAACTGGTGGCTCGATATGGTGGGGAAGAGTTTGTCATCATCTGTCCGGAAACCAAGCTCGACCAGGCTTATGCCCGCGCAGAACGGATTCGATCGATCCTCGCGAAAGAGACCATCGGCCAGGAAGCAAAGCTTCGCGTGACAGCGTCGTTCGGAGTCAGTACGGCAGAAGAGGGAGACTCGATTCTCAGCCTGCTGCGACGTGCCGATCAGGCGGTCTATCTGTCCAAACAGGAAGGACGCAATCGTTCAACGATTCTGACCAGCGAGATCATCGCGGAGCGCGAGCGCGAAGAGCAGGAAAAAGAACGCCAGAAGTCCCCTTACGAATTTGTCAGCCAGTTGGAAGCAGTCGTTGGGGCCGACATGATCGTCTACAAGCTCAGCGGATTCGTCGAAGCCCACGACGCGAAGCTTCTGAAGGTCGAAGAAGGCAAAGCCGTCATTCGAGTCGGCGAGCCATCGTTCTGGGATCGCCTCTGGGGCGCCGATGGTCGTGCTATCCAGATCACGATCACGTTCCAGAAGTCTACAAAAATGGAAGCACGTCGCCCTATGCAACAGACAGAAGTCACTGTTCGCATGGTTCCCATCGGGTGGAAGAGCAAGGACGATACCTTCCAGAAGAAGGCGCGGGATCTGTTCCGCGACCTGAGAAGCTACTTCGCAGCGAAGTAGAGCAGCAGAGATTGCAAATCAGCCGAGATTACAAATCAGCACAGTCAGGCAAAGACGCGCGGGATTGTCTTCGCCTGACTTGCTAATGTTTAAAATGGCAGGTGTTTAAGCAGACTGACGAACGTCGGCAGCTCCCTGAGAGACTTCACTGGCGTTAAAGGGATGCGGTATCGTGACGATCGGAGCCAGCGAGTTCTTGGTGATCCGCTCACGAGTCGTGAAGGCCTTCTCGACAATCGCAGCCGCATCGAGCAGGCCGTCGTTGTGACGCAGTTGAGCCGCCGCCCATTTGGCTTTCTCTTCATACTGGGTTGTTGCGAGCATCTTTTGGAGTTCGCTCAACAGTCGTGACGAGGTGACTTTCCCGACTGGCAGGCTACGCCCTGCTCCGAGGAACTCAATCCGTTTGGCGACTCCTGGCTGGTCGTTAGTAACCGGCAGGCACATCATCGGAACACCACGCGAGAGGCATTCCAGAGCCGTGTTCAAACCCGCATGAGTCACGACGAGTCGTGATCGTTCCAGCAGGCGAAGCTGTGGGGCATACTTGACGACGATGACGTTGTCAGGAATCTTCGAGGGCATGTCGATGTGGCTTCCCCCCATGCTGAGGACAGCCTGATGCGGCAGCTTGCCGAGTGCTTCAATGATTTTCTTGAAGACGGAGGAAACGCCGTTCTGCAATGTTCCCATGGAAGCATAGATGATCGGCTCACTGCCCAGACGTTCCCAAGGGAACTCCATGCCATCATCGCGATGAGGCTGATGCCAAGGGCCTGTGAAGTGAAGGTGATCACTCAATGGCTGATGTCGTGGCAGGTTCAGGAATTCCGGCTGCTGGGCGATCCGCGCTAAGCCTGCCTGCTGATCGAGGATCAGGGCAAGCGGGTCGAGACCTTGCTTCTTCCACCACAACCGCATGGCGTGGACGGACAGCAGGCCTGCTCGAATCACCTTATTGCGAGCAATGCCGTACGCATCGGTGCGGTAAGGGAAATTCGTCGAGGGAAGCGGTTCCCAGGCATCGAAGGCGACCATCATCGCCGCACAGGCAATGACGATCGGCAAGTTGTTTTGATGGGCAACATGATAGCCAGCAACGGAGAACTGATCGATGATCAAGCCGTCGAAGTGTTCATTCTCCAAGACCGCAGGAAGATCGCGTTCCACCATTTCTGACATCGCGGCGACGATATTGCTGCCGTGCCACATGGCTTTTGTGCCGGAGAGTTCGCCGAGGCGTTTGACTTTTGCCTGTACGGACTGGTCGAGGTCACCTTCGATCCCCAGCGGGATGAAGTTCAGTCCACGGGCTCGAGCCAGTTTTTCTGCGGGGCGACCTGCGATGAGGCTCACCTTATGGCCACGACGCGCGAGTTCAGAACCCAGCGTCGTGAAGGGATTGAGGTGGCCGGTCAATTCGAGAGTTATCAAACCAATATGCATAGCGTCCCGCCATCATGGTAGACCAGAGCCAGTTTGAGGTCGCAAGCGAGCGTTTGCGATCATGGGACGCGGAGTCGGTTGAAGGGCCAGTGGAAACTCATCATGATGTGTTGATGTTTCCTGCCGCCCCACCCCGATTGAAACTGCCCACCAGATCCCATCTTCAGGAGAACCTTGATGAACCTTTTCGTTCGTGTCACTGCTACTGTGATCATAGCCCAAACTTCTCTATTTTCACAATCAATACTATCGGCAGAAAGCATTGACTCTGTGAAGTCTGCTTATAGCGCGATTTCCGATCAGAACGTAAGTTCTGCGGAAACAGAGGGATTAAAAGCTTTTGTTGCGAAGAAGTATCAAGGCAAGAAGTTGACAGATGGCAATCAGGACCATCTGATCGAGCGTATTAAGGAGGGTGGTGGCTACGCATTCTGGGTCTTCGAATCACCGACTGCGACGGCTGTCACTGTTGTGACACAAAAAGATCGCTGGCCGATGATCAAGCTGGAGGGGACGAACTACTTTGTCGCCGCTGAGAAGTTCCCGGACCAGACGGGCGTGAACTATCGATTTGATGTGGATGGTATTCGCTATCCGGCAGGTGGCGGAGGTGGTCGGTTTGGGTTTGAGACCTATCCGATGCACCCCGACTCCGTCGAGCAGCCCAACGTGCCCAAGGGGCAGCTGATTGACATGGGACAACACACTGGGAAGAAGCATTACCCTAATGTTACGCGTCAATGGTGGGTCTATGTGCCCTCGCAGTATGATCCGAAGAACGCGAACGAAACCGGACTCATTGTCTTCCATGACGGGGGCGGTTACTGCAAAGGGGAACGCAATGCCTGCACTGTCCTGGATAACCTGATTGCCAAGAAGCAGATCCCGGTGACAATCGCTGTCTTCGTCAATCCGGGCACTCGACCACCTGCTAAGCCTGGGCAAGAAGGTCAGTCCAATCGCAGCAATGAATATGACACCTGCACGCCGCGCTATGTGAACTTTCTGGACGAAGAGATCCTGCCGATCGTGCGTGAAAAGTACCCCTTCTCTGAGAAGCCAGAGCATCATGCCGTCTGCGGTGCATCTTCAGGAGGGAGCTGTGCGTTTACGTGTGCGTGGTATCGTCCGGATCTGTTTGGCCATGTCATCAGCTTCATTGGCAGCTTCTGCGATTTCCGTCCGTTGAATGCCTATCCAACACCCGAATCAACGCAGCTGCCGACGGGCGATGCCTTCGGTCCCTGGAAGACCGCTCATGACTACCCTGCCCTGCTGCGGAAGACTCATCCTCGCAAGCCGATTCGGGTCTTCCTGCAGGACGGCGATAACGATGTCGACAACCAGCTGGGCCACTGGTTCATCGCGAATCAGGACATGGCGGCTGCTCTGAACTTTGCAGGTTACGAATATGAGTTTGTGACTGGCCATGGCTACCACACCGGTAACCACGGCAAAGCGATCCTGCCCGAGACGATTCTCTGGGCGTTTGGGGAGAAAGGCGGGAAGCCGCGGTAACATCTTAGATGTCGCTGCTTTACGTCGTCTTCCTGATATCGTACAAACAGGGTCATCCGTGGCCCTGTTTGTTTTCAAGTCGTCAGGTTGAAGTATGCTGTCTCCGTTGAACACGCCATTGGTTCCGATCAGCCTCGAGGGGTGCGCGCCGATCTATGCCAAGTTGGAATACCTGCAGCCCTCCGGCTCGACCAAGGATCGCCTGTCGTTTTTCATCCTTGGCAAGGCGATGCGCAACGGGACTCTCAAGCGAGGACAATATGTCATCGAAGCCTCGAGTGGTTCGACAAGTATTTCGCTGGCGATGGTCAGCGCGCACCTGGGGTTGAAGTTCATTGCGGTCATGCCGGAGGGGGTCAGCCAGGAGCGGATCAAGAGTATCTCGGCGTATGGCGCGCGAGTCGTCCTCACGCCGAAAGACGAGGGAATCCTGGGCTCGTTGAAGATGTGCAAGATGCTGGCGGAAGAGCATCAGGGCTTTCTGCCTCGTCAGTTTGAGAACTTCGATAACGCCCGTGCTCACCAGACTCAGACGGCGCAGGAGATTGCCCATGAGCTGGAGACGGAGTGCATTGATGCTTTTGTCTCGGGAGTCGGGACGGGTGGGACACTGGTGGGTAACTATTTGGGGCTCAAGGACTTCGGTTGCAACGTGACGGCCGTTTTGGCAAAGCCGATTAGTCGGCAGTTGATTTCCGATGTCGAGTGCTGCAGCTTTTCCGGGAAGATTCCGGGTGTTGTTGATGGGCTGTCGACCATCTTTCGGGAAGCGAAAATCGAAGGACTGATAGAGATCGAAGTCGATGATACGCTGGCGATGACGACGACACGGAAGCTCATCGCGAAAGGGTTTCCGGTCGGGCCGAGTTCTGGACTTAACTATGCTGCTGGTCAGTTGTTACGTGAAAAACATCCCCATTTGAAAACGATCGTGACGATCTTTCCAGACAGAATGGAACGGTACTTCAGTACGCCCCTGTTTCAGAATGATTGACGCCAAATCACAACTCACTAGCACAATGGGTCGCGTTTTTACATATTTTCAAAGAAAAATATCGCAACGCTTTCATGTTGCTCCCGCTGCCTCGTCAATTCTCGTATGATGACCCTTCGATCCATTCCGGCCTTTTTGGCGTCATCTTACGAAGGAAATCGGCGTGCTCACGATCGGCTCATTTCTATTTTTCACGGCGCTGGTGGGCGTCTTGACGTACTTTATTACCCGTAAAGACGACCACGATTCGTCCGCGGGGTACTTCCTGGCTGGGCGTTCTCTGACGTTCCCTTTGATCGCTGGTTCGCTGTTGCTGACGAACCTGTCGACAGAGCAGCTGGTGGGGTTGAACGGAGCGGCTTACCAGGACGGTCTATGCGTCATGGTCTGGGAAGTGTGGGCCGTGTTTACGCTGGTGGCGATGGCTTTCTTTTTCCTGCCGCGGTTTCTGAAGAGCGGTGTGACGACCGTGCCGGAATACCTGGAAATCCGTTTCGACAGCCAGACCCAAGTGATTACGAACCTGATCTTTCTGGTGGCGTATGTTGCGATTCTTCTGCCGGTCATTCTTTACACCGGTGCCAAGGGACTGGTGGACATTCTTGATGTGCCGTCGCTGCTGGGTCTTCAATCCGCCCAGGACAAGGTCATGGGGTTTGAGCCGAAGATGTTCGTCATGATCGTCACGGTTTGGGTGGTGGGAATTGTAGGGTCGATTTATGCCCTGTTCGGTGGTTTGAAATCAGTTGCGGTTTCCGACACGCTCAACGGGGTCGGACTGCTGGTGGGTGGGTTGATGATCCCCTGCTTTGCCTTAAGCATGCTCGGTGGTGATGGTGGGTTCAGTGAAGGTTATCAGATCTTCGTTAATTCCCAGCGGGAACGTTTCAACTCGATTGGAAGCAATACGTCGACCGTTCCATTCGGGACGCTGTTTTCCGGGATCATTCTCTTGAATGCCTTTTATTGGACGACCAACCAGCAGATCATTCAAAGAACATTCGGAGCCAGCAGTCTGGCTGAAGGTCAGAAGGGTGTGCTTCTCACAGGGTTACTGAAACTCATTGGTCCTCTGTTCCTGGTTGTTCCTGGTATGATCGCCTTTACGATGTTTGCGGGACAGAATGTTCCTCAGAACGAGGCCTATGGCAAGCTGGTCAGTCAAGTGCTTCCGCCGTGGCTGACGGGTTTCTTTGCCGCGGTGATGGTGGGGGCGATTCTCTCGAGTTTCAACTCGGCTCTTAACAGTACTTGTACCCTCTTCAGTCTGGGGTTGTACAAGCGGTTTATCAATCCCAATGCGACTGACCGTCAGACGGTTTTTTCGAGCACGATCTTTGGAACTTTGATTGCGATTGCTTCGATGCTCGTTGCCCCTCTGCTGGAACCAACTGATCCTAGCAGTCCGGGCATTTTCCAATACCTTCAGAAGATGAACGGTATGTATTTTATTCCGATCTTCGCTGTCTGTCTGATCGGCATGACGACCAAGCGGGTTCCGCCGATCGCGGCCAAGATTGCCCTTTTGGTTGGCTTTGGTGTGATCAGTCTGGGGTACTTTGTTTCGCCGTTCGACAAGATTGTCGCCTCGATGCACGAGTTCCATTTTCTGGGCGTCGTGTTTGCCTGGTTGATCATCATCATGCTCCTCATCGGCGAAGTGTGGCCTTTGAAAGTTCCGTTCGAGCAGCAGGATGTTAAGGCCGTCGACATGACTCCGTGGAAGGGGACGGTTCCCTGCGGGTTGATGCTGGTTGTCATTGTGACAAGTATTTACGTCTACTTTGCCAATCCTAATGTGCTGGTGAAGTTTGGAGAGGGACCGGCGAATGCTGCTGCGGTGGAAGCGGCCGACGTTCCTGCGGTGCTGGGCGAGTAGTTTTGAGACTCATGAAAAAAGGCCCTGCCGGGTATTTCGTCGGCAGGGCCTTTTTCGTTTTTGTCGGTGCTGGCTTTACTTGAGGCGGAAGGTGGTCATGTAGAGGGTGTTGCCGGTTTTGGTGGTGGAGGGTTGGAGTTCGATTTTCTGGATCTGGTCGGTGGAGGCGAGGGAATCGGAATTGTTCTTGAAGTCTGTGAAGGGGATGTTGAGGGGCTGCCAGTCCTGGGTGATGTTGTAGGAGTGGGAGTATTTCTTGCCGGTGGTGGTGTGGATTTTGACTTCGAGTGAGCAGGAAGTTTCGGCTTTGGTGTCGAGGATGAACTGGGTTGCGCCAGTGAGTTTCAGGGTGCCGAAGTACATGCCGAAGCCGACGTAGGCAGGGTTGCCATTGTGGCGAATTTTGATGATTCGGGATCTGGTTTCGCCTTCGGTTGAGAGTTCGCTGGTGAAGGTGGACTCTTCGTTTTTGTAATGGTAGGACTCGGCTTTGTCGCGGAAGTCGTAGATGCGTTTGCCGAGAGTTTCGTCGTCCTGGCGGGCTTTTTCGGCGTCGGTATCGGCGAGGCGGGCGGCATCGAGCCAGGGTTTCTTCGAGGGATCGGGTGAGTCGCTGAGATAATAGTCGAGGACGGCCATCTGGGGGCGGTCCTGGCCGTCTTTGGGTTCGATGCTGAGGGGATACTTTCCCCACCAGCCGCCGGCTGCCCAGTAGGTGCCGCCGACGTTGTGCTTCTTCATGGCAGCCAGTGCGTTGTCCATGACGACGAGCCAGCGGGGGTCGTTGTCGGGGATGCCGAACTCGCCGATCATGCCGCGTTTGTTGTGTTCTTTGAGCCAGTCGAAGAAGGGCTGGAGGCGTTTGACGCCGGTTTCGGGGGTGACGCCGTCGGTGTCGTAGGTCTTGGTGTAGGTGCCGGAGTTGTTGTGGTCGAAGTACTGGTGGGCTTCGTAGATGAGTTTGTCAGCGGGGTCGTTGAGGAGGAGGGTTTCGTTGAGCTTGCGCCAGGAGTGCGCGCCGCTGTAGCCATCGCCGTTGACGGTGATGTAATGGGTCTGGTCGACGGAGCGGATGGCGTCGACGGCAGCCTGGGCGGCGGCGGGCCAGAGGCCTTTGGTGCCGTGGGGTTCGTTCATGATGCCGTAGGCGAGGCGGTCACCTTCGTCTTTGAAGGCCGTCGCGAGTTTCTGCCAGACGTCGGCGTAGGCGGTGTTGGGGACGTCTTCGGTGCCGATGAGTTTGCCGTTGTAGCGGGCGTAGTTGTGCATATCGAGGAGGACGAGGATGCCGCGCTGTTTGCCGAGATCGATGACGGCCTGGAGGCGTTTGACTTCCTCGTCGTTGAGCGGGCCCATGAGTTGGGGTTGGACGCGTTCCCATTTGAAGGGGACGCGGACGATGGAAATGCCTTTGGACTGGCAGTAGTCGAACTGCTTAGACGTCGGGTACGTATAATCCTTGTTGAAGACGCCGAGGCCTTTGCCGAACTCGCCGCCGGCGAGGTTGACGCCGATCTCGGAGAATTCGTCGGCGCGGGTAGGAGATGCGAGACAGAGAAACAGCAAGAGAGCGAGCAGGGCTTTCGACATGACGTTTGGCCTTCCGAGGGAGCGAGGTCGGGGAGGTGGACGGTGTTTGGAAGATGTTACCGCGGGAGAGGGGGTGAGTGTTCGTGGGAAGCGGGGGAAGAAGGGAAATGAACCGCAGATGGACGCAGATTGACGCGGATAAGAGATGAGCGAGAGGGGGATTTGAGAGGCCCGCTGTCGGTCGTGAAGGTGATGGGAGTCTATTTGTGCCTATGCCCCACCCTCATCCGTCAGCACTGTGTTAAGTAAACACCTGAGGTGTCGTGCTGCCACCTTCTCCCCTCAAGGGAGAAGGGACAGGGGCGAGAAGCGTTATCGCGTTAGTGTCTTCTCCATGCGGTAGTTTTTGAAGGTTTGGTGGCGGAGGGTGACTTGTTGGGGGGTGATGATGGTGAAGCCGTGGTGTTCGAAGAAGGGTTTGGCGGTGATGCTAACATTGGCGTGGAGCTGGGTGTTGCCTCGATTGCGGGCGATTTGTTCGAGGTGGGTCATGAGGGTTCGGCCGATGCCGGTGCGCTGGTGGTCGGCGCTGACGAAGAAGCAGTCGATGTAGCCGTCATCGCCGAGTTCTGCAAAGCCGGTGAGCATACCGGTGTCATCTTCGGTGAGGAGGACGTGATAGCTGGCGGTGCGGGTCTGCCATGCGGCTTCGTCGATGATGTCAGGCGCCCAGGCGGCGAGCTGGGCGGGGGAGTAATGTTGTGCGTTGACGCGGTGGATGGTGTCGCGGTAGAGGGCGATCATGCGGGGGATGTCGGTGGGGAGGGCGCGGCGGGGGGTGGGCATGGGTCTTGGGGGGATGCTGGAGAGGTTTAACCACAGAGGCACGGAGGACACGGAGGTCGGAGGGGAAGAGGTGGGGTTTTATGTCGTGTCTTTATGACCTGATGTCGTTTGAATCCGCTGCAAGATGTCGTTTAGCGTTGTTGCGGATTGGGGGTTTTGTTGGAGGCTTTCTCGGCGGTGGTTTACTTCAGTGATGACGTCGGGCGGGAGGTTGGTGGCTGCGGCTTGTGTGGCGATGTTGTCCCAGAGGTCTTGGACGAGTTGGAGTTTTTCGTCGAGGGAGAGGGTGAAGATTGAGGTGATGGCGGGGTTTGTCATGCTGACTCTAAAATGTAGTGACGGGTTCCTGCTGAGATCGCAATGATGCAGATGGCGCGTCCGCAAAGCCTTGCAGCGCACTACAAGACAAAGGAAAAGTGTTCAATTATATGCGAGAGTATTATTCTAGAAGTCCCCCATGATTTCTCGTCTTGATTACTTCTGCTTCGATGACTCCATCCTTGGTCCTGAACTCCACGTCGCCGTTTTTACTGACACCGATTTTGCCCTCCTTGCCTTCTTTTAGCAAAACTACGGCTTCATCTACGAGAATCTTCGCGTCGCCGAATTCGATAGACAAAACTGATTTTCCATTATGCTGGGTCACTGAAAACCTGACTTCGTCGTTATCAATCTTTGGCTTAGGGCCTGCCAGGGAATTCAATTGCAGCGCAATGATTGTGATAAAAACAGAAAACGCGGTGATAGATTTATATCGCATCATTTGTTTGATCCTGATGGAAAGTTAAGTCCTCTGTTTTTATCACGCCCAAGCACAACCCAGCAATGCGAATGTCAAACTGAGCGACGCCGGTTGCAGCAACCGCCCTCCATCAATGCGGCTCCGTCATGCTCATCGGATTGAGGGCTTCGTTAAGAATCTCCTCCTCCAGGATCATCTGCTCGATGCACAGCTCTCGAATCGTTTGCCCGCTGGCGAAGGCTTCTTTGGCGAGTTTGGCGGCTTTTTCGTAGCCGATGTGGGGGTTGAGGCTGGTCACCATCGCAAGGGATTTTTCGACGCTGGCTTCGCAGGCTTCTTCGTTGGCTTCCATTTCGATGGCGCAGAATTCGACGAAGGCGTTGGTGCAGTTGGCCAGGAGCATGATCGATTCGAGGGTGGTCTGGCCCATGACGGGCATCATGATGTTGAGTTGGAACTGGCCGCCGGTGGCGCCGCACATGGTTAATGTCTGGTCGTTGCCGATGACTCTTGCAGTCACCTGCATCATGGATTCGCACATGACGGGGTTGACCTTGCCGGGCATGATGGAGGAGCCGGGTTGGCGGTCGGGGAGTTTGACTTCGTAGAAGCCGCAGCGGGGGCCGGAGCCGAGCCAGCGGATGTTGTTGGAGACGTTGAAGAGGGTGTTGGCGATGGTCTTGAGGAGGGCGTGGCATTCGACTAGGCCGTCACGCTGGGCATTTCCTTCGAAGTGGTTGACGGCTTCGACGAAATCGATCTTGGTCTGTTCCGTGAGGACCTTCGCGACGCGGTCGCCGAACTCGGGATGGGTGTTGATGCCGGTGCCGACGGCTGTGCCGCCGACGGGGAGTTCGAGGATGCTGGAGAGGGCCAGTTCCGCGCGGTCGAGGGACATTTCGAGCTGGCGGGCGAAGCCGGAGAATTCCTGGCCGAGGCGAATCGGGGTGGCGTCAGCGAGGTGCGTCCGGCCGATCTTGATGATCTTGTCCCAGGCTTTGGCTTTGTCGTCGAGAACTTTGTGGAAGGACTGGAGGGCGGGGATGAGTTTTTCTTTGATCGCGATGCCGACTGCGACGTGGATCGCGGTGGGGAAGGTGTCGTTGGTGGACTGTCCCATGTTGACGTGGTCGTTGGGGTGGATTGGTTTTTTGGCGTCGAAGCGGTCGCCGCCCATGATTTCGATGGCGCGGTTG
>SXPC01000212.1 GCA_005778225.1 Planctomyces sp. | reverse complement strand
CGCGCCAATGTCAAACGCAGCAGCATGCTCAACGCAAGCTGTGAGCATGGCTTTTGATTTGAGTCAGAGCTACGCCGGATCAACGATCAATTGCATTTGTCAGCACAATTGGTGCGGTTCGCGGAGCCTCACCGGCACCCTACATTTGCTTCGTGGCCTCGCTGGCTTACCTCGCCGTCCCAAAGAGAGGTTATGGTTTGAGGCCGGCGAATTGTTGGCCGGGGGTGGTCAGGGTTAGTTCGTGGTCGTTGACTCGTTTGATGAGTTTGTTGTCGAGCAGGTATTTCAGGCCGCGGGTGAAGTGCGGCAGTTGTTGGCCGGTGGCGAGGAAGGTTTTTCGCAGGGTGTCGATGGAGACGAAGTTGCTTTCGCCGAATTTCTTTTCGAGGTAAGGGCGGATGATTTCCCGGGCGAGGGATTCGTCGGACTGGGATTCTGGTGAGGTGGGAGAAGTCATAGGAAAGTTGTGATCGTGTCGATGTGAAGATGGTGTGGTTTGTTTTATGATTGATGATCATATTGACGTCAAATGCACACGTAAACTGATTGCGCTATGTCTGAATCGGGGTTGGGAAAAGTCTATCTGGTGGGTGCGGGGCCTGGGGATCCGCGCTTGATTACGTATCGTGGCATGCAGTGCCTGATGGTGGCGGATCTGGTGCTCTATGATGGGCTGGTCAATCCGCTGGTGTTGCGCTGGACGAGGGGAGTGACCGAGAAGACGGCTCGGATCAAGCGGCCTGGTGAGACGACGGTTCACCAGGAAGAGATCAATCGTCGGTTGATTGAAGAAGCTCAGGCTGGCAAGACGGTGGTGCGTCTGAAGGGGGGCGATCCGTTCATCTTTGGGCGAGGTGGTGAAGAGGCGGAGGCGCTGGCGCGGGCGGGGATTTCGTTTGAAGTGGTGCCAGGGATTACGTCGGCGACCGCGGCTGCGGAGTATGCGGGGATTTCGCTGACGCATCGGGAGATGGCCTCTCAGTTGATGTTCATTACGGGGCATGAGGATCCGACGAAAACGACTCGCAGTATTGATGATCAATTGCTGGCGAACTTCGAGGGGACGATTGTCGTTTATATGGGGCTGCATCGGTTTGGGGATCTCGTGAAGAGATTGATCGATGCGGGGAAAGCTACGACGACGCCGGTGGCGGTGATCAGTCGGGCGAGCCAGCCGTTGCAGAGGACGGTGGAAGGAACGCTGGGGACGATAGTGGGGCTGGTGGAGGAGGCGAAGCTGCCGCCGCCGTCGTTGACGATCATCGGGGAGTGTGTCGCGAAGAGGAAGGTGATTGACTGGTTTGAGACGAAGCCTTTGTTTGGGCTGAATATCGGTGTGACGCGTTCGCTGCACCAGGTTGAGCCGCAGATTGAGCAGCTGCTGGATCTGGGGGCGAATCCTGTGTTGATGCCGTTGATTGAGATCAAGCCTCCGGAGGATTGGTCGAGCGTTGATGCGGCGCTGGCGCATCTGGGGGATGTGGACTGGCTGGTGTTTACGAGCGCCAATGGTGTGGAGGCGGTAGTCAATCGGCTGTGGGAGATGGGGCTGGATCTGCGTGCGTTGTGGGATGTGCAGATTGCCTGTATTGGAGCATCGACGGCGGAGACGCTGGCAAAGTATCACCTGAGAGCGGATATCGTGCCGGATGAGTATTCTTCGGAAGGGCTAGTCAAGGAGCTGCTCGAGAAGACGACTGAGGGGGATATTGTGTTATGGGCACGGGCAAATCGTGGGCGCGAAGTGCTAACGACTCAGCTGCGAGATGCGGGGCGGGACGTGTATGAGATTGTCGTCTATGAGCATGTTGATGCAGAGACGATGAGTGACGACGCGACCAAGCTGATTGAAGCGGAGCAGTTGCATTGGGTCGGTTTGAGCAGCCCGGCGATTGCGCGTCGTTATGCGGAGCTGGTAAAAACATCACAGCGAATGCGGCCGAAGATAGCTGCGATCAGCGAGATTACGGCGGGAGCAGCGCGGGAAGCGGGATTGGTTGTAGATGTCGTTGCTCAGACAGCGACATGGGAATCGATCTTCGCTGCGATTCAGCGAGCCCATTCAAAACCGTCTGAGTGACCTGCTGTTGGCTGGACGCTGGTTTGTGGTGGCATGGATGCAGGGGGCTGGTTTTGCTGCCATGGTTGGGTCGCGGCTGCGTCTTGGGAGAGGAGATCGAACTGGGCGACTCCTGCTCCGCCTTCGGCTGTGCGAACTGGGTTTGTGTCTTGTTGGCCGTGGCTGATGACGTGTTGTTTGGTTTTGGGGTTTTGTGGATCGGTGAGATCGTATTCCCAGGCGAGTTGTTGCTGCTGGTAGAGGCCGTCGTTCAGGTTGTCGCGCGAGAGTCGTGATGGGACGGGTGGGAATGAGCTGCCGCGTGGGTGGAGGGCGACGACTTGGCATTCTCCGATGTTTGGAATGGCCCATAGTGAGTTGTCGGTGAAGTCCGGATTGACTTCGAGGGTTGCCAGTTTGATGGTCATGCCTTGTTTGGCGTTGGGAATGCGGAGCTCGTATTGGACGGGCATGACGATGCCTTCGACATCGGTTTTGCGGTAATCGCTGATGCGGGCGGAGACGAGCCAGGTGCCACGGGGGTCGTAAAGATCGTGTCCTGTGACGACGCCTTTCTGCAGGTCGACGGTCGTGACCTTCTTCATGTAGACGCCGTTGTTGTTGACCATCTCGATCAGTTTGACGTTGTTGGGATCGGCTGAATTGCGTTCGAGTTTCAGGTTGGTTGCATCGTAGGGGGTGAGGCCGACGATCTGCAGCAGCCAGTCAGGAGAGAATGGAAGTCCGCTTTCGAGAATCATCTGCGGGACTTCTTCATGGCTGACGGTGATGATGCGTTTTTGTTCGTCACGTTTTTCCCATGACCAAACGCCGACGGGGTTGGAGCCAGCCTGGAATTCGTGCTGGCCGAGAGGGTTGGCGACGACGAGGCGGGCGTTCTTGGGCTCTTCGACAGCGATCATAGCCTTGAGAGAGACGGGGATGCCGGAGATGTGGACGCTGGCATCAGTGGAACGCCAGCCTTTGACCTGGTAGCAGGGGCGGTTGAGGTGTTCGACGATTTCGGGGAGTTCCGCCTCGGGGCCGAGGGCCTGTTGTTGGCCGCGGAGGAAGTTCGAATTGCTGGTGAGCGCGGAGCGGGTCCATTCGCAGCCGGTCAGCGTCGCCATGGTGGCGATGATCATAACGCCCAGGTACCGGCGAGTGGCGATCACGAAGCAGCTCGATGTGAGGCGTGTTTCGTTTTTCATGAGGTCGCTCATTTTCTCGTGTGATCTCATACAGTTACTCGACGGCGTGAACGGAAAATTCATCGGACTCAATGAGTTGCTGCTGGAGGGCAGCGATCTCTTCGTCGGGCAGTTGAAAATTGCGGACATCGAATGGACCTTCGCCGAGGGAGCCTTCGACCTGGAGGACTTCATGGTCTTCTTCGCGACGGGCATCGATCAGGATCAGTCGGTGTTTTTTGAGCAGCAGAAGGGACAGGACGTAAGCCATTTTCTGCTGGACGATGTTGGGGTTTTCGCAGAGCTGGGTGAACGAATCGAAGCAGGATTCGACATCAAGTTGCGTTGGCGATTTGCGAGTTGCTTCGGGGATCACGGTGATCCAGGAGCCGATGATGTCAGGGGGGAGATCGCCCTGATATGAGTCAGCGAAATCGAGTCGGACGACTTCTCCGTTGCGTTCGACCAGGACCGAGCGGCAGCGTGTGCCGGGCTTCAGGGGTTCTCCTGAGCCGGCGCAGTTCTTGCCGATCGATCGGATCGTGTATTCCATGGTGGAGATGTTGCCCTTGAAATCCGTTTCGTGGGGGGTGTGCAGCTACGTGGCGCGGCGGGATGGTAACGCGGGTTGGGAATTGACACAAGATCAAGGTGGGTAGTGACAAGCGTGTGTTCAGGGGCCGGCTTTGAAGAAGCGGCCGGACATTCCGCCTTCAGAGACGATGTCAACTCGGACGGGCCTGGCGCAGCGGGGACAGTGACCGGCGAAGGCTCTGCCGTCGTGGGTTTTATAGATGCGGGTGTAGACCTTGCAGCAGGTCATGAGAAGTCCGAGAAAGGGTTTCAAGTGAGGGTTTGTCAGGTTGGTCATATTGAGCTCCATTTTCAGTCATATGTTATTATCGGTTGATGGGTTGCGCGAGTTGTGAAAACCTGGCGAGTTAGGCAAAGTTGGCGTTGAAAATGGTTCGCACAGGTGTGAAGATCGCGGTTTCAGGATGTGCTCACTAGACAGTATTTCGCCGAGAGAAGACTCATGAAGGTCGAAACCAGCGTTGCCATGGAACCCGTTCTTTTTGCACCGATTATTCAATCTCGACGCTGGGGCGGGGATCGCTTAGCGACGAAGCTCGGAAAGCAACTGCCTGCTGCCAATGATGTTTATGGCGAGAGCTGGGAAATTGTTGATCGTCATGATCAGCAGTCAAAAATTGCATTCGGTCCGACAGCCGGGCAGACGATCCGCGAACTGATTCAGGCCAATGCCGAGCAGATTTATGGCGGCGCTGCCTCTGCTGATAAGCAGTTTCCGTTTTTAATCAAGTTTCTGGACTGCCAGCAGGATCTGTCTGTTCAAGTCCACCCCAATGACGAGCAGGCCAAGGTTTATCACCCGAGTGAGACGGGGAAGACGGAATGCTGGTTCGTGCTCGATGCGGAGCAGGGGAGCGTTGTTTATGTCGGGTTTCAGCCAGGAACGACGGCTGATCAGATTCGAGCCGCGGTCAGTGAAAATCGGCTGGCGGAACTGCTGAAAGCTTATCCTGCCAAGAAGGGGGATGGATTTTACATTCCTGCTGGGACTGTCCATGCGATCGGACAGGGGCTGGTGATTGCGGAGATTCAGCAGCCGAGTGATTTGACGTTTCGGCTGTATGACTGGGGTTGTGTGGATCAGAATGGCCAGCCACGTCAGTTGCACGTCGATGATGCGCTGGCGGTGATGACTTTGGATGAGAGTTTTGATCCGCGTGCTGCTCGTCAGGAAGATCGTGATGCGGCCAGTGAGCCTTTGCAGACGATTGTGTCGCCTTATTTTCAGGTAGACATTTACGAGTTCAGCGAGGGGACGCTGCAAATTTCGCATGAGGAATGCCTGGTGTTGATGGTGCTCGAAGGGGCGGGGGTGATGCAGTCGGGTGAGTTCAGTCGGGAGGTGGAACTGGGGCAGACGTGGTTGTTGCCTGCGTGTAATGGGAGTTTTGTGCTGGAGGCGGGTTCGGGGGTGAAGGTTGCGGTGGTGAGAGAACCGTAGGGGAGATGGCGATTGGGTGCACAATTGGTGCGGTTCGAAGACTCACCGGCACCCTACTTTTGGAGTGTGGCGTTAATCAATTCGCAGAGATCCCTCATCCGACCTCGACTGTTTTGAGTTGCAAACCTGAGGTTCGACTCGGCCACTTTTCCTGAGAAGACTACCGCGTCGCCCTTCATCTCGCCTTCTCGGCGAGCGGGCTCCTTGCTTCCCCGGGGAGAAGGGACAGAGAGTAGGCGCTCGGTGATTCGGCTTCCTTCGATGGGGTGGGGTTGCTAAGGTACGTGTGAAAAGTCGGGCTGCTTGTGAGCCTGCGAATCGCCCTCCCCCGATCATGGATGATCGTTCAGCGATGACGACTACGACGCCAGAGACGGACAGTAAGCAGCTCGATGCGGAGGCGACGGACGCCACGTTGTCGTTGGTCTATGTCTGCGTCATTGCGTTTTTGTCCGGGCTTGGATTGCTGATGGTCTACTCGGCCAGTCTGACGACGCGGACCGGGCAAGTGGATGAGACGTTCATTCTTAAGCAGATCACGTTTCTGATTGCGGGTGTTGTGGTGGCGATGATCTGTGCGAAGATGCCGGTCATTGTGTGGAAGCGTGCTGCCCCTGCTCTGTTCGTTGCGAGCGTTGTGTTGATTCTGTTGGTGTTGATACCGCCGTTTGGCGCTTCCGTGAATGGGGCTCGTCGGTGGTTTCGCTTTGGCGGAGTGTCGTTTCAACCGTCGGAGCTGCTCAAGATTACGTTGCCGATGGCGCTGTGCTGGTTGTTGGGGAAAGTGCCAGAAGCCAAATGGGGGGAGTGGAGGAGCCTGCTGTCGTGGAAGTCGTCGGCCGTTGTGGTGGGCGGGACGATTGGTCTACCGATGATGTTGATTGTGATGGAGCCGGACTTGGGGACAGCGCTCTTCGTGGCGACAGGGGGCGTGATTGCTTTGATCGTCTGGGGGTGGAGTGTCAGATTGTTTCTGTTTGGTGGGCTGGCGATGTTGCCGCTGGTGGGGCTTGGGTTGATTCTGAAGCCTTATCAGATGAAGCGGATCACCGGGTTCTTTGATGCGATTCAGGATATTTCGAACGCGCCGTATCAGCTGAAGCAGTCGTTGATCACGCTGGGTTCGGGAGGGTTGTGGGGTGTCGGGCTGGGGCGTGGGACGCAGAAGCTGAGCTTTCTGCCGGAAGCGAATAACGACTTTGTCTTTGCGGTCATTGGGGAAGAACTGGGGCTGCTCGTGACGTTGTGTATTCCCATTTTGTGGGTGATTTTCTTTGTGACCGGGCTGTCGATGCTTCAGCGGGCGAAAGAGGATCGATTTGCGTTTGTGCTGGGATTCACGCTGTTGTGTCAGATTGTAATGCAGGCGTTGATCAATACGGCGGTTGTGACGGCGCTCGTGCCGCCGAAGGGGATTTCGCATCCGCTGTTGAGTTACGGGGGGAGTAATCTTGTCGTGACGTTGATGGCGTGCGGGTTGATTTATGGTTGTGGTCGGGCGATGAAGACTCAGGAACCTGCTGAAGTCGTTGATGACGAAGACGTCACGGAGCGACTGGCGGCATGAGTGAACTTCCGCGAGTTTTGATGACGGGCGGCGGTACTGGTGGGCATTTGATGCCGGCGCTGGCGGTCGCGGAACGCGCGATGCGGGAGCGGGTGTTTTCTACGACGATCGTGCAGTCGGGGCGGGCGATTGAAAAGGCGATTCTTGACTCACATCAGGTGTCGCAGAGGGAGTGTCCGCCGTGGAACTTTGAGCTGAGTGGTGGGCTGCCGGGATTGTGGCTGGGGTGGAAGGATGCGATGGCGTCGGCGAACACGCTTCTGGAGGAGACAAGGCCGAGTTGTGTGGTCGGGCTGGGGGGGAGTGCGAGTCTGCCGTTTGTGTATGCGGCTTCGCAGCAGATGATTCCGACGGTGTTGCTGGAGCAGAATGTGATTCCGGGGTGGGCCAATCAGATTTTGTGGCGGATGGTGAGTCGGGTGTGTGTGTCGTTTGATGAGACGGCATCGTACTTCCGGCATCATGCGAAGTGCGTTGTCACGGGGAATCCGTTGCGACAGGAGATTTCGGATCTGTCACTGTTCCCGACGCATCGCGAAGCTGGGCTCAAGACGCTGCTCGTGCTGGGGGGAAGTCAGGGAGCTCAGCATGTGAATGAAGCGATGGAAGCGGCGCTGGAATTGCTCAAGTTGACGGGGAGCGGGAGTGAGCCGCGGTGGCGGTTGCATCATCAGGTGGGGCATCAGAAACGTGAGATGATTCCGCGGTTGACGAGTGTTTGCGAAGCGGCTGGGATGGTGCCGGAGGTGGTCGATTATATTGACGAGATGGGTGCTGCGTATCGGGAGGCGAGCGTCGTGGTGACGCGCGCGGGGGCGACGACGCTGGCGGAGCTGTCTTGCCTGGGGTTGCCTGCGATCATTGTGCCGATTCCGCGGAGTCGGCGGAATCATCAGGTGATCAATGCCCGTCACTTTGAAAAATCGGGGGCGGCGTTTGTGGTCGAGCAGCAGAGGACGCCTGCGCTGACGGCGGTCCATCTGGCGCGGCAGATGGACCGACTGCTGGGGAATGAGATCTTGCGAGGGACGATGTCGACACGAATGAAATCGCTGAGTCACTGCACGGCGAGTCAGAATGTGCTGGGGGTGATTCGGTCGGTGCTGGTGTGATCGGTGTAATCGGATCCTGGTTGCGTGAGGGGATGTTGGACGGGCTGAAAGAGTTTGACGTTGTCGGTTGATTGGAGTAACGTCGAGGAATGAGTTCATCCAGCACCGAGCCACAGGTCAGCGAAACGACTGCTTCAAACGCTGAAAAGCAACCCAAGCCAAAAGGATGGTTTCGACGAGCCATCCTGCTGCGAATTAAAGTCTTCGCGGTGTTCTTTGTTTTTTACACGCTGTCGATCGGGCCGATGTTCTGGACGTGGTATCAGAGTAAATATCTGAGTGGCAGCCCGTGGGTGGCGCTATTTTATGAGCCGTTGTTGTTGCTGACGTCGATTCCGTGGTTTCGGGATTTGATCAACTGGTGGGTGGACTGGTGGATTTTGTAGTAAACGACGACGCTTCATTTGTTGCGTTCAGAAGAGGAAAAATTGAACCACAGAGGCACGGAGGACACAGAGACTGGAAGAGAAAACACAACATCGATCTCCTCTTCTCCGTGACCTCTGTGCCTCTGTGGTCAATTCTCTTCGTTCTGATCAAACAGGAATAACGCACCGTTTTAGAAGTGGCGATCTAGTAGTGTGGGTAGCACACAAGGCAGAGTATCGGTAGGAGCGGTTTCGCTTACTCGTGTTGCTCGTGGCGGCAGTAGCACAAGGGACAGGGGGTTTACACCCCCCGCTCGCCCTTCGGAGTTAAGCGCTGGTCAGGAAGTGGCAGATGTCGCCGTCTTTCATGACGTAGGTTTTGCCTTCGACTCGGAGTTTGCCGGCTTCGCGGATGGCTTTTTCGGTTTTGTAGGTCTTCAGGTCTTCGAGGGAGTAGACTTCGACGCGGATGAAGGCTTTTTCGAAGTCGGGGTGGATGACGCCAGCGGCTTGAGGGGCGGTGGCACCGATGGGGATCGTCCAGGCGCGGACTTCTTTTTCGCCAGCGGTGAAGTAGCTGTGATAGCCGAGGGCTTTGTAGGCGGCGCGGGCGACGACGGCGAGGGCAGGTTCTTCCAGGCCCATCATCGAGAGCATCTCGGCTCGTTCGTCCGGGTTTTCGACGACGGAGAGTTCGGACTCGATGGCTGCACAAACCGGGACGACGTTGCAGCCGTTGGCGGCGGCGTGGTCGCGGACTTTCTGGACGAGGGGGCCGGTGCCGTTGACGTCGTTGTCATCGACGTTGGCCAGGAAGAGGACGGTCTTGGCAGTCAGGAACTGGAAGCCCTGGAGGATCTTCTGATCTTCCGGGTCTGGGAAGGAGAGTGTGCGGATCGGCTTGCCGGCGTCGAGACATGTGAAGCATTGTTCGAGGATGGCGAAGCGTTTCTTGGCTTCGGCGTTGCCGGTGCGGGCGGCGCGTTCGGCTTTGGATTTCGATTGTTCGACCGACTGGAGGTCGGCGAGCATCAGTTCGGTATCGATGGTTTCGATATCGCGGATGGGGTCGACGCCGCCGTCGACGTGGATGATGTCGTTGTTTTCGAAGCAACGGACGACGTGGAGGATCGTGTCGACTTCGCGGATGTGAGTCAGGAACTTGTTGCCGAGGCCTTCTCCTTCGGAAGCACCGCGGACGATGCCGGCGATGTCGACGAGCTTGAGGACGGCTGGGATGACTTTTTGTGGCGGGATGTATTTGGTGATTTCGTGCAATCGCGCATCGGGAACTTCGACGATCCCGACGTTTGGCTCGATGGTGCAGAACGGGTAGTT
>SXPC01000211.1 GCA_005778225.1 Planctomyces sp. | reverse complement strand
GAGCGGGTGCGTATGCCAGGCCGTGCGCGCACCGGGCTCGAAAGTCACATGAGCGCCAACGCCAGTTGCGGGGGCAGGCGTTTCGAATAACGGGTCGATACGAACCTGCCCCGTGAAGTATTCCTCGGGACCTTTGCGAGACGGCTGAGAGCCACAACGTTTGATGATGATGTCGGCGGTGGTGGTGTCCATGAGCTTGTTTACCGTATGGAGATGAAAGATCGTCTTCAATCATTCTCTCTGAAACATCGCTGGAAGGCGACCAAAGAGAACAGCAATTAGAGCGATCGTCATTAATAACGCACTCCCGGCAGAGGAGGGGCGATTGAGGCTATGACCGATTTCGGCCTGCCGCCAATTCGCGATGTCGAACGCGTCAAAGAAATCGAGATCGCTCCCTCATCGACATGATTGCTCGGTGCTCGTGTTGTCAGGCTTGACGATCTGGGCTAAGAAGACAACGACCACCGTGAGGACGATCAGCAATCCAAACGCCACCCTCAGATGCAGCCACTGCGAGATAAATCCAATCGCCGGCGGCCCAAGCAGGAAGCCGAGGTAGCCCACCGTCGACACTGACCCCAAGGCAACCCCCGCAGGGATCCCGCTCAGCTTCCCGGAAACGCTGAAGACAATGGGAACAATCGTCGCCAGTCCCGCACCGACCATGCCAAAACCAAACAGCGCCAGGGCAGGGTGATTTGAGACTGTCACACACAGCAGCCCAGCCACGGCCAGCACCGCGCTAAAGTAAACCTGCTTCGCCGATCCCCAGCGTTCGACGAGAGCATCACCCGCAAACCGCCCGCTCGCCATCGTGAGAGCAAAGATGGCATACGCGACCGCAGAGAGAATCTCATCGGCACCGAGAACATCGTGGAGAAAGACCGCACTCCAGTCCGCCATCGCCCCTTCACAGAGCATGACACAAAACGCGACGACTCCCAGCGCCATCGTCTTCTTGGTGAAGCGAAACGACAGCCCATGAGATACCGTCTGGGCGTCTCCAGTGGAATGCTTTCGTGGTGGTAGCAGAAACGGTCGGATCACCCAGACGAGAAGTCCAATTCCCAGGGATGTCACGATGAAATGCCTTTGCATCGTGAAGTCAGCCGCGGTCAGCAGTACTCCCGTAATCGCCCCCGCGAGTCCTCCCACACTCCACAGAGCATGAAAGGTCGACATCACAGTCTTCTTGAGTCGGTCTTCGATCTCGACCACCTGCAGGTTCATCGCAACATCCAGCAGTCCATGCCCCACGCCAAAAGAAATCAGCAGGACACCAAGGACAATTAGATTCGGCGCGAAGGCAATTGACACCAGGCTCAACAAATAAAGAATCGCGCTGACTGTACAGATGCGGTTGCTGCCGTACTTTTCGCAGAGCCAGCCCGCCATCGGCATCGAGATCAATGCCCCGAACGCGATGCCAATCAACGCGATCCCTAGTTGAGCATTGTCGAGTTGATAGGTGTCTCGAAACGCCGGAATCCGCGTCGCCCAGCTGGCAAACATGAACCCATTGAGGAAGAACAGCGACCGCACCGCCCACATGGCTCCGCGCAGGTTGCCGGCAACCAGTCGGAATGAGCGGGGACGAGAATAGGCAACAACGCGGGAGTTCATGAGAGGGGCTCGAAAGCGGGGTTTGAGAAAACAGACTAGATGCTGGCAGGTTCCAGGACCGGGGTAACGGCTCGAATCGTCAGAAGATCGACACGAGTGGTATCCCACCCCTGCAAGTCGAGTCCGTGATCATCGAAGAAGTGTCGGATGCGACTGCGTTCACGCCAGCCGAGAACTTCTTCGAGAATCGGAATAAGCACGATCAGGGCATCGTCACCCAGGACGGTTCGCTGCGCAATCGGAGCAATGTGTTCATTCTCCGACACCGCAATCGTGAAGCCATCTCTGCGATTGACATGCAACATCACATGGACATCAGAACTTCCATCCCCGACATACACGATTCGATCCGGCGTGAGGCCCATCGACTTCTGAATCTCATCGAGAACGGCCACCTTTCCGTAGCCAGCTGACAGCTTGGCGACGGACATGATCTCACCTGTCTCGGGATGATAATTGAAGCGAGTTCCAAAAATCCGATCCGGCGAAACAATTCCTTCCAGCGCCGATTCAATGACTTCCTGGGGAGCAGCCGAGATGACGCAGAACGTAAACGAGTGGCCATCGAGTCCCGATTCGAGAACATCAATCAAGGCAGTAATGTTGGCCTTCAGGCGAATGTGTTTGCCAACCTCGCGCAGATGCTCTCGTCGAACACAACGATACTCCGGATCATGCAGCAGCAGGTAGGTCAGTTCGCCACCCTGCTGCACGAGATGCGACTTCGCGAGCCCTGCGACTTTCTCTTCAAAGCCCTGGCATCCCAGCAATTCGCTGAGCACGAATCCAGAGTCATTAAAGCTCAACGTCTGATCGAAATCACTGGCAAGCAGATACTGACGGGTGCGAGAACCTGTCAAATTTCGATAGGTGTTCATTCTTGTCATTTCAATACCCTTTCAAGTCAGCCATGTGTCGGTAAATACCGAGTCAAATCGATCTTCCGACCAGGACGAGCGTCTTGTCGAAGTCTACCCTTGTAAGAGTGCTTGGTATAGACAGGAAGTCCACGGCCTGTAAAATTTCCTGTCATGACAAGTCATCATCCAGACACTGACAGATCCAATGAGCAACACATCCAAACATCATCAGATTTCACAGACCCTTCTCGAAGAACTCTCGGCTGGCAAATACAAGGCCTCAGGGCGTCTCCCCAGCGAAGCTCAACTGGTGGAGAGATTCCGCGTCTCACGTCCAACTGTCGCTCGCGCTCTGCGTGAACTTCAAGACCAGGGGCTGATTGAGCGGCGTGCAGGCTCAGGCAGCTATCTACGCAAAGGGCGCAGCACCCTCAAGAACCAGCGACAACTCGGCCTCCTCGTCCCCGAACTCGGCGGGACCGAAATCTTCGAGCTGATCTGTGGCGACCTGGCCCGTCTGGCCCGCGTCCACGACTTCGGCCTGCTCTGGGGAAACGGCGATGACGACGCTTCCTCCCGCATCGCCGGCAAAGATGCAGCAGAAGCGCTCTGCGAACAATACATCCAGCGAAAGGTCAATGGCGTCTTCTTTGCACCGTTCGAACGCCTCGATAACCGCGATGAACTCAACGTCAGGCTCGCCGATCGTCTGCGGCAGGCAGGTATCTGCGTCGTCCTCCTCGATCGAGATCTTCATCCGTTTCCAACCCGCAGTGAGTACGACCTCGTCGGCGTCGACAACTTCGCTGGCGGGTACCAGCTCGCTGCTCACCTGCTCAAGCTCGGCTACAAACGCATTAAGTTTCTGACCAATCCAAACGCCGCACCCACGGTGACCTTGCGCATCGCCGGAGCCTTCACCGCTATTACCAACAAGTCATTCTGCTCGATCTCTGACTTTGTCCTCGAACACGATGCCAGTGATCCCAAGCTGCTGCAAAAATTGCGAGGACGTTCCCCCGTCGAAGCTGTCCTCTGCGCCAACGATCAAATTGCTGCGGAGCTCATCAAGTCGGCTCACAAAGCAGAAATTCGCATCCCTCAGGACCTTGCCATCGTCGGCTTCGATGACGTCAAGTACGCCTCACTCCTCTCCGTCCCCCTGACGACCATGCACCAGCCCTGCCGGGAAATTGCCGCCGTCGCGTTCCGCGCGATGCTCGACCTCCTCGAAGATCGCGACCTTCCTCCACGCAGCTACTCTCTCCCCGCACGACTGATCGTCCGCGAATCCTGCGGTGCATACCTGCAATAAAGAAAACGAGAGCAGTCTCCAATGAGGACTGCTCTCGCTGCTGTGATTGAGAATGATTTTTGCTCCCGGGGTCCAGAATCACTTCGACTTCAGCTCAAACAGCAACGCTCGCTGGCCCTTTTCATCATCAGGTATCTGCGCCGACAGGCCCGACTTATTCGGATCAGCATACTTCTTCGGTGTGAGGAGCTTTCCGGGAAGCGAAACAAGTCCGTCCGGTCCTTCAAAAGGTGCCGGTGTCATTGATTTCGTGATCATGACTTTATACGAACCTGGGACGACCCCCGGATCGGGGTTGAACGTCATCAACTCAAATGTCCCATCTTCGTTTGACATGGCCGATGCGCTATGCTGCCCGCCATCCGGCACGAGGACGATTTGCGCACCCCCCAGTGGTTCACCGTCTAGTGTGACAACCCCGGAGGCAGGAACTGTTTTGGGACGGCCTGCTTTCGATTTATCGGAGCTCGAACAGCCAGCCAGGATCACCAGGAAAAGCGAGAGGAGCCCGCGGGAGAGAGGATTCACGTTAATCTCCTGTAGGATGAATTCGTGGGAGGGCGAACAGGTAGAACGGATCTGGTTCGTCCATCAGTCTGGTTCGCAGGCAGTCGGGGCGAACTGTTGAGGCTCGCCCGTCGACATCTGTTGCAACTCAGACAAGGTTGGAAGACGCCTTAAAAGTCACCAACCACTTCACCGCCACTTCGAGTTCCAAGACGTCCCCAGACCCCATAAGGAGTCTCGGACGATGAATCGGGTGCAGGAAGATTGGCCGCCTGATTGCCCGCGTCGATATTCTCACTGACAAATCGAACGGCCCCATCACCCATCAGGACCTGTGCTCCTCCCTTGTGAGAGCTGGAGATGCTGTTGACAACATTGCCATAGTGGTGATTCCCACTGTAGACCGTTGTGGAATCAAGACAGCTCGCCGAGTTCGGCGGAAGTGTCGTCGAAACGGCTGCGAAGAACGCATTCCCTGCAAGCCCTCGGAACCCTGGCTGACTATCGCCAGTTCCAGCGGCGGCAGCATAACAGTCTCCAACAAATTCACGTGCAGCGCGATTATACGAAGCAGCACATTGCGCCGGATTATTGAAAGGGGTCAACGGATAGACAAGCCCCTTGGCTCGCAGCGGTGCATTGGCCCGTTCCCGTTCACCCATGGCAATCGTATTGCTCAAGCCATCCTGAACGTCTGCAAACCGATAGCAAAGCAAGGCACCGAACATGCCACGAGTCGGCTGTGCCGTCAGATTGTAAGGTCCGCCTGCCGCCGCTGCTGTCGTCAGATAAGTCCAGCCAGCAGCGTAGCTGTCGCCGGCCGAATAGTAGTAGCTGTTCAGCGACCCGACCGTTGTTCGTTCGGGACGGACAGGGTCGGCCTGCGTTCCGTCAGAAGGACAGTTATAAAGTGGGCTGCCCGGAGACGACATTTGAGTCGTCGCACCTGCGCTGTTGGTGTGTGATCCCGAAACGAAGAACGGATCAAATGGCTTCATGCGATCTGTTCGCAGAGACATGATGGCATCGTAAGCGGCGCCTTGTTCCATAAAGGGCATCAGAAAAATGTGCGCACTCCAAAGTCCAGATGACCCTCGCTGGGCTGCTCCGACTCCCGAGCCATTTGTTCCAGTTCCCCAACCGCTTTGACGGGGAGGCAGGACGTTGTAAGTGTCGTGATAATTGTGGAGCGCGATACCAAACTGCTTCAGATTGTTTTTGCACGTACTCCGACGAGCAGCCTCTCTGGCCTGTTGGACGGCAGGAAGAAGAATAGCAACAAGAGTGGCAATAATGGCGATAACAACTAATAGTTCAATCAAAGTAAATCCACGGACACGCGGCATGGGATGCTCCTTTTCAGACCTCGAAATCGACGGGATGTGGTGAATGATGAAAAGTTGACCAAAGAAATGAACAGCCTGGTTGAAATGGGATGCCAGAGTGACACGTAACCAAGACTCTGGTTGCATAAGATCTCTTTGATGTCTCTTTTTCTGTCGCGAATTTTTTGAAAAATGAGCAGGATCTCAGATTTCAAAAATCGTTGTGACAACATTTGGCCAGACAACGACAGAAAGGCCAGCAGTCGTATCTCGGAAACAACTTTCCACGAGTCAAAGACCGTGCAGGCTTTAGAGTATTGAAGCAGTTAGCAAGAAAGCTTCAGCAGAAAGCAGTCAGTTCTGAGTCGCAGGATCCGCAAAAGACGACGACTCTTTAGGTATTTCACCGGCCGAACTCGATGTGACTCCCTCGATGGGGACCGCAATCACTGAGTACATGAGATTCCGCTTCTCAAACGCCATCCCGTTGTGACCAAGCGTCACGCTGCCAGCCTGAGGGATACGTCGCTTCCAGACGGACATGACGTTATCGACCGACACACCAGCACCAACACCTAGACGCTCCGGTCCGGTCGTTCGGGTCTGCTCATCAACTCCAATCCGGTCATCAAGCTGCATGAAGTTCTCAGCCAGCCAGACCGGCGTTTCCAGCCGGGTATCGTAAAGCAGATAGAGATCCGCAGGTTGAGCCAGTGTCACTTTCATGGTGAAATCTCCCGTGACTTTATCATCATTGAAAGTCATCAGAAGTTCGCCACCACGCAAGTACTCTGGCACGCCTCGCTGATCGATCCCATTGAATTCGTGAACGCGATCAACATAAATCTGCTGATCTTCCAGCATCGCGCCGCTGACAATGCGATAGTAATTCAGGACTTCCGATCGGCGGATATTGTCTTCCACATTGGTGATCAGTGGCGAAACCCGCAGATTGTTCTCCTCGGAGAACGTCGAGGAATCGATCATGACCAGACGATCCAGATGTCCTTCGCGATTCACAGTAACGCCCTGGCCAGTCAGTAACTGCGTCTGATCACCGGTGCTCAGCGAGCCCACGCCCACTTCCCCGTTAAAGACAGCAACTTTGGATTCTCCCTGGTCATTGACGCTGATGCCAAAGTCTGTCCCATAGTCGATCACTTCCGACCGAGCTGTCTTCACGCGAAAACCTTCCGCGCCCTTGGGAACATGGACAACAATTTTCCCCTCGAACAATCGACACGACTCAAGACTTTCCAACTTCAGTTCAGCCGGGCCTGTCAGTGTCATCACGACACCGTTCGCACAGGTGAACCGAGTTGTCTGACAAGCAAAGCTCAACCGGTCCCCGGCATAAACCGCGATCTGTTTCGTCCTGTCTGGAGTCACCTGACTGTCCGAGGATGGACAGTGACTGCTGACGACCTCGTAAAACCCGATACGTTTGACCCCAGCAGGCACTGCCGGACCTGGCAGAATCGAGAAAAGGGAGATAAGCCCCACCGAAAGCATGATCGCCAGAATGCTGCCGGACATCATCTTGGTCCAGTGATGAGATTTCTCCTCACGTGGCTTGGGGAATGTGGTTTCGGTATCAGGACAGCACGTTGTCTCCAAAGAATAAATACGCCCCAGCCTGGCATGGATCGCAGCCGAGGTCACGTAAAACTGACACGCCTCTTGGTCACTGACAATACGGCAGCTGAGTTCGTGATACTGCTCAACCGTTGCATGGCCCTGGATCACCTCATCGACAAGTTGTCTCAGTGATTCGTCAAGATGTTGACCAGAAGATGACAAATGCAGAATTCCTGTACGAGTTGGAAATTGAGAGTTGATTAATGGGAAGACGTTTCTTTGACGCGAGTCATGATGCACTCATAAAGTGCTTCGCGAATCCGCTTGAGTTGCAGATAAACGGAATTCGGCGACTGATTCATGGACAACGCGATATCCTGGATTTTTCGCGAACCGGAGTAACACAGACGAACCAGCGACTGCTGACGAGGGGGAAGTTTTTTCAAACAGTGATCGAGCGCTTCCACCCGCATGGCTGTTGCATCGGATGTCTCAAAGTGTCGGTCAATACACTCAATCGCTTCCGGAGTCAGGACCATCGGCTGCCTTTGAAGTTCTCCCAGGATCTTTCGAACTTCCGTCTTGGCAAAGCCCATCGCCCAGTACAGAAACGGTTTGCTCGTGTCGTAGGTATCTTTCTTTCTCCACAACGCTAAGGACACACGCTGAAACACCTCGTCCGCCGTATCCAGGGCAGGCGTCAGGGCACAGATATACGAATACAATTGCCCCTGGTACTTCAGGAAGATCCCCAGAAACGCGGATTCCGATGAATCGCCGGACAGTCCCGCCAAAGTCTCTGCCTGCGAGTCGCGATCCAAATCAGGCTCGACCGCCGGATGAATGGTCTGATCCATGGACAAGGCCTTGCCCCTGCGCATTCTCGACAGAATGTGCAGAGTTGAACTGGATTCGAAATCCCTGGTAGAGATATCCCGCAACGAGCAGGAAATCTTTCAAGGATTCATCAAAATTCACCTTTGTGAACCCCAGTCTGACAACAGATTTTGACAATATCAAGAAATATGTCGACAAGCGTTGATGCGATTTTGCAGGTGCATAAAAACTACTGTTACTGCTTAGGAAATTGACTTTCCGCGAGGAAAGGTTGTCAGGTCAGTTGTGGATTCTTTCGAGAATCGCCTCTTCCTCCCGGACGGCCCATCAACAAAAAAAACGCCTCGCGGAAATTGCTTTCCGTGAGGCGTCGATTCTGTCCCGTCGTCTGAGAATTATTCAGATCCCTGCAGCTTCACCAGTTTGTTATAAAGTCCAAGTAGAAGGAACGTCGGAGCCCACTGCCCGACAAACTGCGCATTTCTGTGATCGCTGGCTGCTTTCAAGGCCAATGCCCCGACAATCGAAGCACCTGCTGCCCAGAGGAAAGCATCCGAAGGAATCTTGGTCGTTTGACGCTCGATCATCTTCGTCAGGTAGCCTTCTTCGCGTTCACTTGGTTGGACGCCAGCAGTTGAGATGCGTGAGGTTTGGTAAGTCATCGTCAATCCTTTTCAAAAGTTCTTGGCATCGAGGAAACCCATAAGTCCCTCAACGCACGGCAGTCGATGACGTCAGATGTCCTGGTAAAATAGTCCTGTCCATGTGACTAGAGCGAATCCACGCAGACGCGGATGCGTCGTGAGAATTGTTAACGCATCGTGGCTTTTGGCGATGAGAACGTGTGATCAGGTTCGTGGGTTTTGGTGAAGATGGCAGCCCCCATCAGGCCAATCCCGACAACTACGTGTGGCAGGAACATTTCGCGCGAAAACGAGAACATCCAGGGGCTGACAAGTAGCAGGAATCCGAGTACAAAGTCGGTCATCAGGTGAACATTCATCGGAATGATCTTGCCGAAGCTCAGTTCAAATTTTGTAAACAGGCTCTGCAACAAAATCACGGTGCCCGCAAAGACCGGGATCCATAGCCCCCAGCTACTCGTCGATAACACGAAGAATGGCCCGAGAATCAATAAAGCAGCACCGAGATAGTCGGCGATCGCATGAACTTGTGTGGGAATGAAACGCATGACATCGTCCTCCTCGATCACGGTATGTGATCGTCGAGTTCTTATGACGCAACTTGTGTTCCAAGCCCATTCGCCAGGAATTCGTCTCATTTCAGCGCGCTGGCTCAGCAATCGGAACTAAACGCCAGCAGGAATCGTTGTCATAGCGAAGTCCCAACCGTCACGTTGACTGCTCGCGCGACATGATCTCGTCAGCGATAATGACTGAGCGTCCAGCGTTCGATCGGCTTCATCTGCGCTTCCGTCCCAAAGTAGACGCCGCCGATTGGGCTTCCACCTTTCTCATACATGGTCAGGTGAAGCACGCCCGTATGGCGGATTGTGATCTCCAGGTCAAACTCCGTTTGCCCTTTCTTAACCTCAAGAAGCTGCTTGCGATCCGTTGGCGTTGATCCGCCGGATTTGGTCTGCGTCAGATAGAGGCTTAGCGTCGCGGCTTCCTGGCTGTCGAGGGTGACTAGCCCTTTGACTCGAACGGTGTCTCCCGGCTCCAATCGTGGTGATGTCGAGGTCACGTCCGTAATCTTGACGACGTCGCCTTCGCGGTAGCGCTTCGGCCCGAGCACAACTTCCACCGACTCCTTCACCGGCTCACCGGCGGGAATCGTCGTAGCAAGAGCCAACAGCAGAGAGCACATCATCAGACAACGACGCATCGGGATGTCTCCTGATAAATTAAGGCTTATATGCGGTCACCGGCATCTTGAGCGCAGATCCCGCCGCAGCGCAAGTCAGCTTGCCGCCATGAACGCTGACTGCAGTCGCAAAGCCAGGATCGGCTGCCGTTGCGCCCGAGAGTCCCATGTTAGCCAGCCGGTAGACATAAGGGAAGGTGACGTTGCACAACGCATACGTGCTCGTCCGCCCCACCGCACCCGGCATATTGGCCACGCAGTAGTGAAGAACTCCATCGACCAGATACGTCGGCTTGGAGTGCGTCGTCGGACGACTCGTCTCAACGCAGCCCCCCTGATCGATCGCGACGTCGACGATGACCGCGCCTGGCTTCATTCGTTTCAGATCATCCGCCATCACGAGACGCGGAGCCTTTGCGCCAGGAATCAGAACCGCGCCGATGACGAGGTCCGCCCGTTGTAACTGCTCGCGAATGTTGTGCTTGTCTGAGAAGAGCGTGTTCACATTCGGAGGCATGATGTCTTCGAGATAACGCAGACGTTCAACATTCACATCGAGAATACAGACGTCCGCCTGAAACCCCGCTGCAATCTGAGCCGCATTCTTCCCGACGATCCCACCACCCAGGATCGTAATGTGAGCCGGTGAAACACCAGGAACGCCGCCGAGCAGAATCCCGCGTCCTTCCTGTGGTCGCTCGAGGAACTTCGCCCCTTCCTGAATACTCATCCGCCCCGCAACTTCGCTCATCGGCGTCAGCAGCGGCAGGCGACCTTGCGGATCGCGGACCATTTCATACGCAATCGCCGTACAGCCCGTTTCGACGACGGCTTTCGTCAACGATTCCGACGCAGCGAAGTGACAATACGTAAACAGGATCTGTCCCGGACGGAGCAGGGGGATTTCCTCCGGCTGTGGCTCTTTGACTTTGACGATCAGATCAGCTTGAGCAAACAGCTCTTCTGCACTGCCGACGATCTCTGCTTTCAGAACAGCATACTGGTCATCGCTGATCCCGCTCCCCAGCCCCGCCCCCCGTTCAATCAAGACCTGGTGCCCGGCTGCAATCAGCTCTTCAACGCCAACGGGCAGCATGGCAACGCGGTATTCGTCTGTTTTGACTTCACGGGGAACGCCGATGATCATACGCTTGTGTCCTGTCGCTTTCGGTAAAAAATAATGACACGCCAGCATAACAAATTTGTGACGCAACTCGCGACTGGTCGATAACCATGTCGCGAAGTCTTTCGGGTAAAATGTCGAGGCATCAATGACGAGTCAATTAACGTGGTCTGATGGGGAACTTTCCGATGCACGATGGCTGATCGATCGAGCCTTGCAGGAAGACCTCCACGGTCAGCCCGACCCGACAACAACTTCTCTCATTGCCCCCGAGACGATGGCCAAGGTCACGATCGGTTCGCGCGCTCATGGACGCCTCGCCGGTCTCCCTGTCGTCAAACTCGTGCTTGATGCACTCAACGCCGATGCCGACATGACCGTTTTCAAACACGATGGTGATGTCATCACACCCGGCGATGTCATCGTGTCTCTCCGAGGACCTCTGGGCTTACTCCTCGTTGCAGAGCGAACCATCCTCAACTTCCTGATCCACCTCAGCGGTATCGCCACTGTCACCTCCCAATACGTCGACCTGGTCAAAGGGACCAAAGCCGTCCTTCTCGATACCCGCAAAACGCTCCCCGCCTACCGCACGCTCGCCAAATACGCTGTCCGCTGCGGCGGCGGAACGAATCACCGCATGGGCCTCTACGATGGAATCCTCATCAAAGACAATCACCTCGCAGGCTGGCGTCAACAAAACCCCACCGGCACATTGGCCGATGCCATTCACGAAGCCCGACGACGCCAACCCGGCATGAAGATCGAGGTCGAAGTCGATACGCAGACCCAGCTCGCAGATGTCCTGCAAGCCAGACCCGAAATTGTCCTGCTCGACAACATGACCCTCGACGAACTCCGCCAGGCCATCACCATGCGAGATCAGTTCGCTCCTGGTCTCCTTCTCGAAGCCTCCGGCGGCGTCAATCTCAAGACCGTCCAGGGCATCGCCCAGACCGGTGTCGACCGCATCAGCGTCGGCGCCCTGACCCACTCCGCCCCCGCCCTCGACCTCGGCTTCGACTGGTCCATCTAGATTTTGAAGTTGGGTGCAGGTGAGTCTTCAAACCGCACCAGTTGTGCTCACTCATTTTCTCTCTTCATCCTTCCTTCATTCCTGATTATAAAACGAACATCCACCTCCCAGTTCCCGATCACATCCCCTTCACCTGAGGAACCATCACCATGAAGCTGATCAATGAGTTCAAAGAATTCGCCATGCGAGGCAACGTCATCGACCTGGCTGTCGGGGTCGTCATCGGAGCCTCCTTCAGCGCGATCGTGAAGACCTTCGTCGACAACATCATCACCCCACCCATCGGCTGGCTCGTCGGCGGCGTCGACTTCAGCGGACTGAGCCTCCCGCTGCCAGTGCCGAAGATCGAAAATGGTCAACCCGCTCTCGATGCCGTCGAAATCAAGTACGGCTTGTTTCTTCAAGCCATCTTCGCGTTTACGATCACAGCGATCGCCCTCTTCATCTTCATCAAAGCGATCAACCGCTTCCTGCGCACCGACAACACGAAAAAAGACTCCCCCGTCCAGCCTCCCGAAGAGATCCTCCTCCTGCGAGAAATCCGCGACTCCCTGAAAACCCAAACACCATCCACTCCGCCAACCCTGTAGGGTCCGCTGTGCGGACCGTCAATCGACTCGCAACAGTGGACGAAACTTCGGAGCGGCCAGCAATTATTCATTTTCTGCTCGCAACTCACACGCAAGAACGGTCCGCACAGCGGACCCTACTTCACTGCCCCAAACATCCCGAAACAGGCATTGCGGTGCAGAATGTGGACCCGTCCGAACCCAACTCGCTGGAGCAGCCCGACCTGGAACTCCAGCGACCTCGGCGTATCTTCTTTTTCGATGTACGCAAAGACCTGATCCCGGTACGCCTCTCCTTTGAGCCCGACGAGATAGTCGCTGTAACGCTTGCGGTTCAACGCTTCCAGTTCGGGGGAGTCCTCGGCCAGCAGGTCGTAAATCCACACCGCCCCGCCCGGCTTCAGCCAGCGGAAAAGCTTTTCAAACATCAAGACCCATTCGTGCTCTTCTCGCAAATGATGGAGAGCAGCAGACGTGACAATCAGGTCAAAGACAGCCTCCTCGAACTCCAGCTCGCGCATGTCCGTCTGATAAAGAAACGACATCGCCGCCGTCGCCTGCTGGAGTCGCTCTTGAGCCCGCGTCAGCATTGGTCCGCTCAAATCGACCAGATGAATCTCGCGCAGCGTCGGAATCGCCTCCAGCACTTTCAGCGAATAATTCCCCGCTCCGCAACCAAGATCCAGCAGCGAAGTCGCCTGCGGATGGAGAGCACCGCAGGCATCTGCCATCAACTGCAGGCAGTAAGCCGAATCCATTGCGGCCACCTGGCCGGTTTCCAACTGAGAAAATCGCTCGACATCCGCATCGAATCGGGCACGAATCTCTTCAACAGTTGACTTCGAACTCGCAGACATGATGTTCCCGCTTCCTCAGAGCCGCGACTGAAAAGGAGCGCATCCGGCTCCTTCCCATCGACGAGCCGTTCGACCAACGCAGCCGAGCCGTCCCGCAGCGATGAGCGTGACAGCCATCAGTTTTCGATGGTTCGGTCAATCGGGCGTTGATACTGAGACAATTGTGTTTTCCGGACATGTCGCAATGTGATCCCGACGACGAGGAACAGCACGAGCCATTGACCAATGTGAAACGGATCAGTCAGGTAGTGAACCGCCGGGTTGGTGACCGTCGGATCGCCATGACCGGGGTGAGCCACAGCCAGATCGCAAACACTAAGAATCGCCAGCACCGCAACAGTGACTGATGCTGCAGACTTTTTCAGGACTTTAACCAAACCAGAAAGTGACATGGGAACCTTTAGGCGGGCAATGTGGTCAAATTATTAGCAACAAGAATTTTCGACAGAACTGTCAAAACTGACATCTTAATGTGGAAAAGTGATCTCCCCAGATATCGAAGATTGTCTTAAGATTCGCTGAAGAATGGTTTTGGAGTCAAGATCACGGCTTCCCTCTGGTCGAAATTACTCTAAGATTCATTGTTGATTGTCTTCAGGCAAGCAATTTGCTCTCACTCATTTTAGAATTCAGGGCGTAACTTATTGGGGTGAAACAGGTTCATGAAAACCGACGTTGGCTATAAACCAGGGGATTTTGTCGTTTACAAGGTGACCAAGCAGTCATCCCATCCCACGCCCCGCGCGTCGAAGGTTTACCCCTCTCCTCACGGCGATAATTACACCTATTGCGTCGAAAAGTACTGGGTCGTCGATCACATGATCGATGATTCACAGATCGTCGTTCGCACACGTCGCGGCAAAGAACGCACAATCGATCTTGATGATCCTTGCCTGCGTCACGCCAACTGGTGGGAACGCGTTCTCAGCAGTCACCGCTTCCCTTTGCCTCCAGAAAAAGCTACGAAGATCGATCAGCCGATTCTCAAAGCCCGCTAATTCTCCGGTTTTGGCTTGGTTTTCTGTTCTTCCAGTTCCCGCCTGATTGTTTCGATGAGAATGCTCACGCGCGGATCCGATCGATAATCCAGAACCGGCTTTTTCGCTTTAATCGCTGTGAACTGGTTCGGCATCTGTCGAGCGATCACCTCCGGATCGGCAGCGAAATCGATGTCGACCGTCTCCTGGGCCTTCTCGAAATCGAGCGGGTAATACCACTTTCCTTCGATGGGTACGGTCTTCAGATCGTCCCACGAGCGTGGCCATTTCCCATCGTGCAGTTTGGCGTATTCACCCACGAGGTCAAACAGCCCGCGTACAAAGACGTTCTGTTTATCGGGCCCCAGCTTCGAGCGGGTATAGGCAACGACCAGACTGATCGCGACCGCGAGAATAACACCCACCCAGACAATGCTCCGACCCGAGATGCGCAAAGAGGGGCGTTCTGCAGGAGAGGGGGAAGGCGTAATGGGAGACTGTTCAGGTTCGTTGCTCATGGCTTTATTCTAACGGGAAAGCGTTGCACTGGTCAGGTTCAGCGAGTCCGGGAAAGTTTTTTGCGGGCAACCGAGCAGCATTTCAGCTCCCTGTGCGATCGACTGAAAGTGAATTTCGACCGTATCGAGAACATTCCGGGCATATCCACCCGCCATAGACACGACCACAGGGAGTCCTTTCGTGATCGCTGTCTGATAAATCAGTCGATCACGAGCCGCGAGCCCCGTTTTCGTCAGCTTCAAGCGACCAAGCGTGTCATCCAGAAACGGGTC
>SXPC01000210.1 GCA_005778225.1 Planctomyces sp. | reverse complement strand
TCCCCGAAGCTCAGCTCGACCGGTTCATGTTCCTGATTCATGTCGACTACCCGACGCGTGACGATGAAATCCAGATCGCCCGTTCGACAACCGGAGGCGCGATCCCTCAACTCGAACACATTATCCACGGCGAAGACGTCATACGGTTCCAGAGTCTGGTACGCCGCGTGCCAGTGCCTCAGCACATCTATGAATTCGCAGTGGATCTGGTTCGTCGAACCCGACCACAGCTGAAAGAAACCCCCGCATGGCTGAAGCCACTTGTTTCCTGGGGAGCAGGTCCTCGTGCTGTGCAGTATCTGATTCTGGGGGCAAAAGCGCGGGCGGCGCTCACGGGTAGTTACATGGCTCGTCTGGAAGACATTATGGAAGTTGCAGGCCCAGTGCTGGCACACCGCGTTCTGACGAACTTCAATGCCGAGTCGGAAGGCATCCGCAGTATTGATGTCGTTAATCGACTCGTGGAAGAACTGGCCTCTGCGGATCAGTACCGCTAACGTGCGCTCCCTTTCGGTCGCGGCTCTGATTCGAAATCTCACAGACAGGAATGTCTGTGCTACTGATCCATGAGTGTGATTTTCCATGCGTGACTTTATCGATCCCCGAGTCGTCTCCCGTCTGTCGAGCCTGGCGCTTGATGCGCGCATGCCGATGGTCGGTAACGTGACCGGGCGACACCGCAGTCCGACGCGTGGCTCAAGTCTGGAATTTGCCGAATATCGTAAGTACGTCCCCGGGGACGATACCCGTCGACTCGACTGGCGCGCCTGGGGACGCAGTGACCGCTACTACATCAAAGAATTCGAAGCCGATACCAACCTGCGAATGTGTCTGGTTGTCGATATCAGCGGATCGATGAAATACGGCGTGAATGCCTCGACTGAAGCCGGGAAGTCTCGCCTGGATTATGCCCGTCGGCTGGCAGGGACACTCGCCTATGTCGCATCGGGACAAGGGGATTCGGTCGGCTTGTATTGTGCGGGTGAGAACTTCGAGAAAGAGATTTCGCCGAAGCGAAGTGCAGCTCACCTCAAGCTGATTCTTGATGAACTTGGGAAGATGGAAGCCAAGGGAATGTCAGGACTGCCAGTCGCATTGCATGACGCGGCTGAGAAGATTCAACAACGGGCGCTCGTGGTCATTTTTTCCGATCTGCTGATGGATCCTGAAGTTCTCAAGGGCTGTTTTCAGCACCTGCGATTTCGCAAGCATGATGTCGTCGTGTTTCACCTGCTCGACCCGACGGAGGTTGAATTCAAATTCGATCGACCGCTGCGGTTTCTCGATCTCGAAGGCGGCGCCCCGATGCTCATCGATCCAGTTTCCATCGCCAGGCAGTATCGCGAAGCGGTCCAGAAGTATCTCGAACAGGTCAAGACGGTGATGCGCGAATCTGGCGTCGACTATCACCGAGTCAACCTGGAAGAGAACTACGCAGATGTCCTCGTGCGGTTCCTCCTTGCACGAAAGTCCTAATTGACCACCTATGACGTTCCTCCAACCCTTTATTCTCTTCGCTCTCCCGCTGATCGCGCTACCGATATTGATCCACCTGATCAATCAGCAGCGTTATAAAACGATCCCCTGGGCGGCGACGATGTTTCTGCTGCAGGCCAAACGGATGGCCAAGGGGATGGCGCGTCTCAAATACATTTTCATCCTGATCGCGCGGATGCTGGCAGTTGCAGGGTTACTGTTTGCCTTGAGTCGACCGATGGCGACAGGCTGGTCCTTCTTCGGCGGCGGTTCGCAACCAGAGACAACCATTGTCATTCTGGACCGCTCTGCGAGCATGGAACAGCAGAGCACACAAGGCAGCCCGTCAAAGCGTTTAACGTCTTTGCAAAAAGTTGCTGACATGGTCAACACCTCGGGGCGTAACACCGAACTGATCCTCATTGACAGCGCAACCGCCAAGCCGCTGAAACTCGATTCCGCAGAGAACCTGCTCGATCTGCCTCAGACAGTCGCCACCGCGACAGCTGCAGACATTCCTGCCCTGATCGAATCGGCTGTCGAATACATCACTGTCAATCAACTGGGTCGGACGGATGTCTGGATCTGCTCGGACCTGCGGAATAATGACTGGTCGCCAAGTAGCGGACGCTGGGAGGCAATTCGGACGCAGCTGGCGGAACGTCAGGGTGTCCGTTTCTACCTGCTGACCTATCCGACGATTCCCGAGAACAATCTCGCAATCAGTGTGACGAAAGTCGAACGGGTTCTGACGCCGACGACTTCAGAACTCCGGCTCGATATGGAAGTCACGCGTTCCAAGTCGAGTGATGACTCGATCAAGGTGCCGGTTAATCTCGTCATCAATGGGGCGAGGTCGACCATCGATATTGAACTGACTGGAGCGAGAACGCTAATCGCAGGACAGGCGATTCCACTTGATCGTGAGTCAACACGTGGATGGGGTTACGTCGAGCTGCCCCGAGATCAGAACATCACTGATGATGTTTCGCATTTCGTTTACTCGGAACCAGCTGCCCGTCAGACGACGATCGTGGCAGAGTCATCAGACATTGGAAGCCTGATCAAGCTCGCGATGGAAACACCTTCGCAGCGTGGCGTCAGCTTTACGACCGAAGTCCTTCGCCCGAGTGAAGCGGCCGCCATCGACTTTAACGCCTCGGCCTGCCTCATCTGGCAGGGCCCCTTGCCGACTGGCCAGACGGCTCAGCAGATCGAAAGTTTTCTCGCGATGGGGCGCAGCGTCTTTTTCTTCCCGCCCGATTCTCCCGATGATTCTTCGGTTCTGGGATTGAGCTGGAAGCAGTGGGAAGAAACCGATGCGAATGCTCCTCTGAACATCAAGAACTGGAAGATCGAAAACGATCTTTTCGCCAACACACAAAGCAATGCCCCCCTGCCAGTCGGCGACATTACCGCCTATCGATACTGTCCCTATGACGTGAAGTCGGCCGTGACGTTGGCGAGTCTGGATGGCAATATCCCGCTGGTCAGTCGCATCACGACCAATCAGGGGGCAGCATACGCCTGCGCGACCTTACCGCGTCTGGCGGATTCGACACTGGCGAGAAACGGGATCGTGTTTTACATCATGATGCACCGCGTACTCGACCAGGGGGCAGCCACACTGCAAGCCGCCCGCAGTCTGACCTGCGGAACGATTACCGAAGACGCGATGACAAACTGGAAGCCAGTCGATACCTACGCAGAGGCGGTCATGCCGTCTCAGCGTCCCTATGAAGCAGGGCTTTATCAGAGTGACGATCGCTATGTCGGCTTGACTCGCCCGTCTGCGGAAGATGATCTTTCGGTCGTCGCAAAGGAGACGTTGGACGAATCGATGTCAGGCCTGGATTTCACGCTGATCGACGATCAGGCGGGAAGTAACTTTGCACTGGCCAGTGAAGTCTGGCGGTTCTTTCTGATCATCATGGTCATTGCCCTCGTTGTGGAATGCATCCTCTGTATTCCCGATAAAGCCCCCGTTTCCATGCAGTTCCCACAAGTCCGTACCCCCGAACGCCCTGCCGTCTGACATAAATCGTATGACGTTTTTCTGGACTACCTCGACTCTGGTCATCTCGCTGGTCGTGATGTTGATCGCGATTTATTGCAGCTGGCTCAGCTACGCGCGCAGCGGACGATCCACCAAGATGCTCATGCTCGAAGGCTTGCGTCTGACACTGATCGCAATGGCGCTGATCACACTGAACCAGCCCGAGTACCTGGAGGAAATCCGCCCGGACAAGAAACCGACGCTGGTCGTGCTCTACGATACCTCTTCGTCGATGAAGACGCAGGATGTCCTCGATCCGAGGAACCCGACGAACCCTGCACAGACACGTCGCGAAGTCGTGGACAAAGTCGTGACACCACCTGCACCTGAGGTACAGACACCAGATTCAAAAGAGGCAACACCTCAACTCGATCCCAAGTGGGCTCCGCTGGCTGAGAAGATGGAAGTGGTGTTCGAGCCGTTTTCGTCGGAACTCAAAGATGCCTCACAAGGATCGGACCTCGGCGGCGCTCTCGATCACGTGTCTCAAAAGTTCCCGCTCCTGCGCGGGATCGTGCTGATGTCGGATGGCGACTGGAACACCGGTCCTGCACCGCATACGTCTGCCACGAAGTTGAGGATGAAAGGTGTCCCAGTTCATGCGGTCACTGTCGGAAGTCCTGATCGTCTCCCTGATGTCGAACTGGCATCGGTCGATGCGCCGACGTTTGGAGTTGTCGGCAAGACACTGAATATCCCGTTTCGAATTCTCAGTTACCTGCCGCGTGATCGGGATATCAATGTCACGCTGAACGGGACACAGGGGGAAATCATTCAGAAGAATGTCCGCGTGTCTGGCATGGGGCAACTGCGGGATTCGCTGAACTGGAAGCCCGAGAAAGTCGGCGAGTACACGCTGAGCATCGATATTCCAGTGGATGAAGCAGAGATCAATAAATCAAACAACAAAATTTCCTTTCCGATCACGATCAACCAGGAGACACTGAAGGTTCTGATTGTCGAGTCATATCCACGCTGGGAGTATCGCTACCTGCGAAATGCGCTCGAGCGAGATCCCGGAGTCGATATTGCATGTCTTTTGTTCCATCCTGACCTGAAAGAGGTCGGTGGCGGTCGCGGGTATCTGGAGAAGTTTCCCAACGAGTCGGAGCTGTTCGACTATGACGTTGTCTTCCTGGGTGATGTTGGACTTGAAAACGGCCAACTGACGGCTCAGGACTGCGAGAACCTCAAGCAGCTTGTCATCAGTCAAGCAGGTGGTTTAGTCTTCCTGCCAGGGTTTCGCGGAAAGCAGGCGACATTGCTGACATCCGCTTTGGAAGATCTCTATCCCGTCGTGCCAGACTCTGCGACACCTCGCGGGTTTGGATCAGTCATCCCTGCTCGTTTCTCGCTGACGGAAGCAGGACGAAAGTCATTGTTAACACGACTTGAACCCGAAGAACTCGAGAATGAAGACGTCTGGACGAACCTGCCCGGGTTTCAGTGGTATGCCGCTACTCAGCGGGCCAAGATTGGCAGTCAGGTTCTCGCGACACACGAATCCGAGACCACACCCGATGGCCGGGTGCCGCTGATCGTGACTCGCCCCTCCGGAACCGGAAAGGTTCTCTTCATGGGGACCGACGGCGCCTGGCGTTGGAGAGAAGGGGTCGAAGACCTTTACCATTATCGCTTCTGGGGACAGGTTGTCCGCTGGATGGCGTATCAGCGGAATATGTCGACCGGCGAAGCGATGCGATTGTTCTACACGCCCGAGCGTCCGAATGCGGGTGATACGGTCACGCTGAATGCCAACGTGATGAGTTCGACGGGCGAGCCTCTCAAGGAGGGAACGGTCGTCGTGCAGATCACAGATCCATCAGGAACGGTGGACTCGGTCAAACTCGTCACAGCAGGAGAGGATGCCTGGGGACTGTTTACCGGGACGTTCACTCCGAAAGCAGGGGGCGAGTATAAACTCGTCACGACCTGTCTGGAAAATGGGTCGCGTCTGGAAACATCGATCTCCGTGCTGGGTGTTGATAAAGAAAAGATCGGACAGCCGGCGCGAGAAGACGTCATGAAAGAGATCGCCGAAATTACGCGCGGTCAGGTCGCCCAGATTGACGATGTCGAGTCCGTCATTGATGAACTGGCGAAGTTACCCGAGCCCGAGCCGCTGGTTCGGCGATATCGTTTGTGGGCGGACCCGATCTGGGGAGGTGCCATTGTTGTCCTGCTGGGTGTCTTTTGGACAGCAAGAAAGTTGACGGGACTGGCCTGATCCTGATGGTCGGGCGAGCAAGCTGGTCTTAAGTCGTGCAATACACGAAGAATTCTTCGCCAAAAGCTGCTGCTGGATATTCAGGCACAGCGTGTGCATGAAGAATTGACTGACTACACTTTATCAGTCAGGAGAGTCACATGAATGCGCTTACGATTTCGACACCAGGTTCTTCTCACGTGTTATTGTCCTCGTTCAGCCAGGTCTTGAAAGACCTGATGTCGCCAGTTCTTTTCAGCTTGTCTAAGAAAAAGGACTCGCATGGCGATCCTGTCCCGGGCGAAGCAGAAATCGACGAGACATTGGATGACTCGTTTCCCGCAAGCGATCCGCCATCTTATAGCCCGGTCACGGGAGTGAGTTCGTCCGAGGAGGAACTCAAAGAAGAAGAAAAAGAAGAAAACCTCAAAGCAAAGCCTCGCTAAGCTTTGATCGATTCAGACAACATGAGCCTCCCGGTTGCTTCGATAAGTGCCTTTGCACCATCAGCACCGAGGAGGCTTTCTGCTTTTTGTTGAGCGCGCAGCCAGGCCGGATAGATCTTTTTTAACAATGACCGTCCTTCTTTGGTGACGCGGAAAGGCTGTGTGCGGGCGTCTTCCTGAGGTACCGGCTCAAGCCAGCCACGGGAGCGCATCCGGTCGAGATTCCGGCTCAGTGTGGACGCATCGATCTGAAGGATTTCTCCGACTTCCGAAGGAAGCATCCTGCCACGGTCAGCTGCCAGGACAAGGATATTGAGCTGGCTAGATTTAATCTGGAACGGCCGAAGTTCATCATCGTAGATATTCGTCACAACGCGATTCAGACATCTCAAGCGTCCGGAGATGCAGGTCTTGAGAATTTGTGTGACACGCGGATCGGATTGACTCATAATTCACGTTCCAGGGCAAAACGCAGTGCTAGAATACTTGTATATGAAACCTTTTTTCCGGTCAAGTGAGATCAG
>SXPC01000209.1 GCA_005778225.1 Planctomyces sp. | reverse complement strand
TCGGACTGGTGCTCGCGATCGGGATCGTCGTCGATGATGCCATCGTCGTCGTGGAAGCCGTGCAGCACCATGTCGATCACGGCATGCCAGCGAAAGAAGCTGCCTCGCGGGCGATGACGGAAGTGAGTGGGCCTGTCATTGCAGTCGGACTGGTGCTATCAGCCGTCTTTATCCCGTGTGCATTTCTCGGCGGCGTCACTGGGCAGTTCTTCCGACAATTCGCGATCACGATCGCAGTCAGTACGTTATTGTCCGCGTTCAACTCATTGACGCTCAGTCCTGCCCTGGCAGCAATTCTCTTGCAACCACAACGAGGACGACGCGCGGAAGTCCTGCCGCTGTTCGCATACGTTGTCATCGGAGCAACGGCCGGAGTTCTGGCTCTTCGAACCTGGCCAGCAGAGATCGCGACCTGGACCGGCGAGTCTGTACCGGTATGGGGACAGTACGCGACTGCTGCCATCCTGGGAGCAATCGTCGGCGGAATCCTTGGTCGACCCGTCGATGCGGTTTTCGGGTGGACGTTCGGAAAGTTCAATCAGTTCTTCGACTTTGGAACAAACATCTATACGAAGTCTGTCGGCCTGATGCTTCGAGTGACGCCGATCGTCCTCATCGCTTACGGCGGACTCCTCTTTCTCACGTACGAAACCTTTCATCGCACACCAACCGGCTTCATCCCCTCTCAGGACAAGGGTTACCTTCTGGTCGATCTGAGACTCCCTGACGCCTCGTCCTTGCAACGAACCGCTGACGTCGTCGGTATGGTTGAGAAGTCAGCGAAGAAAGTCGCTGGGGTGAAGGAGACGATCGCCGTCGCAGGTCAGTCTCTACTGCAGAACGCCTCCGCTCCGAACTTTGGATCGCTGTACCTGATGCTCGATTCCTTCGAGCATCGTCGTTCTCCTGAGTTATCTGCCGATGGGATCGCGGCCGCTATTCAGGATTGCCTGCGCAATGAAATCCCCGATGCGGTTGTCTCGGTCTTCGGCGCTCCGCCTGTCGAGGGGCTGGGAACAGCAGGTGGCTTTAAAATCATTATCGAAGATCGCGCAACCGGGGACCTTGTCAACCTGCAGGAAGCAGCGGACCGTGTCGTCGCAGAAGCATCTGAAGATCCAGCTTTGCAGCGTGTCTCATCGAGTTTCCGTGCCGACGTTCCCTGGCTGGAACTGGTCGTCGATCGACTGGAAGCCAAAGATCGCGGTGTCTCGATCGACGACATCCGCACAACAATCGAAGCCAGCCTGGGGCCTTATTACGTCAACGATTTCAACCTCTACGGTCGCACATGGAAAGTCAACGTCCAGGCCAGAGAGGCCTATCGCAACGCCTCCGAAGCCATGGGACAACTGAAAGTCAAAAGCTCCACAGGTGGAATGGTGCCGCTCGGCTCGCTGGCGAGTGTGAAACCATCCAGCGGCCCATCGTTGATCATGCGATACAACATGTATCAGTCCGCAGCTGTCAACGCCGATGCGTCGCCCACCAGCAGTTCCGGTGAAGCGCTGGAGAAACTGGCCCAAACAGCCAACACAAACCTGCCACCGAATATGCGAACCGAATGGACCGAACTCGCGCTGCTTCAACTGCAGGCCGGCAACACGGCAATGTGGGTCTTCCTGCTCGCGGTCATCCTCGTCTTCCTGGTCCTGGCTGCTCAGTACGAAAGCTGGGCATTGCCGCTCGCAGTCATTCTTGTCGTTCCGATGTGTCTTTTGTGTGCACTCTCAGGAGTACTGATCGCCAAGCTCGACATGAACATCTTCACCCAGATCGGCTTCGTCGTGTTGATCGGACTGGCCTGTAAGAACGCGATTCTGATCGTGGAGTATGCCAAGCAGAAACGAGAAGAAGGCCAGACCGCCTGGGAAGCAACTCTGGTCGCATGCCAGTTACGTCTGCGCCCGATCATCATGACATCGATTGCGTTCATCCTTGGCGTTGCACCGCTGCTGGTTGCTGAAGGGGCAGGCGCTGAGATGCGACGTGCCCTGGGAACCGCAGTCTTCGCAGGCATGATCGGCGTGACCGCGTTCGGAATCTTCCTGACACCTGTCTTCTACTTTGCCATCCAGTGGGTCGTGGATCGCGCCGTGAAGCCACCAGTTCCTCGCCAGACGAGCCCCGCTTCTCGCAGCACCCCACCTCAGCCTGTGCTGAGTGAGGCTCACACCTAGCTGTTCCGGTTAGCGCCTGATCCAAACTTGAATCAATGACATCAACTTCCCGGCGCTTGCGACTTTGGTTCGGTCAACAACTAGCAGCTATCGCAGCACGATTTCCCCATCCGCCTCGGTATCCAGACAGCATCCTATGACTCATTAAACTTCGACTGATACCGCTTCTTCAGATAGTAGAAGTGCAACTGCTGCAGGACTTCCTGGTGACACAAAATCAGCTTCCGCTCCGCGGCTGTGAAATCGAGCATGTGATTGCTGATGATGCGGGCCTTCCAGAGCATCATGTCATGCTCGGAGATTTTCTGCGCCTTCATCGAATTCAGTTCGCTCTGATTGGAAGACGAAAGAGCAATCTGGTGACGCGTATACGCCTGCCGGTTCTTGATGATTAGCTCGAATGCATCGAGCGCCGCCTCACCTGTCGAGGTCAGAACGTCATCCAGATACTGATGCTGCAGCTTCAAGACAGAGGGGGGATTCAACTCTTCTGGAATCGTAAAGATCTTCCACTGACGCAGCCTCTTACCGATTCCCGTGCTACTGAGAATGTACGCCGAAGGAATCGCAAACACCAATCCCGCCAGGACAGGCGAGAACCACAGGAACATGTGATAATCGAGCAGTCGAATCGCCGTGCCCGCGATAATTCCAAGGAACATCAGCGGGGCGTAAGTCACGATCGCATCGTTCCATTCCAAAGCATCGTCGCCACGCTTCTGAGCATTCCAGCTCACCTTACGACCGAAGATGTTCGAAACAACGAACGTCGAATGGAAGTACAGCATGATCGGAGCAGTAAAGACCGAGATCACCCATTCACTCAAAACGCTCAACACAAATCGAATACGACCACCATGCTGATGCGACAGTCGATTGCTGCTCAACACGCGTACCATCGTCAAGACCTTCGGCAGAAAGATCATCCCCAAGGTCACGCCAAACACCGCCAGCGAATCTCGCATGACGTGGATGCCGGGCGTGTGGACCATCTCGTCTCGGTGCAGAAAGACGTATTGAACGATCCCCAGCACCATGAACAGTCCCCACAGCGGCGACGCCAGGAACGACATGATACCAGCCGTCAGGTGAAACCGGCTCATTGGCAACAGACGCGTGTGTGCCAGGAAGTTGATGTGCTGCATATTCCCCTGACACCAGCGCTGATCGCGCTGCAGATAGGCTGTCAGCGTACAAGGCAGCTCTTCATAGCTTTGTCCCAGGTCATCAGCGAGCACAACCTTCCAGCCACCTTTGCGCAGGAATGCAGCCTCGACGAAGTCGTGACTCATGATTCCGCCCCCAAACGGTGCGTAACCAGGCAGTTCCGGTAGGCCGCAGGTCTTCAGGAAGGCTTCCGTACGAATGATCGCGTTGTGCCCCCAGTAGTTCCCGGATGTTCCGGCCCACAGGTTCAAGCCGTGAGTACAGCCCGGTCCATAAACCGAACAGGCGAACTGCTGCATCCGTGAAAACAGCGACGTCGAATTCACCGGTGAGGGCGGAGTCTGCAGCAAGCCAATTTTCGGATCGGCGTCAATCCGATGGATCATCTCGAGAATCGTCTCGGGCCCCATCAGGCTGTCGGCATCGAGAACAACCATGTATTTGTAAGCACTTCCCCAGCGCTCACAAAACTCCTGAATGTTTCCGACCTTTCGATTGATGTTCTTCAAACGGTGACGATAGAAAATCGGCGGGAGTGTCGCGACTTGTGGGTTCTGACTGACAAACGCCAGTTCTTCCAGCGCCCACACATCGGGATTCGTTGTATCGCTGAGAATAAAGAAATCGATCTGCATCGCAGGCAGACGGTTGAAGAGACTCTGCAGCGATTTTCTCATCGCCAACGAGCCCGCATAGACGCGGTTCACATCCTCGTTGTAGATCGGGATCAGGACAGCGGTCTTGAAATTGCCATGGCCTGTCTCTGAAAGATTTTCAAATCTTGTTGCAGAAATGACACCGGCTTTTCCCGATAACTCACGACGCCACAGGGATAACACTCCCAGCACAGCCATCATCGAATTGAACGAAATCCACACCGTCAGGATCGCAAACAGCGCCAGAAACGCAGCGTCAAGAACGCCAAACCCATCCAGCGTCACAATTCGCCCAAGGACGAATGTCAGCGACACAGTAATGACAACAGTCAAAGCAATCAGCAGACCGCGAACCGCAGTCTGGCGGGCAGGACGATGAGAGTCCATGTGGCGTAAGCCTTGGATAGAAAAAGCACGGCAAAAGAGCCGCGTCTAAGCGCAGGGTGCGCGACCTTGCGCAATGAGAATCCTGTCAATAATACCCATATCAGCAGGGCTTGCCGAGCCCAGAGTTGAAACACTCCAGGCTCGATTCGTTATCCGTTGGCGAAATCAATGTCGGTTACATCAGCCCGACAAATGCGACAAGGCTGCGAACCTTCGTGTTGAGCTTGGCCAGAACTCGGGTGTAAGTCGCTGGCTGCAGCCAAGGCCATGGCTGAGACAGTTCCTGATAGACGAAAGTCGCTGGACTTTCATCTGGAATACACTTGTGTGCAAGTGGATGCGCCATTGAGCGGCTGGCGCGGGTGCTGTTTGATGGAACGGAAGTTGACGAGAGTGCCTGAGAAGACACGGCGGTGTTCATAGTTTTTGCGGTTGAATCGGGGGTTGTAAAAACGGGTTGGGTAAGGTTTTCGAGAATGGAAGTCTGCGAATCGGGCGTCAGTTCAGTGGTGTGCATCATGTATCTCTCCGTAAATGATGACGATCTGAATCAGTTTCGGATCATCCGACTCGACCACGCATCTGTCAGGGAAACAGTACGCACTAGCGGACACCCAAAAACATTTTGCACATCACGTGCCATCAGTGAAAACTGATGTTTGCTTGTCTTTGGTAAGTCCTTTCAAGGAGTTGGCTTAATCCGAAACACTGCAGCTATCAACCTGCCCGTTGAACTGAAATCGAACAGGTGACCTGCCTCGACATGCTCCATGTCGGCTGTGATGCATCAAAGCGTTTGAGAGGAGTTGAACGAATCAGGTCCCTGCCAAACACCTGTTGCTATCACCATTTTACGGCTCAGCCGGAAAATGTCAGGTGGCGAAATATCTTTCCCAGAAATCAGGGCCTTCCTTGGGCAAGACATTTCAAAGTCTGCTGATGGAAGCGGATCAGGGGATCGGAGAGATTATGGCGATATTCATCGTGTCGCCGGAGTACCTTTGAGAAGGGATTCTCTACAGAATCTGTCTCCCCTTAAGCACCCTCATCATCCAGTCGCTGCAGGCCTCCGAAGTTCCCGCTTTTGACTCTTGCTCGGTTAGCGAGCGAATGATTCGTGTGAGATCAGCCCGATTGATGAAAGAGCGACTCCAAAGGAATCGACTGCTGATCCACGTGAGTCACAACAGGTCGGTCAGTCCGAAAGCCGTCGCGATTTCTCATCGTGTGCGTATCATCATGACATTTCCCTTGAGCAATTCAATTTGAAATTTGAAAGATTTCGTGAGGATTGAGGAGAAGTCAGCCCATGGAGAAACTCTGTCTTATCTGACGCGACTTGCGACACTCCTGGCATCAACTCCCGTTCATGGATCCCCTCATTTCTCACAACGTTCTTTAGAACTGTAGCCGACTGCAATCCGTCTGTGAATTGGCTTCAATCAGGTGGAGAAGCGTGTTAAGGTCGATGAATTGACACATCTCGAACTTATTATGAGTCAGTCATTCGCAAACCTTGGTGGATGGCAGCGAAAAAGCAGGAGGAGACAACATGAGCCAGCCAGGAACACAACTTATGATCATCGGACTTGGAGAAGTCCTATGGGATCTGTTCCCCGACGAGGCGAAGTTCGGCGGCGCCCCAGCGAATTTCGCTTACCATGCAGGCCAACTCGGAGCAAAAGCAGTCACCGTCAGTGCCGTTGGACGAGACGAACTGGGCGAAAAGGCCCTTGAGAAGCTTAAAAGCGTCGGGATGTCGCCAGAATTCGTTCAGATCAACCAGTATCCAACCGGACGTGTTCACGTCACTCTCGATGACCGCGGCCATGCTTCTTATCGCTTCGAAGACAACTGCGCCTGGGATCATCTGGAATGGCGAGACGAACTCAAAGAACTCGCAGCCTCACTGCACGGTGTTTGCTTTGGCACCCTCTGCCAGCGTAGCTTCGAGTCAGGCAGAACCATCCAGGAGTTTCTCGCTCACGTCCCGTCTGACCGTATCAAGGTCTACGACATCAACATCCGCCCACCGTTTTACTCCAACGAAGTCATCCTCCGCTCTCTCGAACTGGCGAACGTCTTCAAGCTTAACGACGACGAGTTACCCATCGTCGCTGAGATCGTCGGCGTTCAAGGGGCTCCCGTCGACCAGATGAAGGAACTCTGCCACCGCTTCAAACTCCGTCTGATCGCACTCACACGTGGCCAATCGGGGGCGATGCTCGTCAGCCCCAACGAGGTTGTCGAGCAGGCAGGCGTCGAAGTGAAGATCAAAGACACCGTCGGAGCAGGTGATTCGTTCACGGCTGCGCTCGTCATTGGCCTGCTTGATGGAAAGCCACTACAGGAAATCGCCAAAGCAGCCTGCGAACTGGCTGCCTTCGTCTGCACTCAAAGCGGAGCCACGCCCGAATATGATGCTTCGCGCTTTCGCTAAGAATGCGGATGCTGAAAATGCAAAAAATGGACTTCCGCGATGGCCTGTCATCTATCTCTGATAGATCGGGAGAAGCTGGTACGGCGGGGTGAGAGCAAGGATCGCCAGCGCGGACGAATAACAATTACTGTAAATGCTGTGTTTTCCAGATTCGGGATCCCAGGAGCCAT
>SXPC01000022.1 GCA_005778225.1 Planctomyces sp. | reverse complement strand
CAAGAGAACGTTTCCAATATCATTTTGACTTTAGGCAATTGTTCTCTCACTCACCTCTCTCAACACTTCTTCACCGTCGGCAGTTCCAATGTCTTAATGAGACTCGTGATCGAAGGAAGGTTCGTGTGCTCCACGTAGGCCTTGAGTTCCTGCAACAGGTTTTGTGACTGGCCGGGCTTAAAGAAGTTCGTCGTTCCGACCTGGATCGCAGACGCTCCTGCAACGAAGAACTCCATCATGTCATCAAAGGTCGTGATCCCGCCGATGCCAATGATCGGGATATTCACCTTCTGAGCCACCTGATGCACGCATCGCAACGCAACTGGCTTGATCGCAGGCCCACTCAAACCGCCGATGACGTTTCCGAGAATCGGCTTGCGTCTCTTCCAGTCAATCGCCATCCCTTGGACGGTATTGATGAGAGAAACAGCATCCGCCCCACCATCCGCGACTGCTTTGGCAATCGCCGTCACATCGGTGACGTTGGGAGTCAGTTTGATAATGATTGGGTGAGGACTGACCGCCATGACTTTCTGAGTCAGTTCGAACGCCATCTCGGGATTCGTGCCATAGTCGACACCGCCCGTGACGTTCGGACAGGAGATGTTGAGTTCAAGGGCAGCAATCCCAGACAGGGGAGCCAACCGCTCCGTCATCTGGACAAACTCTTCAATCGTCTTGCCCGCGATATTGACGATGACCGCAGTCCCCAGCGATGTCAGATAGGGGAGATGTTTTTCGATGAAGGTCTCAAGCCCATCATTATCTAGCCCGATGCTGTTGAGCATGCCCGAAGAGGTCTCGACCGTTCTTTGGGGAGCATTGCCAATACGAGGCTGCTGCGTGACCGTCTTGGGGATAATTCCACCCAGGCCCGACAGGTCGAGATAAGGAGCCATTTCCCGGGCATAGCCAAATGTTCCGGAAGCAACCAGAACCGGGTTCTTCAATTGAAGTCGGTTGAGTGAGACAGCAAGCGGATTCACGTGAGCAGGCAATCTGGGCAAAGGCCAACGGGTGGAACCGTTCTCAAGGAACGTCCAGAGATTGCATGCTAACGGCTAACAGAATGGTCGGCAACTCCGCACGCGGGCGACCGTTATCCATTCGTCTCACAGGAAAGCAGATGATCCCGCAATACTCGCGCCGAATCGGCCTGCGAGTCTGCAGTCAGCCCTAGACAAGGCTCCAGGGCGATCGAGCCATCGATCGACAGCCGCGAATTAAATCACGCCGCCGTGTGTCCGGTAAGGGGTCGCCAGGTCAGGCAGTTCCAGACCCCACATCCGTTCCCAGATTTCGGGAATGTGGCGGTAGCCTTCTGACGTATAGATCAACTGACGGGCACGGGTGTCAGAATTGCTGGACCAGATGGGAACAAAACAGCCCACCTGCGTCGAGGCGACAGCAAATAACACAGTCGCTAGGATGAAACGTCGCATGATCTCCTCCGTGAGTCCTCTTACGTCGTTGAAGTTAACCCGATGAGCTCACGCTCTTGCTGCAGACAGATGTCTGCCGGTCACCGCGAAGAACTCGCAGTCGCCGGGAAGTGAACAAGGGATGGGAAAGTGAGGCGGGACATGGGAGCGGGCGTCTTCCGTGACGGTTCTACTCCGACCAACCAAACCTCGAAGAAGTCTGGTCACTGTGTTTATCGGTAGCAGCGATAGTACAGATGAGGCAATCTGTAACGATTTTCCGAATTTTGAGGTGATCCCCCGTCACGCAGCCACTTTCCGACGCAGCTTCTGACTGCAATTGAGGATGAGTCAACAGCATTCCCTCGATCGCGCAGCAAAAAAGGCGAACCCCTGACCAGGGGTTCGCCTTCGCAAATTATTAATTCACTTACGCTTAAGGCAAAACCGCGTTACCTGCCCCGATCAATCGATTAAGAAGCTGATGGAACATAGCTGTTTGAGGTCACGGGAGCAGACGAACCATTGCCTTCATAAGGACTATGGGCAGGCTCAGTCGCGGGAACATGATTGGTTGACGGAGTATGACTGATTGCCGGGGCATGATTGGTAAAGGAGGTAGGTTCCGCAGTATGGCCAGCAAACGCTGGGGTTCGCATGACGCGTTCGTCTTCAGCTCGCTCGAGTTCGCGTACTTTTTCTTCCATCTCTTTGCCCGGCTTGAATGTCACGACAAACTTCGAGCCGACGAAAACCTGATCACCAGTGCGCGGATTGCGGGCCTTGCGGGCGGCACGTTTCTTGACTTCAAAGACACCAAAGTTTCTCAGCTCGATGCGGTGCTCAGAATCTTCAACAAGGGTCTTGATGATCGCGTCAAACGTCTTCTGGACGATGTCTTTGACCTTCAGCTGCGTCTCGCCCATCTCGTCGGAAATCTGTTTGACGATCTCTTTCTTGGTCACAGCGATATCTCCAAAGGTGACTGAGAAGGCTCAGCGGGCAATGCGACAAAATCTGTACGCATCGTCAGTCGAAGAGTTCTCGATGGCTGCGAGACAGAATACCAATTTGAATCAGTCTCGTCTGCAACTAGTGAATTCACAAGTATTAACGTCCTCAGTGTAAGCACGCGAATCCGACGATGTCAACCCGACGAAATTGGAAATTCACTGATTGACACATCGTTCCCTGATTCGCTCCACAATCCCTAAACTGGTCTTGTCGTGTACAAATAAAGACGTTCATGGGGCGAACGAATCGACTTCATTCATCACTTTTTGCACCTGGCGGCGACTGTTGAGACTGCGTTTCAACGAACCGTGTCAGATGCACATGCAGCGGTCGATAATCCCAGGTCAGTTCATGACGCTGGTGAACCTCTTTCAGCTCATTGGTAAACTGCTCGGCGATCTCTGGCCCGACTGTCATTTCATAATTCGGGTCACAAAAATAAACACGACACCCGAGTGGGCGTTTCTCTCGAGCCGTGCAAAGTCCCTTAATTTGAAACGGGCAGGAGGCATCATCAATGACCGCCCCCTCCGGAAGTCCCTCAGAAACCAGGAGATCGAGCTCTGGTTGCGACAGGAAAAGCGTGTGATCATAGTCACGAAACCGACAACATCGCCCACTCACCTGACACACCGGCGCATGCCGGGCAATCTCCGCGTGCATCCGGTCATAAATGCCCTTGATCTCATCAATCACAGATAACGGCGTCATCAACAATTCACCCGGCGAGCGGGGGGTGTCAACCCCCTGTCTTAATCTTCTTAAATTCGCTTCTACTGCAATCTCAATAACTTACAGCGAACGCTGCTCGCGGTTCTGCTCAATGATTTCCAGACTGACCAGCTTGCCCTTATTAATTCCAGGACACCCTTTCCCGACATCATTCCAGGCATCGACCGATGTCAGATGCCGATCCCAGAACGGCCACGTCCGACACTGAATTGGCCTCACCGGATAGATCCTGCATCCCCGCGAGTTCGGATCAAAGTAATAGCAGTCTCCATTGGGATAGTCTTTGATCGAAACCTTCCCGTTGAGATACTTGGTCGCGAGAAGTCGAATCGCGCCAACAGGTTCGTTCAAATGATCCGCAATCGCCTGAATCTCAGCATCATTCACCCACACCGCCCCGGGCGATCCGGTGCAGCAGTTGCCGCATTGTGTACATTGAAAGCGCAAACCTTCATGATACCACGGAAGTTCCGCGTTCTCTTCTGACATGAAAGACTCAGATGACGACGACATAGGCAAAACCACAACCAGCAGATCACGAAAACGGTTAGTATATCGATCCTCATCACTCCCGTCGCCTGGCGAATTCATCGAACATCAAAATCCTGATAACGACTGCAACCCCATGTGGCGTCAAAGAGAGATGTCAGCCGTGATCCTCGCAGGCGGCGCCGGCCAACGCCTCGGCTGCCCCAAAGCTGCGATGGAATTCCGCCCGGGTGAGACGCTCCTGGCCCGTAAAGTCAGTCAGTTACGTCCCCACTTCGAACGCATCATCATCGTTGCCAACCAGCCCGTCCATGACGCCCAACCTTTTCCCGACATGGACACTCTGACTGATCACAGCGACTATCAAGGCCCCCTCGTCGCCCTTGCCACCGTCTTCCAGTCCTATGCCGACCGTACTGAAAAGCTCTTCATCACGGGTTGCGACTTCCCCTTCTTCCGGCCGCAAACGATCCGACTCCTCGACGAAAAACTGTCAAACAACGACCTCGCCCTCTTCAACCATGCAGCCCACCTGATCCCCTTAGCCGCCATCTACCGGACTCGACTCTCCGGTCACCTCAACGATCTTGTCGCCAGCGGGGAACGTCGCCTCATGCGATTCATCGACACCTGCTCAAGATCGATTCTTCCCTCGGTCGCATTACAAACCTTCGATCCAGAGTTCACATCACTTTTGAATGTCAACACCCCCGAAGACCTCGCCACCGCCCGCGCACTCGACAACGCCGACCTCTAACCCTCTTTTTTGACTTCTTCCAATGTCAACAGCGGGAACTCTCCCATTCCCCGTCTCACCGTCCGGTAGTTTTCTGACGAAGACGGATCCTGTTTATACAAAAAAATCTCCAGCACATCGTAATCGCGATCAAACCCCACTGCTCGGACCCGCTCCGCAATCCCATTGACCCGCTCCAGCACGGCGGCATCGTCCTTCAAATCCAGCGTCGACCGCATGAGCACCCGCAGCCTCTTCGTCGAATTCTCCAGGTGACTCTTATAGGCCCCACCCTCAACCCGTACCTGCGTCTGGGGAAACGTTTCTGAAAGATCCGCGACCAGCGGCAAAAACGGCGTTGCAGCGATCGTCAGGTAGATCCACAGTCCCAGCGCAAAGACCAGCCCCAGGGCGAACATCCCCAAAACTACGCGGCTGCCAGAGGTCGTACGAGCAGGTGTCGATTCCATGGCAGGATTGTAAACAGGAAGACTACACAAGGGCCAGTAACCGTCAGAATAAGTACGACCGTCCAAAATTCCATTTCAGGACAGGATTTGCGAACCCAACCGGCCGGGCGCTTGTCTTTGAACTGACGAAATAGTATCGTACTTCCGTCAGCATGATGTCACTTTTGCCCGCGTGGTGGAACTGGCAGACACGCCAGCTTGAGGGGCTGGTGAGAGCAATCTCGTGAAGGTTCGAATCCTTTCGCGGGCACTTGTGACCTCCTGCTGACCGCTTCTATCGCGTCCATCCGCTATCGACGCAGGTTTTTCCGCTAAGACGAGCCGAATCTGATCCGGCAAGTTTCGCTCCCAACGTGCCATGCTTGCAGCTTTGGGCAAGCATGTTCTGAACGCTCCAAAATCATGCGAAGCAGCATACTCACCCAAAGCTGTGAGCATGGCACGACTTTTTTCGACCGCGCTGGCTTAAACTGCGGTATCAAGCTCGCCAGAACTCATAACCCGTCTTCTGAATGAAGACATCTTCCAGCGTTGGAGTTCCCAGCGTCAATTGAGTGATGCGACTGCCAAAGCTATTAAGCAGTGGAGCCAGCAGTGTTTCCGCCTCGGAATGCTCGATGCGAAGCTCGTCCGGCAGCGTGCGAACTTCAACTTGAAGCCGAGTTTTGATTTCGCTGGCCAGCGATCCGAGTTCAGCAGACTTGATCGTGATAAATCGGGACCCCAGCGACGATTTCAGCGCGTCCGGACGCCCCTCTGCGATCAACTTGCCTTCTGACAGCAGCGCGAGGGTATCGCAACGGTCTGCTTCTTCCATCAGGTGCGTTGAAAGAATGATCGTCGTCTCGCCATTTTGGCGAATCAGATCGAGGAACCGCCAAAGGTCAATTCGGGCAGCTGGGTCCAGGCCCGTCGAAGGTTCATCCAGGAGCAAAATTCGGGGCTGATGCAGCAGGCTTTTCGCGATCTCTACACGTCGCTTCAACCCGCCAGACAACGTCTCGACACGGTCCTT
>SXPC01000208.1 GCA_005778225.1 Planctomyces sp. | reverse complement strand
CAGTTCACTCTCGACCAGCGATTCCGGCAGTGCAGCACAGTTGATCGTCACAAACGGGTGACCAGCTCGAAGGCTCTTCTCCTGGATCGAGCGTGCAACAAGCTCTTTCCCCGTCCCACTTTCGCCCAGCACGAGAACCGACTTATCCGTCGCCGCAATTCGAGACACCATGCGAAAGACCTGCTCCATCGCCATTGAAGAACCGACCATCTCTGTCTTCGTCTGCTGACGTCGCACGACTTCGCGCCATTGCTGCGTCTCATGTTTCAACCGTCCGCGATCAGCAGCAAGATTCGCCCGTCGTTCGAGATCCGCCAATGCGAACGGCTTGTTCAAATAATCGAAGGCCCCCAGCTTCATCGCCTCGACAGCATTTTCAACCGTTGCCTGCCCCGTGAGAATGATGATCTCCGTATCAGTTTCTTTCTCACGGAGCTTAGCTAACAGTTCCAACCCTGTCATACCAGGCATGTTCATGTCGACAATCGCCACGTCGAAACGCTTCTGTTCAAAGTGAGCGAGCGCCTGCATCCCACTGGCCGCTTGCTCAACGCGGTGACCCGCACGACTCATCCAGAGCGCCAGCGTCGTGCGGAACTCTTCGTCATCCTCTACGAGTAATAAGTCCAATGAACGATTCAGCATTTCTAACGTCTTCTCTTAGTGAGATGAAACTTGGTGTCATCAGAGGCAGCCCGCGGCTTCTGATGATAGCGACGTCTTGCCGCGTTTAGCTTCCATGTCGAACACACCTGAATTGCCAGGTAACAAATGACTAAGGCAACAGCCGTGCCGAAATTGATCGTTAGCCACGTGATGTTTCGGCTAAACAGGTGTGGAAATTACCTAATACAGGTGTTTCCCCCTGAGGCGAATGCCGCATAATCTCCTGCGTGTTTCGGAACCTTAATGACAGACGTTAACCCGTCTTGGTACGATGATGAAGAGTCGATCTTCGAATGAAAAAACTCTCAATCGACTGCGAGACTGCTCGATCATTTTTGCCCTGTCTTCCCACCTAGGGATACCTACTTCGATGAACCACTGGACCCGGACTCTCTCTCTCATCACGCCCCTCTTGGCGCTCGTGCTTGCTGTGTTGTTTCAGATCCCCAACACGTCATCCAGCCAGGAGCCTGCGACACCTCCCACTAAGCCGATGGAGCAACCCGCAGATTCCGAAACAGCCGAGTGGATGCGGATGAAACTCCGCTCGTCGCAAGAGATTTTGGCGGGCCTGACAAGAGGCGATCTGGCGTTAGTCGAAGACCAGGCGAATCGAATTCTGGTGTTCAACATGCTCGAAAAGTATGTATCGAAGAACGAGCACATCGACGCAGAGGCGTATAAAAAACAACTCCAGGAATTCGAGGACGACGCTAAAGACGTTAAGAGAAACGCGAAGGCAAAAGATATCGATGCAACTCTCAAGTCCTTCCAAAAACTAACCGCAACATGTGTCGATTGTCATCGCCTGTTGAGAGATCCGGCTGCACTCGCTGCTCCTGCGGATGCCTCTGCAAAATCAGCAAATCCTCAATAGTGCGTGTGGATTTTCACGCAACAAATTCGTGCGTTTTTTAGGATTGCATGCAGACAGTCGATGTGTCTCATCAAGGGATGCCATAAAGAGGCTGCCCATGCGCGCCGTTTTGGCACATATAGATATTTTTCGCACATGCGCGCAGACTTTAACAGACATGCGCGAAACCTATCTCAAGAACGGGCGCATCTTATCTAACGTCTTATCACCAATGCCTTTAACACGCGTCAGCTCATCCACCGACCGAAACGGCCCGTTCGTTTCCCGATCGTACACAATCGCCCGCGCCAGCTTCTCCCCGACCTCCGGCACCTGCATCCACTCCACCCATGTCGCGGAGTTCACATCCACCGAAAACTCCGCCCGACGCCCCTCAAGCGACCCCATTTCCACCAACGGCTGCCCCGCCAACCACGCCCACCCCCATTGCCCCACGGACGAAGCCAGCAACAACCCAGCGAACACCATCAGCAGAATCTGCTGAGGCGGAGTCAGGAAGGGAAGCTTATGAGGGACTTCGACAGGTTCTGTCATAATCAGCCAACTCGGAGTTCAGGAGTCGCCTATTCCTTCGCATTGAACATGACGACGGTGCGATTTTTTCCAGGAATTTCAAACTTGATGGCTGTCGGTCGGTGACTTGATGTGTCAAGGATAATTTCAAACTTCTCAATGAAACACAGAAACTCCCCCTTCGCCCCCTCATCATGTGGCTCGCAGATCAAGTGATAGACTTGGGGCTCTCCATCCGGAGAATGCATCGGACCAGCAATAACGTTGAACCGCCTCAGGAATTTGTCGGTCGAGAAGCCAGCGAACAGATGACGGTAGAACGAGCCGTAGTCGAGGACCACCGATGCTAATCCGTCTTCCTCCCCTTGAGCATTCTTGAGAGGTAATGATTGACTTAGATTTCGGCCCAAATCAACATGCCGCAGTTCCACGCCGTCGCTGGACCATTCTTCATAGTCCCTTCCAGGCTCGTAACGATAAACGATCCCATTGACCGTTTTCGTCGGATACTCATCAGCACTGGTAACGGGCCTGATCAGCATTCGACCATGGGTCGAGTCGGTGCTGTCGAACGAAATATGGCTGACCTTTATGATTCGAAAATCAGAATCGTAACTGTGTCGGTAAGCGGAAAAGGAAACCTTTTCCACATCTTTTGTCGCGGTCTCCCAATCATCCAGCAATGCTTTCACATCTTCGTCGACGTCCTGTCGAGGAACACCAACACCGGGCACCTCAACCTTGAATACCGACTGCAGGTCAAAATCGGGCGCACTTACGACAGCCGCCGTCAGCCCCAACATGGCGCCGATCCAGAAGATCACTCCGAAGGCCAGTTCAACAACTCCCATAACGATGCCTCCTGCAGGATTCAGCGTGTCTGACAGGTAGGAACAGTTCACTCGAACTGAACCAAGACTCACAACACCGGGTAGCGTACCCTCAAGCACAAATCCTCAGCAAGACGAACACCTGGTAGCTCGCACCAAAAAAAAGAGCATCCGCGTCAGACGATGCTGATCCGCAGATGCTCTTAAGTGAAACCTCAATTGACGACTACATCACCACGGCGACTGGTTTATCGCGGTCCCGTTCCCGGCAATCTAGCCGTTTGACTGCTCGGTCCGCCCGCTGGCTGACTATTGCCGGCTTCTTGAATGTTGTTCATTTGAGACTTTTTGAATGACGACAGCGACGGATGAAACGGATCCTTGCCAAACATGGCAAAAACGCCTCGATCTTTATTTCGCTTGGCTTCTTTAAAGCTGTAGACCGTTGTTCGATCTCCTCCCGGAGCGAGAAGTTTGATTCCAATGGGCAAAAAAGTAGTTGCGTCAAGCATGACTTCCGCTTCCGACCACTCTGCTGCATCTCCGGGAAGAAGCGGTTTGGCGACCAAGTGGATCAAACCTTTCTCGGGTTGATGCCTGTCCCCTACTTTCAGGGAATAACGATTCTTAGCCTTCTCCACTGTCAGACCGAACAGGAACGGCAGTGGGCTATCGATAATATTCTGCCCCTGCGCTTCCTGCGGAATCGGAATTTGTTCGTATTCTTTGCGAGACAGATCGATGTGTGTAATCATCTGTCCGTCGCAGATCCATGATTCTGGTGTCTCCGACTGAACCTGGAAGAGTTCGCCCGTTGGACCTTTTTCGGGAGCAGGATTCTTTCCGAGATCGACAGCGTAGAGATCGATACGTCCTTTGTCGGGCGTCTCGTAATAAAACTCGCCTTGGCTGACCTTCTTCACTTTGAAGGTGTTGTCGTAAACCAGACGAGAATGCTTCCCTTCGAGCTTCTGTGTTTGTGCCCCGAACTGTTCCCACTTCTTCAGAATCGCCAGCACATCAGGAGCAAACTCCTGTGGCTGCTGCATCACGGGTTGTTGCTGCGGGCGTGGCAGCGGTTGCTGCTGTTGGACCTGATTGAGTGGCGGGGCTGCGGGCGTCAGCATGACGTCGGCTTGGCCGGCTTGTTGATTGGGGCGCATTTCCATCGTAGAAGAGCCGATCGGGCGTACGGGAGTGGAGTTCCCATACTGAGCGAAGGCCTGGCCGGAGAGGGAAAAAGCAGACAGCGCAATCGCGCAAACAAACGTGCCGGTCCGCTGGCAACGATGAATGTCAAACATAGAGCCGATCGATCCTTGACTTGTTCTCAGTCTGCATCCTTGCCGACTGGAAACCGCTTGGAAATAACGCAGTTTTCCGAAGAATCCCGGACGTCGCCCGTTCCTCGGAACCCGCGATAAGGTCCGGGATTCTAGCCAATCACCCCACCCACACCTAGACCAGTTTCGATCTCGCAAACAGCCTTGTAACTTCGACCAAGAGAGTCGCTAACTCTTTTGACAGCCGCCCCTTAACAGGTGTGCCACGGCTGTGCCAGCCGTGCCGAACGCTCCAATCCGCAACAATCCTCGAACCACCCGTCGACCTGGCCGTGGGACATGCTCTTATTCGACGGAACTGTGCTTTTCAACGTCCTCTGTATCAATCGTCTTCGCCCGCGACACCTTCATCATGACCTTCTCTAACACCTGTCTGGCAGTCGTGATCGAATCAAGGTCATAACGAATCTGTCCATCATCGACGGCTCCATCCGACTGGCCAACCAGCTCCAGGATCGACCAGGGTTGTGTCGCGTTCGGATCGATGTAGGCGCTGTATATGATCGAAGGCTGGCCGATGAGTGGGTCGGCGTACGTCTCATTCGGATCGCGAGCGACGTTCATCTCCAGATACACCAGAAACGGCTGCTGGTCGGTTGTCAGCCGGCTGTCGATCGTGAAACTGTGATTCTCGGTCGCGCCAGTGTAGGCGTCTGCTTTCCGAGTCGGATCATCAGAAGGCTCGACGCCATTAATCAGCGTGTACTTGTGACGCCAGATCGGGAGGATGTGATGACGAGGTACGATCTCGCCCGCCCAGACCGGGTAATCCGAGTACGCCAGCGACTCGCTCAGATAAAGAGTCTCGATCATGCTCCCGTTCTGCGACTCTGCCCAGATCGCGATCGCCACCGGCTGGCTGACCAGGTTCGGACGAAACTCGACTTCGCTGATCACCGCGACATCCGGCGTCCCCGACTGTCTCACCGCTTTAACGACATTGTCCTTCTGCGCAAAACTCGCCTGCGGATTCGCGCGGAAGATCTCCTTGCGATGCTGAGCCTCGTACCCTTGCGCAATCAATGCCTTCGCAGGCTCCGTATTCTCCAGCGACGCATAGAGCAACCCGCCCCATGCCGCGAGCACCAGTCCGATCCCGACGACTTTCTGCCGTGTCTGTTGCGTTGACTTACTCGTCGTCAACAGCGTCGAGAAGTACCGCAGCCTCGACGACAGATGCAGCCCGACGAGCACCGTCGTCACCAATCCAAAGACAATATGCACCCGGGTCGTCGTAATCTCAAACGGCAGCACAAACGACGCGATCCCCGTCACGGACAGCGTCACAAACGACAACAACAATCCCACATTCACCAGATGCCGAAACACGGGAGCCTATTCTGCAACGGAGAGTCTCATAAAAGAAGAGGAGGCATCTTAGCCACAGAGTTCACAGAGATCTTAAAGGGCAAGATATCACAGGCCATGTTGTGGTGTTGCAAGAAAGGCACGGACAAGCATGCCCGTGCCCCTGATTCTCTTCTCTCTGAGCATTCTGTGATCTCTGTGGCTATCTTCTTACGCCTCATACCCCGCCAGTTTGCGAAGCTCGGCGATGTGGCTTTCTCCAACTCGCTTCGGCGTCGTCTGATACTTCTTACACAACACCGCTGCAAACCCCGTCGCAACCCCCATCTGCCCCGTCGTATTCTGCACGCGAGGGCCACCCAGCCCAATGTGACTGCAACTGAAACAGCGTCCCGCCATCATCAGGTTCTCGACGTTGCGTGAATACAGACTGCGGAAGGGGATGTAATAAACCTTGTTGGCGGGCTTGCGATAAAGAGCCGTCGAGCGGAAGTCGTACGGCGACCCTTTCTCCTTGTTCTGGAAGTGGACGTCGACGTCCCGTTTCTCCGTCACAACGGCGTCTGCAAATTCCTTGCTGTCCGCGGCGTCGCTCATCGTATAGATGTGATCCCCCATGAGGCGCCGTGACTCGCGTCGACCAGCGATGTACGCGACCCAGGTCAATTCAAGAGCGGCGTTCTTGGGATGCTTCTTGGCGTTAGCAAAGGTGCCATAAATCGCCCGCAGCATGTGATCGCGAATCTCTTCCCCGTCGTCGATCTGGTTGAGATCGTTCGACGAATACTCCCAGTCCCAGTCGCCACGGGTTTCCATATGGTCTTTCGAGACAGGAGCCGCCCAGGGAACCGCAGGAAACTCGACCCGGGTCTTTCCCATCGCCGTGTTCCACATCACGCTCGTTCCCATCACGCGATTATCTGCTTCCTTCGGCGACCAGAGTTCCCCATACTTATCCCACGACTCGCCAAATTCACTGGCAGCTTCACGACCATAGCGATACTCCGCACCGGCCCAGAAGCCGATCCAGCCGTCGCCCGTGCAGTCGATGAACGTCGGTGCAATGAAGCGACGAATGACGCCGGTCCCAGTCTCGCGGGCATCGATCGAAGCGATGCGGTTCCGATCCTTCTGCAGCGACCAAGCACGGTGACTGGCGAACTGCGCAACCCCCGTCTTGTTGAGCGAGGCCTGGCGTTTGTCATCATCCCCATGCGCCTCATCCGACCCGTTCGGCCAGTGCTTCGTATCAATCTGTCCCAGGATCCCGGTCGCGTGACCATGAATCCCTTCGGTGTGGACCCGAATCTCACTACTGGCATTCCCGCCGAATACAGGGCGATCCTGCAGCAGCGCGACTTTCAACCCCTGCGATTCCGCAGCGATCGCCGCTCCACAACCTGCGATTCCCCCTCCGATGATCACGACATCAAACGTCAGCGTCTCACTCGGATCATGCGAACGACCCGCCAGCTTGCTCTTCCACAACCACAGCGATTCCAGCTGATTGGGAGGCTGGTAGTTGGCGTCTTGTGTGAAGAACAGCGAGTCACAACGACCATCGAACCCCGTCAGATCCTGCAACTCAATCGACGCCTTGCCCCCCTTGACCTTCACCGTCCCGCCACGCTGCCAATGCCAGTCCTTCTTACTCCCCGTTCCAAACTCCGTTTCGACAGCGACCCCATCGACGAGTACGCGGAATCGCCCCGGCGCTTCCCATTCCCCCGGACACCAATTCTTCGTCCGCACCCACAGGTAATAGGTTCCCGCTTCGGGAAACGTCACGTTCGTTTTGGCAGATTCGACCGGCTTCCCCATGCCATGAGCCAGCAGGAACACGCCACCCATCTGGTCCATGAACTGAGGGTCGACCTTCCAGCCCCCTTTGTCCTGAAACATCTCGGTTTCGACCAGCAGCGAGGGAGCAGTCGTCATCGCCGGGACATCGGCCGCCCAGGCATTGCGTCCTAAAAGAGCGAGGACGGAGGCCGTCACAGCGGTATTTTGCAGGAAATCTCGTCGGTTCATGAGCGTCTTAAGTCCTTATGCAGTAACGGCATTGATGCATCGATGCTTGCTGATTCAATGGAGTCGTGTCCCCAAGTCCGAAATAGACAGGAGTTGGACACGGAAAATCGTGCTTATGCGTAGTTTTTGAAGGACAACACCCGTCAGCAGCCATTTCAATCTAATCCATCACGCCGAAATCCGTCTCCATCCAACGAGGCAAGCCTGCTACGATCCGCTCTCCTTTTTCACCCCCCAACGGCGATCATGTCCACCCTGGCTCGACTTTCCAATTCGATCCACACCGCCCTTCGCTCCCACTTATGGGGACGCGAAGCCGCTGGTCCTCCGCCGATGGACTACTGGCATCTCTCGCGGACCCCCTTCGCCAGTCTGCTGTTCCTGCTGCCGATTCTCATGCTTTACGAAGCAGGCCTGTACTTCGCCGGCCAGCAAGCCGACCAGCTGCGAAACGGTGCCGACCTCTGGCTGCGTCAATTCTTCGATCAGATGACTAGCCTCCTCGGCTTGCCCAACGCGGGCCCGTTCCTGCTGCCAGCCCTGCTGGTCGTCGTTCTGCTCGTGTGGCAGTGGCGAAGTCGCAGCTCGTGGCAATTCAAAGCCGACACGGGTCTGGGGATGGCATCGGAGAGTCTGCTGTTCGCATTCTGCCTGTTGCTGATGGCACAATCGCAACGCGCATTCCTCGAACAGGACCGCTGGTTACTCCAAACGGTGCCAACTCCCTCCACCGATCTCTGGCCTCAGGCGCTCAGCTATCTCGGTGCAGGGCTTTACGAAGAGGTTCTCTTCCGCCTTCTGTTACTCCCCGCACTCTTTGCTATCTTTCGTTTGGTTCGACTTTCCCGCCACTGGGCGATCATCTTGGCAGTCATCGTCTCAAGTGCCCTCTTTGCGATCGCTCACTACATCGCTCCCACCGACTTCTTCGCCACAACCAACATCTGGCACCTCCTGCAAACCCGCTACACCCACAGCCCCGGCGAACCCCTCGGCCTCCTCTTCCGCCTCGCCGCCGGCTTCGTCTTCGCCCTCCTCATGCTCTACCGAGGCATCGGCATCACCATCGGCGCCCACACAGCCTACGACCTGATGGTCGGGATCCTCATCAATTCCTAACGGAGTTGCGGATTGAATCAATGAATCTCGCACGGTACCGTAGGGCGGTGAAAACAGACTCCACTTCCAACTGGATACCTTATGAAGAAGACCTTGATTTGCTTGATGACTCTCTTCAGTCTGGCTGCCATGACAACCTCGGCTCTTGCTGGCAATCCTCTCCTGCCGGTGGTCAATGACTTCGTCTCCCAACGCGCCACGGAGTTCGACCAGATTCCAGAGTCCCGCAAACAGGAACTGGCTGCTGTCGCTGCCTATGTCTCAAAGCAACACCTGGCGGGCAAACCTGCGAAGTTGACCTTCATCTGCACCCACAATTCTCGTCGTAGCCACCTTTCCCAAATCTGGGCGACAGTCGCGGCGTCGTATTACCAGATTGGTGACGTAGAAACTTACTCAGGCGGCACAGAAGCAACCGCGTTCAATCCCCGTGCCGTAGCAGCGATCAAACGAGCCGGAATGCAGGTCAAGCAGGAAGGGAATCCAGCCAATCCCCATTACCTCGTCTCGTATCAAACGTCTGGCGACTCGCTGACCTGCTTTTCCAAGGTCTACAACGACCCGTCAAATCCTCAAAAGGAATTCTGTGCGGTTATGACCTGCCAGAACGCGAACGAAGCCTGCCCGATCGTTCAAGGCAGCAACTCGAGAATCGCCGTTGCTTACGAAGACCCGAAAGTCGCCGACAATACCCCCGAAGAAACCACCCGCTACGACGAACGCTCCGCCCAGATCTGCCGCGAGATGCTGTATTTGTTCTCGCTGGTGAAGAGGTAATCGATCGCTTTCGGTCGGCTTTTCTGTCCCTTGCATGATGAATTTTCAGAATCGTCTTGACTCCGCGCTTAGCGTCCGGCACAATTCAACTAACTTATTAGTTTAGTTGAATTGACGGGGCCATCATGACTGAGAATTCTCCAACCGAGCGCGAGCTCGATATCCTCAAAGTTTTATGGGAACTCGGCGAATCCAAGGTTCGCGACATTCACCAGGCCATGAATGCGACAGAGCCCTGCGCCTTTACGACGGTGCAGACACTTTTGCGCATCATGGCGGGCAAAGGGCTCGTCGATCAACGTGCTGAAGGTCGAACCCTGTTTTATCGTCCCCTCTATTCTCGCGAGCAGGTGACGTCCCGATTTCTAGACAGGGTCTTCGATGGGGCGATCGACCAATTCGTCCTGAATATGCTCCACGCCGAGCAGGTCAGCCCCGAACAGATGCGCGACCTTGAGCGCCTGATCGCCAAAGCCCGTCGTGCCAAAGAAGCGGGGGAATAAGCCATGTCGACAATCTCATTGCTCGAATCGCTGGCTCTCTCCATCGTGTCGACTTTCATCCTGCTTGGGCTGGCCTGGCTGTCCTTCCGCTGGATCAGACAGCCGGCGGATCGCATTCTTGTGATTCAGCTGGGGATCGCAGCATCCTGCCTGCTACCCGTGGTTGCTCTGTCAGCCTGGACGTGGTATCGGATTCCCATTCGCACCACGTCATCGCAGACCACGTCGGTCACTTCGTCGACGGGCGACTCTGCCCGTCAGCCCGAAGCGAATATGGCGATGGCCCGTTTGTTCGTCTCGGAAGAGAGATCTCCAGCAACACCGACATCGACTGCCGTCCCCCCGTCGTCCATGATCAGCGAACCTGTCATGCCGACTCCTGTTCGGACTCCCACCGACTGGGGCAGCGTGCTCGCAGGCTGCGTCTTCCTCCTCTATCTCGGAGCGGGCATCTACACACTGATCGAATCGCAGATCGGGCGAATCGCGCTGCGACGCTTCAAACAAAGCGCCCAGCCCGGCCATCAACAGATCGCTGCTGTCTGGCAGAAGCTGACTCGGGGACTTTCTCCGCGCGTTCAAATCCTCGTGACCAATCGACTCGACTCTCCGATCGTCTTTGGCCTGCGACAGCCGACGATTCTACTGCCCGGTCATCTTGCGAATTCAAGCGACGACAAGCTGCTCCTCTGTCTGGCTCATGAATGGTCTCACATCCTGCGGCAGGATCTGCTGACCTCGCGACTGGTCTGGATCGCGCAGGTTTGTTTCTGGTTTCAACCGGCCTACTGGAGCCTGCGACGCGAGCTACGCCTTTGTCAGGACCAGCTCGCCGATGACTTCGCAGCTTCCACCGGCTGTAACCCCATTCGCTACTCCGAACTGCTGCTCGAGTTCGCCAAACGCCAGCATCAACACTCACTGACAGGCTCGTTAGCCCTCGCTCACAACACCACTCATCTGACACGGAGAATGACCATGCTGCTCGAACCGGAATTCACGACACGACAAAAACCTCGACGGACGTTCTTAACCCTCTCCATCTGCCTCACCACCTTCCTTTCCCTAGGCCTGACGGGCATTCGCGTGAATGCTTCTCCGCAAGCCGAAAGCAAGCCAGAAGCGTCACCGGCCACAACGGACAACCAACCACCAGTCGAAGCTGTCAGTTACACATGCGACGTGGTCGACAAAATCACCGGACAACCGATTTCAGACGCCAGTATCGTCGTCCGCCGCTCAAAGCTGATGAATGCCTCCAACGACATCATCGAAGAAACAAAACACACGACCGACGCCCAGGGAAAATATTCTTTTACGATTCCTCCCGAGCAACTCAAGGAGAAGTACCTCTATATCGAACTCGATGTTGATCACAAGAACTACGCCGCCAAAAAGGGCTTCGGATATGCCATGAGCATGATCCAGAAAAACGAGAAGCTCGGCGAACGTCCCTTTTTTGAGCGGACGGAACTCCTGCCCGCCGACACCATTCAAGGCACAATTCTAACGCCAGACGGCAAGCCCGCAGCGGATGTGAAGATTCTTGCTTTCTCGATGCCTGATCGTCGTGACTTCAACAACATGTCTTTCACCGAAACAAAAACGACAGCCGACGGCCAGTTTCATTTGAATGTCATTAAGGACGCTTCCTCTGTGTATTGGGTACTCCCGCGGGACTTCGCCAGCATCGAACACTTCATTGATAAAGATCATCAAGCTCAGGGAAAGATCACTCTCGAACATGGCGTTCGTACCGGCGGCGTTGTCGTCGACGCCGCTGGTAAGCCACTCGCGAACGTGGCAGTGAATATCCGGACGATAGACAGAAACTCTGGCGGGCTCCCCGTTTCCAGTAGCCTATCCCGGGGAGCGATCACTGACAGCGAAGGGCGATTCGAGTTCCTTCCGCTGCCAGTAGGCAACTATCGACTCGAAGTCAGCGAGTTCCGCTCAGAACCAACTCAAGAGGAAAATACTCGTTACAAAATCCCGGACGTTTTTTCTGCTCAGGATGTCACGATTGCAAAAGACACGACAACGACTTCGTTTAAAATCCAGGCCGTTCCCACGGTGACTTTCTCTGCTCAGTATCTGGACAGCCAGGGCAAACCCACCTCAGGTCACTCCATTCACCTGTGGGGAGAACTCAATGGCGTCTGGTACAGCGATCGGGCAGCTCCTGATCGTGAAGGAAAAATCTCCAAGAAAATCCCTAAAGGCATCAAAGATCTTCGCGTTGAACTATCAACCAACGAGCATGGCACTTTGCGATATCGACTCACCCCTGATCAGCCCTTACAAAACCGAATGCCGAGCGGTATCGACTTCGGGACCGCCAACGAAGACATCTCAGGCCTTGAAATCATCCGCTATAAAGCGCCGATCGTTCTGATTTCTTCTGTTGATCTCAATGGCAAGACAGTCAACGGCGCCTACGTGACTGCCAAGTATGCTTGGGAGAACAATCAGCCATACATTCTGAAAGGCGATCATCGCTCCGACATGAATATTGAGCACCAGCAAGACGGCCGCTTCCGCACTTCTCAAATGCTTCCCGACGAAAACGTCACTTTCACTGTCGGCGCGGAAGGCTACGAACCCCAAACCATCGCCCCCATCAACCTGAAAGAGGGCGAAGTCAAAGAAGTCACCGTCACACTCCAACCGGCCAAGAAATAGAGCCAGCTCACGCAAAAAAAGAGGCCAACGCGAACCGCGCTGGCCTCTTTTTTTTATCCCGTAGGGTCCGCTGTGCGGACCGTCAATGCGCTCTCAAACGCAAGTCGGCAACGAGTGTGTCATGGTCCGCACAGCGGACCCGACCACTAGCTCAGCTTACGCTCGCGAATCCAATCGGTGTGGAACATTTCGCCGCGGGCTTTGTCGAGGCGTTCGTAGGTGTGAGCACCGAAGTAATCGCGTTGAGCCTGCAGCAAGTTGGCTGGGAGGCGGTCGTTGCGGTAACCATCGTAGTAGCTCAGAGCAGCGCTGAAGCCCGGACATGGCAAGCCAAGCAGAGTCGCAGTCGAAACAACGCGACGCCAGCCGGTTTGGGCTTTGTCGATGGCGTTCTTGAAGAAGTCGTCCAGCAGCAGGTTTTCCAGAGTCGGATTCTTATCGAAGGCGGCTTTGATATCGCCCAGGAACCGACTGCGAATGATACAGCCGCCGCGCCACAGCAGCGCGATATTACCGTTGTTGAGCTTCCAGCCGAACTCTTTGGCGGCTGCGTCGAGCTGGACGTAACCTTGAGCGTAGCTGACGAGTTTCGAGGCGTAGAGAGCGTCCTTGACATCGTTGATGAAGGCTTGCTTATCGCCATTGAACGGAACAGAGTCTGGTCCCTTGAGAACCTTTGAAGCACGGACGCGGGCGTCCTTCTGAGCGGACAGGCAGCGAGCATAGACCGCTTCGGTGATCAGGGTTGTGGGGACGCCCAAGTCGAGAGCATGCTGGCTCATCCACTTACCGGTTCCCTTTTGCTGGGCGGTATCGAGGATCTGGTCGACCAGGTAACCGCCGGATGCTGCATCTTTGACAGTGAAGATGTCGCGAGTGATCTCGATCAGGTAGCTTTCGAGCTCGGACGTGTTCCACTGCTTGAAGACCTGATACAGCTCGTCGTTGCTCAGCCCGAGGACGTGTTTGAGAATGAAGTACGACTCGCAGATCAGCTGCATGTCGCCGTACTCGATGCCGTTGT
>SXPC01000207.1 GCA_005778225.1 Planctomyces sp. | reverse complement strand
GCAAAGTAGCGGCTCGGACGGAGCCTCGCCCTCCCTTCCAGCGGCCCGGTTTCTGAATGGTATGGGATCGATTCAAGTTTTGAGTGAATCCTGACGGTCCTGACGTTCGATAAAAGGGTATGGCTCGCATTAAGCTGAATGACCGTGATATCCGACCTCATCTGTGGGGGTTCGTTGCTCGTGAGCGGGCGGCGGATGATCTGATGATGATCGAGGAAGTGCAGATTGAACGAGGCAGGACGCGGATTGATTTACTGGCAGTCAACTCCGCGATTCATGGTTACGAGATCAAGAGTGATCGCGATACGCTGGTCCGTCTGAAACGACAGGTCCGCTCGTACAACCGGGTCACAAATACCATGACGCTGGTGGTTGGTGAACGATATGTCGAACCGGCGACTGAGATCGTTCCGAAGTGGTGGGGAATCATCACGGCGCATCCTGACGGTTCGCTGGTGAGACTGGAGCGGGTTCGCGAGTGCAAACCGAATCCCAGCTTGAAACTGGATCGCCAGGTCATCTTTGCAACGGTGGATGACCTGAAGCGATTTGCGTCGTCGCAGGGTGTCAAAGCTGCCTGGAAGATGACGCGTTATCGACTGATTGCAGAGCTCCTCAGGCGAATCGAAGCAGGTGAGATGACAACAGCGCTAATGGAACGCTGCATTCGCGATAGTCTCCGTCAGCTGCCGACCAAGCGGGCGGAGTTTGCTGCGAAGGCGGCTTGATTGGCGGATCATTCGGGAGCATGCGGGCAGACGAGCAGTTCGTAATCGTGCATGACGTCGGGCCACTTGGGAATGGTGCCTTTGAGGGTGATTTTCCAGCGGATTTTATTGTGACTGGCCATGAAGGTGTGCATGGAGTTGTCCGGAATTTCGACCTGCACGCTCCCCTGCTCCATCGCTGTCGGTTCGAAGGAATCGAAGAGAATTTTCTCGAAGAAGATCTTCTTATCGGTGACGGTGTCCGTGCCTCGTCGATACTGGGCTTCTTCTTCGCCGACGAGTTTGATGACGAGTTGAGACATGCTGGTCGGGGTGGAGGAAAATTTCCACGTCAGGTCAGAGCTGGAACCGATCGGCAGGAGTGAGCGACTGATCGCGACCGTGGGTTTGGGGTTGAAGAGGGCGAGGAACTGGTAGAAGACCCAAGCGATGAGTCCCAGACCCACGAGCAGGAACAGGCTCATGAAGGCTAAGCCGAAGAATTTCGCGTTGTCGCGGAGCATGGAAAGGAAGATCAGCCAGGTGATGCCGTTCCAGAGAACGGCAACGAGGATCGCGCAGCCCAGGATCATGACAGGAGAGGTCATCGTCGGCAGTTCGCGCGGCTTCTCTGCAAGACCTGCATCATAGTGAGGGAAAGGCTGGTTTTTGAGGATCATGTCGAGCGATGTCGCGACGACACTCGACTGGGCTTCTTCGCCGTAGGCGAGTTTGTCTTGAGAATTGATGGCGCTGGAGGAGCCGAAGTACTGGTTACGCTTGGGACGCGACGGCATGAGCACGCCGATGATGCCACCTGCCCCCACGAGGACAAACAGCCCGGGAATTCCCACCATCAGGAACATCCAGCTCCACTTGCGTTCCAGAACCGCGTAGTCATGTTTTTGTGGATCGACAAAGCAAACCTGCTGACTTCCCAGGGGATAGCGGTCGACGACTGCCTGATAAGAACCCTTCCAGGAACCGCTGCTGTCTGAGAAGCCGGTTTTATCCGAGTGATACTTCTGTCCCTGGTATTCGTAGTCGTATTCGATTTCTGCCGCGTAGAGACGAGAGCCATCATCCATTCGATCGGTGATTTCGCTGCGCGTGATCGTACAGGGAACCTGGACGAAGTTCCCGGAACGGACATAGGGCATCACGAAGGAGTCCGCGATCAGATACATGAAGAACAAGCCGAAGAGCAGAAAGACGGCAAAGAAAGCCACGAGTGCCATCGTCCCGAAACAGCCTGATTTTGAGCTGACGGTCAGAGCTTCTTTTTTGTAATTCGAGCGTGCCATCATCGGTCTCCATCATGGGACGTGAGAGACAGTGTCCAGTTGTCCGGTAGGAGATTCTAAAGAAGTCTGCAGTGAGTTGGAAGGAGTTCCGGGCGAGGTGGGGAGGGTCGGTTTGCGCGGTTGTTAAATGTGTGGGGAGTTGGGCGAGAGCAATTGAGCGTGGGTGTGAGATAGGCCGGTTTACGGTCCGCACAGCGGACCCTACGGTTGGACTCGGAGTTGGTCGCCGATGCGGAGATTTTGGGCGTTGTAGCCGAGATGGAGTTCCGCCCGCGTGCTGCCGATTCTGGTGAGCTTGATGTCGTGATGATCGGGGAAAGAGAGGGCTGTTGTCTGGCCGAGATGGGAACAGCCGAGATCGATGATGCCAACTTCAAGGCTGGGGCGTGAGACGACGGTCGCGATGAAAATGCCAGGGGTGAGGGCTGTTGTTGCATTCAGAGACGGCTGACTGACGGGGAGTTGCTGAAGAGCTTGCAGCGACTTGTCTTCACTCGCGGCCCAGTTCAGGCTGCGCTCCAGCAGGCGTTGGTCTCTCAGGACAATGCGGTCCTTCTCCAGGGAAGACGAGACGGTCTCAATCGTTGTGATGAATCCACGCAGGGAGATTGGTGCGCGATGTTGAGTGAAAAGCTGATGTGCTCCATGCGCCAGATCCGTAGCATCGTTTCCGGCTCGCATTCCGCCGAGACTGTCCGGGGTGCTGACCTGGACCCAGACATGAATCGAGTGAGCGGGTTTCATCTGCGCGACTGCATCGATCAGCCACTCGGCGTGTCGATAGTGATCGATGGTGAGATTGAGCGGTTCGCTGGCAAGAACATCAGACAGCTGCGGGTGACGTGACCGCAGGTCGACAACTTCCGACCAGAGTGTTTCTTGAAAGGCATTTTGTGACCGGTCTGAGAGACTGAAGGTGAAGAACCCGTGGGGGCTTTTCTCCGACTGCGGAGGGAGAGTTATCACGTTACCATCGACTCGACACGGTGTCGGATTCGATGTGAACCAGCGTGGGCGGGCGGAGGGGAAGCGTTCGTGAGGCATCGGACGCAAATTCCTCTACTCGTCGAATGTCGATTTGCGACGTAGCGTATGGTGATAGTTCTGAGCGAAGCGGTGGGCCTCATCGCGTACGGATTGCAATAATCGCAACCCGTACGAATGGCGTGAAAGAACGCGAGGATTGCTGTCGCCGGGCAGGAAAAGCTCTTCTTCACGTTTCGCCAGCGAGACGACAAACGGGGGCTCGATCTCCATCGCAGCGAATGCGGACATCACGGCGCTGAGCTGACCTTTTCCGCCGTCGACCAGCAGAATATCCGGGAACTCTGCACCTTCTTGTTTCAGGCGACGGAAGTGTCGACTGACGACTTCCCGCATGGAGGCAAAGTCATCCACCCCTTCGACACTGCGAATCTTGAACCGCTTGTACCCGTGCTTGAACGGCAGCCCGTCTATAAACTGAACCAGCGACGCGACCGTCTCATTGCCCTGCAGGTGGGCGATGTCGACGCCTTCGATCCGTCGTGGGATCTTCTCAAGGCCGAAAACTTTTTTGAGCCCGAGCATCCCTTTCTTCGGATCGATGTGAAAGACCTCCGGCTGGACGTTCTCCTTGAGATCGCCACGCAGGTTGATGTTTTCGAGCGCGCGAATCTGATCGCGTAATCGAGCGGCTTTTTCGAAGAGCATCTCCTGCGACGCCGCCAGCATTTCCTTCTGCATTCCCTTGAGCAGACGGGCTTTCTTGCCATCGAGAAACATGATCAGCTTCTTGATGTCTTTGCGATACTCCTCTTTGGTGATCCGCAGATTGCAGGGGGCTGTGCACTGGTGAATGCTGGCGAGCAGGCAGGGGCGATACCAGCGCCACTTCTTATCGTCTTCTTTGATATCAAGCGAGCAGTTGCGAAAGCGAAAGATGCGTTGAAGCACAGAGATCGTTGCGCGGAGTTTCTTGGCACTTGTGAACGGACCATACAGCTTGACGCCGCGTGTCCGAGGCTTGCGCGTGAATTCGACGCGGGGGAACTGTTCCCCGACTGTGATCTGAAGGTAAGGAAATGTTTTGTCGTCTTTGAGCTCGGAGTTGTACCGAGGCTGAATGTCTTTGACGAGCCGCGCTTCGAGGAGAAGGGCATCGACTTCGCTATCGGTCGGGATGTGATCGAGGTCTGCAATCTCGGGGATCAGGTCGGCTGTGCGTCGATCGATGAGAGCCTGCGTGGTGAAGTAGCTGGAAACGCGACTGCGCAGATTCACCGCCTTGCCGACGTAAATGACGCGACCGAGGCTATCTTTCATCAGGTAGACACCTGGGGTGCGCGGCAGGGCGCGGACCTTGGCTTTGAGTTCGTTGTCTTTCTCGTCGTCCGGCAAGCGGAGTTCCTTGATGGGCGTGAGGGGAGAATCGCAAACAGCTAATGGTAGGCAGTCAGGGGAGCGGGAGAAAGTGAACGGTGCCGTAAGAGCGTGCGGCCTCACGCCGGATTGGTGAGAACGGACGTTGAATCGCCGTGGGTAACGGACGGAATCGTGGTCTATTTTTGAGCGTATTTGACGATTTTGCGCAGGTAGTCGCCGTAGGTGCTTTTCATTGGGGCGGCGAGTTTGTCAAGATGGTCCAACGTGATAAAGCCCATGTTGAAGGCGACTTCTTCCAGGCAGGCGATCTTGAGGGCCTGACGTTTTTCGATGACTTCGACGAACTGGCTGGCCTGGAGCATTGAGTCTGGGGTTCCGGTGTCAAGCCAGGCGGAACCGCGGCCGAAGTGTTGGACGTGGAGCTGTCCGCGTTCCATGTAGATGCGGTTAACGTCGGTGATTTCGATTTCGCCACGTTTCGACGGTTTGAGGTTGGCAGCGATGTCGACGACCTGATTGTCGTAGAAGTAAAGGCCGGGGACGGCGAGGTTGGTCTTGGGTTGCGCAGGCTTTTCTTCGAGTGAGATCGCACGGCCGTCGGCTGCGAGTTCGACGACGCCGTAGCGTTCCGGGTCATCGACGGGGTAAGCGAAGATCGTTGCGCCTTCGGCTCGCTGGCCGACTTTTTGCAGGACGGCTGTCAGACCCTGGGAGAAGAAAATGTTGTCGCCGAGGACAAGCGTTGTTGGAGAGGAGCCGACGAAGTCTTTGCCGACGATGAAGGCATCAGCGAGGCCGCGGGGCTGGTCCTGAATCGCGTATTGAATGGAGAGGCCGAACTGGCTGCCGTCGCCGAGGAGTTTCTGGAAACCGCCGATGTCATGCGGTGTCGAGATCAGGAGCATGTCCCGGATACCGGCGAGCATCAGTGTCGAGATGGGGTAATAGACGAGCGGCTTGTCATAGATCGGCAGAAGCTGCTTACTGACAGCGATGGTGCTGGGGTGAAGACGCGTTCCAGATCCGCCTGCGAGGATGATGCCTTTGCGATTGATCATGAGTTTAACCCTGGGGAGACTGGAACGCGGAGAATACAGACAACGCAGAGATGAGTTTAGAAAGTCAGGAAAGAGTTGGGGAGGGAGTCAGAGGCATTACCACAAAGACTCGAAGGGCACTAAGGTTCATAAAGACGGAGATTTTGAACCGCAGATGGACGCAGGTAATTAGGAATTGCTACGGTCGGTGGCGTACTCTGGGTTGTGGTGGCACTTGGGTGCACAGGGGACAGGGGGTTGACACCCCCCGCTCGCCTAAGAGTTGAGGCTGAGTTCGTTTAAGACGGCGGTGAGGTCGGTTTGCCAGTTGGGCGGGGAGATCTGGAAGTTGCGGTGGAGTTTCTCGCAGTTGAGGACGGACCAGAGGGGGCGACGGGCGGGGGTGGGATAGTCTTTGGAGAGGATGGGAGTGACGGTGGTGGTCATCTTTGACTGGCGGAAGATTTCTTCGGCGAACTGGTTCCAGGTCGTCTGGGGTTGGCCGGAGTAATGGTAGATGCCCCAGAGGGGAGAATCCGGGGAGAGGTCTTTGGTTTCTTTGGCCAGCGTCAAGCAAGTCTCCGCGATGGAGGCAGCTGAGGTCGGTCCGCCGGTTTGGTCGCTGACAACGGTGATTGAGTCTTTGTCTTTGCCCACGCGGAGCATCGTCTTGACGAAGTTCTTGCCAGTGCTGCTAAAGACCCAGGAGGTTCGCAGGATGATCGTTTTGCAGCCTGACGAGAGGATGGCGTGTTCCCCTTCGAGCTTCGTTCTGCCGTAGACTGTCGCGGGGCCGGTGGGGTCGGTCTCGAGGTAGGGCTTGTCGTGCTGGCCTGGAAAGACGTAATCGGTCGAGAGATGAATAAGTGGGAAGTTGCGTTTCGCGCAGGCTTGAGCAACGAGGCCGGGGGTGATCGCGTTGAGGAGGCGGGCTGCTTCGATGTCTGACTCGGCCTGATCAACGGCGGTGTATGCAGCGGCATTGATGATGATGGTGTCGTGAGGGGCATTCTCGATGATCGACAGGATAGTCTTCGGGTGAGTGAAGTTGGCTTCCTGGCTGCTGAAAGCGCGGAGGTTGAGGGCGTCGCGTGCGGCGAGGCGTTGGAGTTCGAAGGCGACCTGGCCATGTTTTCCGAAGACGATGAGCATGGGGAGAAGGGATGAAGTTGGAGGGATGAAGTATGAGTCGGAAGTGTTTGTTGGAGCGATGGGCGTACTCTGAGTAGTAATTTCGTTTGTTAACACAAGGGACAGGGGGTTGACACCCCCCGCTCGCCTAGGATTTTAGGCCGAGGCGTTGGTCGTGTTTGTGGCCGTGGGTGAGGATGTTTTGCCACCAGTCTTTATTGTTGAGGTACCACTGGACGGTTTGTTCCATGCCTTGTTCGATCGTCAGGGAGGGTTTCCATCCGAGGTCGCGTTCGATTTTGCTGGCGTCGAT
>SXPC01000206.1 GCA_005778225.1 Planctomyces sp. | reverse complement strand
GTCCTCGATTCGATCGTCAACGGAGACACCGTCAGCGAAGTGCTGCATTACGTGCAGTTCAACCGCAGCGACCTTGTCGACCGACTCCAGGGCAGCATCGAAGTCGCTGTCAAAGAAGGCCGCATCAGCAACCAGCAGGCGGGGCGTTTCATCAAGTTCTACGAAGACGGCCTGAACGGCTACACTTATCTCGAAGATCCAAGTGAAGATTAATCATCTTCGATGAGAGTCAATAAAAAAGGACGAAGCGCCGTTGGCACTTCGTCCTTTTTTAGTTTGCGCCCTGGCTGCGACTTGGAGCAACTGTGGCATTGGAAACGCAGAGAAAACAGAGTGGAGCAGAGGTCGCAGAGCAGAGTTTTTACAACTCCTCATCTTCCTCTTTTCATTTGCGTCTTTGCCCCTTGGCGTTTAAAAACTTCTTCTCCGCGTCCTCTGCACCCCTCGGCGAACTCTGCGTTCCAACCCTCTTTTCCCCTACGCCAGCTCTGCCAGTTTTTCTTTGACCGCGGCGACGTGCCCTTCGACTTTCACCTTAGGCCAGATCGCGGCAATCTTCCCGTCTTTGCCGATCAGGAACGTCGTTCGCTCGACGCCCATCGACTTCTTGCCGTACATATTCTTTTCTTTCCACACGCCGTATTTTTCGCAGACAGCATGATCTTCATCAGCCAGGAGCGGGAACGAGAGTTCGAACTTCTCAGCGAACTTTTTGTGTGAATCGACCGTATCCGTACTCACGCCAAGGACGACAGTGTCGGCCTTAATCAGGCTGGCGATGTTGTCTCGAAAGTCGCAGGCCTCGGTCGTACATCCTGGAGTGCTGTCTCGCGGGTAGAAGTACAGAATGACGTTCTTTTCGCCGGCGAACTGTGACAGCTTGATCTTTCCTTCTGGAAAGGCGGGGAGCGTAAATGCGGGGGCCTTCTGACCGACTTTCAACGTGACGGGCTCTGACATGGGTGATCCTCTAGGAGATGTAAAATTGAAACAACTCGCAATTGTAGCCGGTAGGGCGAGGCTCCTTCCGAGACGCTGTCCTGCGCTACTATGGTTTGGCGGTTCGTCGATGTTGAATCGTGTGCAGCAGATCCAAGACATTCGATGCCATCGGCGTTCTGTCGCGCTGCTCTTGTTTCGCAATGCAAAGTAGCGGCTCGGACAGAGCCTCGCCCTCCCGATAGAACGAAAATCATCGCGACCAACTATTCTATTGCGCGATCAAGTTCCCCTCTTCCGGAACCTTCGGCTTTCCCATCTCGCAGATGTAAATCCCGAACTCATATAACAGCACCAGCGGAATCATCATCAGCAGCATCGAATATGGTTCCGATGGTGTCAGGATCATCGACAGGAACGCGATCACCAGGATCGACATTTTGCGGTTCTCGCGATAGGCCTTCGATTCAAAGATTCCCATGCGTTCGAGAGCCAGCATGACGACAGGCAGCTCAAAGCTGATTCCGAACATGATCGGTAGCAGCAAAGCAAAAGTGATCCAATCCGACAGGCGGATCATGGGTAAGACTTCCAGGGTCGTGTTGAAGCTCAGGAAGAAGTCGAGGACGAGCGGGAAGACGAGGAAAAAGCAAAACAACGTTCCCGCCAGGAAGAGCACCAAAGACAGTGTGCCATAAATGTACAAGTATTTTCGTTCATGCTCATACAGCCCGACCGCGATGAACATCCAGAGCTGATAGAAAATCCAGGGGCTGGAGATCAGAAAACCGGCTGCCAGGGAGACTTTCAGGTAAGTCATGAAGGCTTCCTGAACATTGAAGGTCACCGGCTTCATTCCATTACTGGCCAGTTCTCGCCACATTTCAAATTCGCGGGCTTCCACCTGAAGGCCGATGACAGAGTCACCGAACTGGCCAGCCGTGGGCTTGGGAAATGTCTCTGGTGAGATCTGATGAAGCAGTTCTGCCAGATCCTGTTTGCGGATTCGTAGATCGAGATTCTTCCCATCGAGCTTAGCCAGACTTTCCGGCAGTGGCTTCTCGACCGACCCGCTTGTGGCACCGTCAACGGGCTGCTCTTGGCCGACCTGTTTTTCTTTTTCTTCGTTTGACTCGCCTTCGATGACCGGAGGCTGAGTCTTCTGCTCTTCCGTGCTGCCCCAGAAATAAGTCCAAGGGTCGAACGGTTGTTGAGTATCGTTCAGGTATTTGCCGTAACCATAACGCACCAGAGCCTTATCAATGGGGCTGCGGATGATGCCCACCAGCTGTTCGCCAAATGTCAGGCTGAGGGATGTGCCGATCGTCAGACCGATCAAGGCCAGAATCACGCGGTAGCGAAGTTCCTCGAGATGCTCACCAAAGCTCATCCGGGAATCGTCGAACAGGTCTCTTGTTTTTGGGGACATTCGTCTGTCTTCAACTGCGTCGGGCGTCAACTGCTTGGATGATCAGGCATCGGATGGCTCAAAGGCGTTTCGACGGCATGAGTCGAAACTGATCGCCCTTTTCCAGAGAAAGGGCGATGTACTTAAGCAATCTATCTTATGCAAACGATGCGTCGTCGAACATCACCATCCGCTGATTTCATCCGATTTCAGCGGGGACTGTGATTATTCTTCCTTTTTGCGCTTCTTGCGCGGCTTTTGAAGACGCACGAGTGTTCCGGCCATCATATCGTGAACACCACGTCCCTCTGCATCGGTGAAAATCGTGATCCAGGCGAATGGCATGAGCAGGAGGAAAACCAAAGTCCGCAAGAAGATCTTCCCGCCAGAGGCCCGATTCCCTTCTTTGTCGCAGACAAAGAGCTTCATCATGGTCTTGCCGGGAGTTCCCTGGGTGTCACCGGATTCGGCAGCCACATTGTAGATAAAGTACACCAGCACCCAGACACCCAGCGCGATGTAGAGAGCCAATTCCGTCTTCATCTCGGTCATCGAGCCGATAAACAACATCAACCCGACAACTGCCCCTCCTACCAGCGCCAGCACAACGATATCGACCAGCTTGGCCATGTAACGCGTGCCGAATGGAGCAGGAGTCGACAGCTTTAAGTTGAGAATCGGCTTTTCACCAGCAACTTTCGCGACGTACTTCAACTCTCCCTTTTTGTCGATGAGGTTGAGTTCTTTTTTGAAGTAATACGTGTACATCCCATTGCCGCGAGCTGCGATGATCAAGGCAAACGAAAACCAAAGGGTGGCACCGGCATACATCCCGAGAGGAATCAGCCAGGCGTTCCACGGCAGCTGGATGAGTTCTTTCTTCTCGGGCGGTGGCCCATCATTTTTGCCCTTCTGCGAGTCCTCGGCTTTCATCATCTCAAAGCGGGTGGCGCGATTGGCATTCGTACCGGCGATGAATTCGTTGATTCCGTCCTGCTTGATCAGATAGCCTCCGACGTTCAGGCCGATCGTCGGAATCGAGATGACGAGAACCATCAGCGTCCACATCAACGCTCCGCCGATCGATTTTGTCATCGCGGGAAGAATCGCGGTCAACATCCAGCCTCGGTATTCGACGGGCATCGCCATATGCGACATGGCTGCAGGAAACATCGGCAAGATGATCAGTACCACGAGCGCCAGTGAACCAGCCATCGCAAACGGGACTTCCTGTTGTTGCAGCAGGTAACCCATCCCACCAAAGACGACCAGAAACGGCAGCGAAAACGCAATCATCCAGCCGATGAATTTGAATCCCATCGCTGCAGCGAGTGCGAAGTCAAACCGCCACTTCCCCAGCGCCTTCTTCTTTTCCAGAGTACGGTGGATGATCATGATGAAGGAATTCCAGACCCAGCCGATCGGAATGATCAGCAAGACGATCGCGAAGAACGCGAACAGGATCTTCATCGTGAAGCGGGGCATGATGTAGTACAGAAAGCCCATGTACGCTGCGAGCGGGATGCAGATCATGTACAGGCAGAACGTAAAGATCACCATATACGGGTGACTGAATCCAAACCCGAACGAATCAGCCCACAGGCGGGAGTAGAAGATTCCTTTGTCTGGCCCTTTGGGAGCCTGCATCTTCTGCAATGTCCGGCTGACCCCTTGAGTGGTCGTTCGATCGTATTTGCAATTCGGGCAGACCTCATCCTCTTCCGGGAAATCAGCGCCGCAACTGGGGCAGATGTTGTAGCCGCTGTCTTCGACCTTCCCGAGGTCGAGATTGGCGAGAAATTCGGCGCTGTCTGATGTCGAAACAGCTTCGACTTTTTCTCTTTTCTTCGTCGCTTCAGGAACGGCGACTTTACTGCCGCAGTCGGGGCATTTAATCGCTTTGCCGCGGGCCTTATCCGGGGCGTTGATCGCTTTACCGCATTCTCCACATTTGACGGTGACGGGCATTCGAGGCCTCGCTAAGCGATATCGCGTTGGAAGACGTGATGATGTGTTTCAGAGATTTCAAACAGCAGGCCCAAATCGCTCCAAACAGTACTTGGAGCAAGAGATCCCACGTCGTCATCCTAACTCAAGGGTAGAACTGACGACAGAATCAAAGGCAGCTTTACATACTCTTCATTATCAAGCGCGCGACAGAAAATTCAATCAACCCTCGTCGAAACAAGCGTTTTTGCAGACACGACCGGTTGCGATCAGGAGGCACTGATCGGTGCGACCTTCGCTGCTTTGGATGTCGCCATGTAAGAGCCGATCATGAAGATGATCAGGCTGACCCAGATAAAGCTGAACGCAATCTGCTTTTCCCACTGGAAAGGCTCGTGATACAGCTGCCAGGCGAGCAGGAACTGGATCGTAGGGGCAATGTACTGCATCATTCCCAGGGTAATGAAGCGGACCAGCTTTGTGGCATTGATGAACAACAACAGCGGAACCGAGGTCACCACGCCGCTGAACATGATCAGCCCGATCATCCCGGGATTTGCCTTCCAATAGTCTGCTGTCATTGTCGGACTGTACATCAGCAGGTAACACAGAGAGACCGGCAGGATACTCATCATCTCAATCGTCAAGGCAACGACACTATCGACTGGCGTCAGCTTGTGAACCAGACCATAAAGGCCGAATGTCACGGCCAGCGAGACCGCCAACCATGGGAAGACTCCCCCCGCGATCGCCATGATCGCAACGCCAGTGCCCGCCAGCAAGACACAGAACATCTGAAAAGGCAGTAAGCGTTCTCGCAGGAATAACATCCCCAGCAAGACGTTAAACAGCGGCAGCATGAAATAAGCCAGGCTGGACTGCATGATCTGATTGTTGAAGGTCGCGTACAGGAAGATGTACCAGTTCGTCGACAGCAGCACGGCACAAATCACGAGGTTCCGCACCGTCTTCCACGACCGGAACGCCGTGAGCAGCTGTTTGCCTTTTCCCAGTCCAAGCACCAGCAGCCACAGCAGCGGCACCGACCAGACGATCCGTTGCGCCAGAACATCGAGCGGAGCAATCCCGGTCAGCAGTTTGAAGAAAAGCGGGATCAGTCCCCAGATCGTGTAAGCAGCGCATCCGTAAATGATGCCGAGATTGACGAGCTTTTTAGAAGACTTTAACGCCGCCTGATGCGATGACATGTCTGCGGGACTGGCTACGACAGGAGCGGACACCAAGGAACTATCAGCGGAAGAAAGAGTGGACGGCAGGCTCACGAATCAGGGTTCCGATCTAGAAAGACGGACGCCAAGCCGGCGTCCGCGTGTTCTATTCTCCCTGACAATGACCTGGCGGGTCAAGTTCACCTCAAAAGCGTAACATTACACGCGTTTGAGAACGTAGACGACGTCTTGAGTCTCTTTGTTGACTTTGATCGGGTCATCAATGTCGTAAGCAAAGTCGTAGGTCTCGACCAGTTCCCACTGGGGGACCTTTTTGAGCAGGCTCAGATATTGCTTGGCGGTGTAGCACATGAAGGTCAGCGTGTCTTCGATTCGCTTGTGCTCGGTCGGGGTATAAATGTCGTAAGCAAACCCGATCTCTTCGCGACGGGTCTTCTTGTCGTAGCTGATCGACCACATTGATGTATTGACCGACAGATTGCCACGACGAGCAGACCAGGCCTCTTCGACTTCGTAGTCATCCAGGTTGAAGTCTTCCGGATTCAGGTGCAGCCCCATGACATACAGCCCGCCTTTGTAGACGGCTTCCGCCATGCACTCCATGTGCTTGACGGCCATTGCTTCCGGATACAGGTGACGGAACGAATTGATCATGTTGAAGCCGGCGTCGAACTTCTTCTTCACTTTGAAGTCCGTCATGTCGCCGACGTAGGCCGACTCCGGAAAGCCTTTGCGTTTCAGACGCTCATTGCAGAAGTTGACGGCGCGGTCATTCAGATCCAGGCCGGAGATTTCGTAACCATCGGCTGCAAACTTATCAAAGAACCGGCCCGTGCCGCAGGCTGGCTCGAACAGGCGTTTGACCGGACGGTCGGAATGCTTGTCGAAGACCTTCTTGAGGAAGTCGTACTCTTCGCGCCAGTCGCTGCCGAAGATCAGGTCGTAGTATTTCGGGTAATCGTAGATGTCGCCGGAGAGGATCTTGGGGGGCATATCGCATCCTGCAAAAAGTTAGCAAACGTAAGCAGCTCAATCTTCAAGCCAACGTAGTCTGGGCCCATTGAACTTTCAAGTAGCGTACTGCGATCTTCTACGAATTTCAGTAGACCTCTCAACAGAGCCGCGACCGAAAGGGAGCGCATCTCCGGTCGGCTGCGCCATCCATTCCGACTGGTGATTGCAGCAACCGCCCTACGCGATCACCTTCATCAACCGCTCATAAAAATCTTCCAGCGACTGATTGATCACATGCGTTCCGGAAGTCACCGGCAGGAAGTTATGGTCGCCGCTCCAGCGTGGCACCAGATGCCAGTGCAAGTGGCCCGGGACCCCTGCTCCGGCTGCTTTGCCCAGGTTCATCCCAATGTTGAACCCGTCACATTTCATCAACGGTTTCATCACGACCACCAGACGCTGCAGCAATGCCTGACAGTCATTGAGCTCCGCTGTCGATAGTTCTGCGAAGTCCCCGATATGTGCCAACGGTGCGACCAGAAGATGCCCGCCGTTGTAGGGATAACGATTCAACATAACAAACGCATGGCTAGACCGCATGACGACAAAGTTCCCTGCATCGTCTGTTGATTCCCGATAAGCACAAAAAAAGCAGCTCGGCTTTTCCACCTGAGGGAGATCCTCTTTCGGCTGGGTCAGATAAGACATCCGCCAGGGTGCCCAGAGTATTTCATGATTCATAACTACGAATCCCAGTGTGCCATCGTGAAAAGCGTGTCGTCGTAAAAAGCCAATAGGCTGAAAGCAACATCGTCGCTTTCAGCCTACTGCAAAATCAAGCGATCCTCGACTTGTCGCCATCAACAAGCCGGGAGCAAAGACTACGGAGTCAAGGGAGCAGCCGCTTCGGCTTTCTCTTCCGTCGGTGCTTCTTCGATGACTTTCACGTCCGGGAACAGTTCGGCCAGAAGCTCTTTCAGCTTTTCGCCGCGAGCGTCGGTGGAGACGACTTTGCCATCCTTATTGACCAGGATCATGCAAGGTATAGCGTCGATCCCGTAGTTGACCGCAACGGGATTATCCCAGCCTCGTTTTGAGTTTGGATCCCAGAGGACGATCCATGGGACGTCCTGCTTTGACATGAAGGTGGTCAGTTTTTCCTTGTCGTCATCCAGGCTGATACCAACGACTTCGAAACCATGAGGCTTGTAAGTCTGATAGAGCTTTCTCATCTCGGGGAATTCTGCGATGCAAGGCCCACACCAGGTCGCCCAGAAGTCGACGAGGACCACTTTGCCTTGGAGCGAACCCATGCTGAAGTCTTCGCCCGCGAGAGTTTTTCCAGTGACTTCAATGGCGTTCCCCGGCAGTGTCAGTCTCCGGACCGTTGCTTCCAGCGCCTCGGCAGCTTTACGCAGACTCTCATCTTCTGAGGTCATGAAGTGTGCGCTGAATTCCTTGTATTCATTGACAGCCTGGGCGGTTTCCATGCCACGGGTGCCGACCATCAGGTACTGTTTGACTTGGTTGAGAGTGGCAGAACTTGGCTTGGCGGCGAGCAACTCGCTTTTCATCGCGGTCAACTGCTCGGTTCGCTCTTCAGGACTGAGTCCGCGCAGACCTTGCAGACGTCCGGAAAAACGCATCGACTTGGCGAAGACAGCGATTTGCTCATCTTGATCTTCAGCGGCGGTTTCCATGAACTGGTCGCGTCGTTCGGCCATCCCTTCGACTTCCAGGTTGGCCAGCATGGCCAAAATCGAGAATTGCTGAACCATCGCTTTGCGTCTGAGTTCTGGTTCTGGATTCAAGGTGAGGGCGAGTTCGTTTAATGCCAGGACCTTTACAAACTTCTCGCGATAGTACTGTTGTTTTTCTTCGTCAGATAAGCCTTCTGGCATTTTCTCGCGCGCCAGATCGTTGGCTTTTTGAATCGCTTCTTCGGCGGTTTTCGGTTCGGCAGCCTGAGGCTCCGTCGGGGGTGCCGCTTGCGCGTCTGAAGTCTCTTGAGAGGTGGTGACAGAAACAAACGGACCATTCGCGACAACAGGTGAAACAAGCAGGCCGGACATCAGAATGCCCAGCAAAGGCAGCAGAAAACGCATGCGAAACCTTTCGAAATTTCATGGCAGAAGAATGAGCATTCTCGCCGTGATACGCATCGCTAGAAAGATTCGTACTACGGGAAACTCGCCCGATCAGTTGGCATAAGGACGAGCACGATCCTTACCTCCTCGAAGACAACAGCTTCTCTCGGAGTTGCTGCTATCATACCTCTAACGCGTCGCCCGCGTCAGTGGCAACGACACCAATTCGAGCAATCTATCGTGACGCTGCCGGAAAATGTGTGAAGAGAAATGTCAGGCAGGCCGGCATGTCAGTGGACACGCGAAACCATTTCCCTGCCCGAGAGTCCACATCAGGTGGCGATCAACTCTCGGTCATCCTCGATGACATCGACAGGCTCATTCTCGGCGGTCTGGCCCATGCGACTGATCGTTTCCAAAGCGGACTTGAGTTCATCGACATCGATTTCCGCAGAGCCCAGCATGGCCTGAATGGTGGTCGCCTTTTCAATCGCTTCCCGGAAGATGTCCGCGATCTCGTCCTTGCCGGATGGAAATTCCCGGGCGATGGTTTGATTGAGTATTTTCACTCGCTGAGGAGCAGGGAAATCCATCGTTTCAGCGAAGGCTTCCGCGATTCTCATGCACCTGACAAATCCCCGGGCCATCGTCGAGAGCTCGTGGTCAAGATCAGGTTGATGATGAGCATGAACAGGCTGGACGAGCGAAAACGGAAACTTCCAGGCCTGGAGGACGGCTGCGGACACCTGCCCATGGTCGGTGTTGGTCAGGAGCTGCTCGGAGGCTGGGAATCGAAGCGTCGGGCAACGTCGTACCCGTTCGACGACACGCGAGAAGTACGTCGCGCCATAGTGCTGGGCGAAGACGAGAATGCCGACCTCTTGCAGGATCGCCAGAAGAAAGGCTGTTTCTGGGGGAACATTCTCCATCCGTTTGGCGATCGCTTCTGCGACACAGGCGATCAGGTTCGTGCGCTTGTAATACCACTGTCGGAAGTCTCTTCCCCATGACTTCATCAGCTCAGAGTTGACCGTTCGCAGGCCGAGTGTCAAACACATCGCAATCGTTCGTCTTGCACCCAGAAAGCTGACGACCGACCGAACATTCTTGATCGAACTCGAGGAACCAAATTGCGAGGAATTGGCGTACTTGATCAGTTCCGACGTTAAGCGAGGATCAACTTCGATCAGTTGCGTCAGACGTTCGAGATCAATCTCGTCGGGAGGAAGATTCGCATAACTCGAAATTTCCGTCAGCGTCGTCGAGACCGGGGGAACATTCACAAATTCAGTCACGAGGCGTCTGGCAGATTCGTCGATATGCAGACGTCGATACGACAACTGACTGAGGAACTGACTGACTCGCTGGCCGACGGCTTCCGGCGAGCTGGCGGAGGAAATGTATTGTTCGACACCGGGCGACTTTTGACGTCGGGAGAGCTGGTCCTCGCATGAATCAAAACACAGGAACGCCGGAACTGAGATCATGCGGGCGTGCAGTTGCTCGATGACCTGATGCCCTTTCAAGAAGCCAGTGAGTTCTTCGTCAATGATGACAAGATCGATCCGCTCAGAGGATGCAACCTGGGCGAGTTCATCGGTACTGTCGACGACAATGGTCTCGATGGGATATTTCTGGATGGCGAGAGCCCAGTCGATCGCGGTTTCTGCATGTCCCATCAGGATGACGACTTTATGTCGAGCGCCGACTTGCAGATTCTCGTCGTCATCTTCCGAGAATGTTGTTTTCTCCAGTTGACGGGCAACGATGGCATCTCGGAGTGTCAACGCCAGCTGACCGATATCGCAGGGCTTGGTGTGATACTGGTCGACGCCGCGAAGCTCGAGATCCTTTTTCAGTCTCTCGTCTGTCACTGGCGTATGGACGGCCAAAACGGTCGGGCAATTGGCGTGAGCAAGCGCTTCGACGCAGACCTGGTGCCCGTTTTTTAGGCGCAGACACAGGTCGACCACTGCAAGGTCATAGGGACGTTTGACCATCATCTTGATGGCATTCAAACCATCTTTGGCGTGATCGCAGCGAAATCCGAGTTTAATCAGAGCCCTCGTCAGTTGCAGACGACTGACAGCATCGTCATCAGCAATGAGCGCGTGATATTGATAGTGTACCATACGACGTTACCTCAAGAAGGGACTTGATTGAGATGTCTAAAGGCACAGAATCGAACAGCGAATCAGATAGAACTGATCGTGCAAAAGAAGTGATTGAGCAAATCAATAGCACATAAAGCTAGTAGGGTTTCTGCTTCAAAAGTTTCTGCCTGGCAAATATCAAGAGTGATCAACGTGATCCGGTCAAGTTGATACAGACGGTAAAAAAGATACCAATCGACTGGAGGGAATCCCCTGATAGGATTGATGTAACATCTCAGCAGCAAACGGTTTTGGCAGTTTAGCGATCACAAAGAAAGAGGAACGATCAGGCTCATTTGATGGTGCTTTTTCATCATCGCGTTGTCTGATTTCTGGGTGAGGGAATCAACGTCCTCAACAATTGAGCGAGCTTTTTTGCAACCCGGGCTGAGAGTCGAACCAGGCATCCCAGCACGGCTTGCATTGATCGAGTCGAAGCACGCGGAAGTCTCAAGTTTTGGAATTGTTCGCCCACGCGACCGCATCTTCACCCGCAGGCAATTTGATCGGGCAAGAGGGATCATTCACGGTACGCCAGACGGCCTCTGCAACATCCGCAGATCGCGTAATCGGCCCCGTCTCGCTAAAACTGGCGAACAGGTTCTTCGTCAGTTCTGCGTAGGCTTCGTGGTCGAGGCCTTTCATGCGGTCGCGTCCGTTCGCTGCAAAGGGGGTTTCGGGCGCGCGTCCCGGCAGGACCAGACAGGCCCGTACGCCGAACTGCTGGAGTTCCAAAGCTAAGCATTCCGTGAAGGCGTTCACGGCGGCTTTGCTTGCGGTATACAGGGAAACCAGAGGCAGCGTTTTCAAGGTGACGCTCGACGTGACATTCACAATCACGCCCGACTTTCGTTCTCGAAACTGGGGAAGAAATGCCTGTGTCATCGCGATCGTGCCGAAGGTGTTGGTTTCGAACACGTCTCGCATCGTTTCGAGCGACGATGTCTCGACAGGCGATGCCATGCCGATGCCCGCGTTGTTGACAAGCACATCAATCGGACCTGCGAGTTCCACAGCTTTTATGATGCTGTCTTCGTCCGTAACATCGAGCGGAATCACGCGGAGATTCGGCGAGGCGGGCAGAATCCCTTCTTTTGGCGTCCGCATGGTCGCGATGACCTTCCAGTCTCGTTCCAGAAAGAAGCGGGCGATTTCGAGGCCAAAGCCAGAGGAGCAGCCAGTGATCAGAATCGTTTTCATAAACAGACCTTGTGATGGAAGTTGTTTTAGAGTGGCACGGACATTCCTGTCCGTATCCATGTGAAAATTGTGGTTAGTCCAGGTTGTCTCAACCCGGGCGACCCTGCACTACCAAGGAATCGTCCCCAACTTGGCGTGCGTGAATGTTCCCGTCGGAGCAGCAGAGCCGAGGAGCGCGACGCGAACCGCTTCTTCGGCTCCTTCTTCGAGAGTCTCGAAACCCTCGTAGTTATTGAGGTTCGTCTTCGTGAAGCCGGGCGAGACCGAGTTGACCCTGATCCCTTCGGCTTCCAGCTCGATCGCGAAGGCGACGGTGATCGCATTCAATGCTGTCTTGGAGGCTGCGTAGCCAGGGCCAAACGATGTTCGAAACGGAAACGAGTGATCCAGCACGGTTGCTAAAGACCCCAGTCCACTGGACACATTGACGATGCTCGACCCTGGCGTCTTGCGAAGAATCGGAAGCATGGCCTGGGTGACTGCGATCACGCCGAAGACATTGGTCTCCCAGATCGCGCGGACTTCCTCCAGAGAGATGCGGCTGGGGCACATTTGTTGAAAGTACTCCTGGATTGACATCCCCGGCGTCGCTGTCGTGTTGGAGATCGCAGCATTGTTGATGAGGACATCGAGTCGACCAACTTCTTTCTCGATGCGTTCAGCGGCCGACTCGATGGATGCAGACACCGTGACGTCGAGTTGGATGGCGCGGGCATCTCCTTCGATGGTTTTCGCAGCCGTCTCTCCCTTCTCGAAGTTGCGGGAGCCGACGAACACGGTAAAACCACGGCCTGCGAGATCTTTGGCGATCTGATAGCCGATGCCTTGATTGGCCCCGGTGATCAGTGCGACAGGTTGATTGGGCATGTATACTCCTTGAAGAACGAGCGGCGTAGAATCAGTTAACGACAGAGCGAATTCACGATGCGAAACACAAACGGAACAGTGTTCCGAATTATTCGGAACACTGTTCCGTTTGTCAAGAGGGAGTCCGTTGAGCAAAAATCAGCCAAACAAATCCGATGATCTCGAACTGCACGAGCAGGGAGATCGACGCGTGCGCGCCGACGCACAGCGCAACATTGATGCGCTGTTAGAAGCCGCGAAGACCGTCTTCATTTCGTCGGGAGTCGATGCCCCAGTTCGCGAAATCGCCGAGAAAGCGGGCGTCGGCGTGGGGACTCTCTACCGTCACTTCCCCAACCGCTCCGATCTGGTCGCGGCCATTTTTCGACGCGAAGTCGATGCCTGTGCCGCAGCCGCAGCGACGCTGGGCGAGCAGTATGAACCAGATGTCGCCCTGGCCTGCTGGCTGCACCGCTACACGGAGTTCATCGCCACCAAACGCGGCCTCGCAGCCGCGCTGCACTCGGGAGATCCCGCGTTCGCGTCCCTCCAAGATTACTTCCGAGAACACCTGGAACCGGCGCTGAAGTCACGTCTCGACATCGCCGTCGCCGCCGGCCTAGTCCGCCCCGGCGTTGAACCGATTGATCTCTTATTAGCCGTCGGCAAACTATGCCTGACCATTTATCAAGAGGACGCCAGCCATATCCGTCAGATGGTGGATCTGCTCATGGACGGGATGCGATACGGGGCGGGGAAGCAGAGTTCATAACGATGGTGAACTTACCGCACAAACGGCAAACACCCCTGCTACGCCCGATAAATCGCCATCAGCCACATCGCCATTCCCCCCAGGCCGAGATAGTTCAAATAACACATCACCGCCATCTCGTAACGCCGACTGTAAATCCAGGCGACTGCTGGCACGAGAACAATCCCCAACAGGTTGAGCGCGACAAACTCACTCGCTGGAAGGTGCAGATCTTCGACAAAAAACATGGTCAGCGCCAGCACCGCTCCCGGCAGATAGGAGAACAACAGGAACACCAGCGACGGCGATTTCGGCAAGTAGCGAAACGTAATCAGCTGATATTGACGCGGTCCAACGGACGCAGCTGTCATCGTCAAGAGAAACAGAACAAAAGCACACACGACGATACCGATCAACAAAACGGAAACATCGCTCGATTGATCCCCACTTTCCAGATTCCCGACGACCCTGGAATAATACCAGTATCTGCTGCTCGACATCGGCCAAATGGCATCGATCATCTCTTGAAACCCAACGAACAAATCGGGATAAAACCAGGCCCCAAAAATCGCAAATGAACCAAGCAGCCCATAGTAAGCGTTATAGACGACATTCTTCCAATTCGATCCCATCATCCAGGTGACAATAGCGGCCATCGTGGACCACACTGGAATGCCGATGATGCAAAGCATCGTCAAAAGTACGACGAAGATTCCTGAGCGGGTGAACCCTAGAGAGTTAGCCGCCTGATCAATCCACTCCGCTATGAGAGGATTGGCGATCACCATGACTTTCAGCAACAACACATTCGCAGCCGCACACAAAATCCCGATCTGCGTGACGCGATGAATCGTATTACTGGGCAGGAGCGCGAGACTTTCCTGCCAGGTTTTTTCGTTGTTGTCAGTGGTGACGACGGCAGTGCTCATGGGAATACAGTAATCGAGTAAACATCGCACCTCCAACAAAAAAAGCCATTCAGATGACGTTGTTGTCGATGGAGCTCATGTCGAGACATCCGCACAACTTCTGATATTCTGACTCCGTCGGATAACGAATTGGTTCTGAACGAATAAAAACGGAGCCTTCTATGATGCAGCAAGTTGTGAGTTTCTCTGATGACGAAAATGAAGTGCTGAGGAAGCTTGGGATTGTGGTTTATCGCGGAAAGCTGATTCTGGATGCAAGGCCTTCAATCACAGATAAAGAGATCGCCGACGTCGAAGAGAAAATCGGTTGCAAAGTACCTGCAGAATTACTTGCTCTGTGGAAGACGTCGTTTGGTGGATCGTTGGATTACAACTACCGTGTGACCTTCGGCAATCACGTCTACATGGCAAGCCTTCAAGAATTGTACTTTCCTGAAAGTGACCACTACCACGATCTTTACGGATGGATTGACAGCGAGTTGGAGGCATCGCAGGAAGCCGCTATTGATGATGACGAATCTTTCTTCGTCTATACTCCCTACTTGCCATTTGGTGGATACGAGTACCTGCAGCGGGCCTATGTTTCTTTGCTTCCGGAGGAGTATGGTGCCGTTATTTTTTATGCCCGAGGCATTCCTTGGAAGGGGCGATTGAATGAGGATAAAGCAGATCTGGTTGCCTCTTCATTAAACGAACTTTTCGACCAGCTGACGTTGGATCAAGATCCCTTTAGCGAAAAAATTGATGAATACGCTGCGGGGCTCAGAATGGTGAAACGGATCTCTGAGTTTGAGGCCGATCATCCTGAAATCGCCGAGAAGCTGAAACAGTTGGTGATCGCGAGTGTTTTTGATTGGAAAGCCGTCCTGGTAGAGAGTGACCTTTCCAGAGATCTGACAGACAGGGAACTTCATGCATTAAGGTTGGCGCTGGAATTTGCTGTGAAGCAAAATGACAAAAATCTTATTGACCATCTCAACCAGATCGGAGCCCCCTTCGACATTCCTCTTCAGGGAACTGATGATGTTCTCGCGTTAGCAATGAGAATGAAGGCATTTGACATTGTTCGTTATTTGCTAGACCTCAACATCAAGGTCAGCCATGAGCCCGTTTTTCATGCAGCAGATTGTCCAGACGAATTGTTGATTCGACTGGTCGGCTACAACATCTACTTTGACGAAGAAGCCTTCTACTCAGCAGCAGAAACAGGTGCAATTGAAGGGGCAATCGCGATCGTTGAGAGTGACAGACTTGTTGATGACTCCACGATCGAAACAATCATCTATTCCGCGAACAAACGTGCGGATCGGCATGATGCGGATGCTAATTCCGTCGAGCAGGGAAGTCTCGGATCATACTTAACAGCCGAACAATACCGCGAACAAGCAAAAATGCTGCGGGAGTTTGCGAGTCGGTTGGGTTCCCTCCAGTAATGCGATGCAGCAAGTTCCTATGTATTGGTTAGAAAGCAGCCAACAAAAAAAGCCCCGGTCATTCCACCGGGGCTTTTTTTGATTTCAAAACTCAGTCTTCTGACTAAGCCGTCTTCATTGCGGCGCCCAGGATCCGGCTGGTGCTTTCTCGCATGACGCGTGGGTCGACCAGTTCGCCCTTTTGCAGGGTGGCGCGGACGTCTTTGCCGGAGATGAACAGTGGCTTCTCGTCTTTGTGTTTTTCCATCAGGTCAACGCGGCCGATCGAATCGTAGTAGGCAGCGAAGCCGACTTTGATTGGTTTGACGTGGAGTTCGCCGTTGAGATTGCTGAAGATCTCTTGAGCGTCGAAGTCACCCCAGATGGCAGTGCCGTCGGCGTATGGGACGTCGGCGTGCTTGCGGCCGATGACGATGTGTGAGTAGCCGAAGTTCTGACGGTAGATGGCGTGCATGACGGCTTCGCGTGG
>SXPC01000205.1 GCA_005778225.1 Planctomyces sp. | reverse complement strand
GACCTATCGCCCATCCCCGCTGGTAGCACGGCGGCGGATAGTTTTCGGAATACGCTAGATTTGGCGCGCCATGCCGAACAGTGGGGCTATACGCGCTATTGGTTGGCTGAACACCACAATATTCCGGGGATCGCCAGCGCCGCCACGGCGGTGGTCATTGGGCATGTGGCGGCGGGTACGCAGCACATTCGCGTGGGGGCCGGCGGGATCATGTTGCCCAACCATGCCCCCTATGTGATCGCAGAACAGTTCGGCACGCTGGAAACACTGTTTCCAGGCCGTATCGATCTCGGCCTCGGACGTGCGCCAGGAACGGATCAGCTGACTCTCTTAGCACTCCGACGCGATCCCAACAACTCCGACAACTTCCCGGACGACGTGGAGGAACTGCAAGCCTTCCTCGGCCCCGCCAAACCCAACCAGCGGATCGAAGCCGTACCGGGATCTGGGACTCAGGTACCGCTTTGGATTCTCGGCTCCAGCCTGTTCGGAGCACAGCTTGCCGCCCGGCTGGGACTTCCCTACGGATTTGCATCGCATTTCGCACCGCAGGCTTTGGATCAGGCATTACAAATCTACCGCGAGCAATTCAAACCCTCAGCACAACTAGCCAAACCCTATGCGCTGGTCGGCGTGAATATCATCGCAGCCGACAGCGATGCCGAAGCACACCATCTGGCAACATCACAACAAATGTCGTTCACTGGCATGTTCCGAGGGGCACGCGCTCTCATGCAGCCCCCTATTGATGACATCGAGACCTACTGGACCCCCCAGGAAAAAATGCAGGTCTCGCAGATGCTGGCCTGCAGCATCGTCGGCAGCCCAAAGACCATTCACCAAGGAATGAGGGCATTACTCAAACGAACCGCCGCCGACGAGCTGATGATCGTTTCCGACGTCTTCGATCCTCAAAAACGCCTGCGCTCCTTCGAGATCATCGCGGAAACTGCAGGTCTAGCCGTCCCTGCCAAATGATGATCACACCCTCGACACAGTCATCGCGTACCTTTCCTCCTGCCTGCCAGCACCTCCAGGTGGAACTGGTGATAGCGCACAGCTGCGGCGTTTGCCAGTAATGCTTTTCATTGGCGTGTGTAGATCGATCACGCTCAGTGTGAAGCGGCACCCTCGGCGGAGCTTCTTGGTGCGGGCTCACGATTCATCTTCACGAGACACGAAGTCCAGAACCCAGTGCGATCGGTCCTCATTCCGCCTGGGCCCGCACACGGCTCGGGGAAACTCCTAGACATCGATCTACAGACTGCTCAAGAAGTACCTGACTTCATGCAATTTCGCGTCGTCCGGGCCTGGAAACATAAGTCCCGCTTTGAGGAACCTGGTACACCAACCCCTCGTTTTGGAGTCGACGGATCGCGTCCCGAACGGGCGTTCGACTGAAGCCCAGTTCTTTTGCGAGCTTGCCTTCCGAGATCTTCATGCCTGTTAGAATGAGAGAGCAGTTCTGTAAGACGAAAGATCACTCGACTGCCACGCGAATAGAGTAACTCTGTTGCTGCCGAAACCATGCGACCAGTTTTGTTCGAGTTCAGAAGGCGACAACCGATTCTGGAAGACACAAAATGCCGGACGCCATCTCGCCTCTTATCCAGGCAACCGAGTCGAGTGGGGCAGCCGAAGAAACTTTTTGAACTGACATAGGCTGGCAAACGATCATTTGACCTCCTGAGAGGTGCGATACTTCATCGTATTACGTCGATCCAATGAAATATCAGCACCACTCAGCCGATTTTCAAAAACAGGCGATGACAGTTCCCGATTGAGTTCGTAGAATGCGGTACGCCCTACAGACTTCTATCGGACTCTGGTTCAATTCATGTTTCGATATCTTCTTGCGAGTTATCTGCTGCTGATCGCCATCACGGGCGCTGCTCCGTGTTGTTGCACGATTGCACGCGCTTCGCAGGAGTTCGCTTCTCTAGTCGGAACCAAAACGGAAGAGACTCCCTCTCGGCCCAGTTGCTGCCACTCCTCGGCCAGTCCATGTTGTGAAACGAAAGCTCCGACTGAGTCATCAGATGAGCCTGCTCCGAAACGCTGCCAATGCGAGAAAGCGTCTTGCGAAGCTGTTGTTCCCGAACAGACAGTTGTCGCAGCAGAGTGGTCACAAAATTTTCTGCTGAATCTGCATGCGTTACTGACATCTCCCATGACTTTTGATGTCACGACACCGACGTTGCAATTGTCCCCGGATGGCTCGTTTGAACCCCTCCATCGCTCTGGACGCGATGTGCGCGTCGTCTACTGCTCTTGGCGCTGCTGATCGCCATTTTTGCGGACTCGACTCACAATGTGGTCGGTCTGCTCCCTCTACTTTGCTCTGAACTGTTGTTGAGTTCTAGGAAACTCAATGCTTTGCGTCACTGCGTACGTTCTCCACGCGCTCCTCGATCGCATGGTCCGATGCGTCACGCCGATTCTGACCGTCATCCATCATCAACACGCACGATGCGTCTTCGATAAATCTCTGGAGTTCCCATGTCGGCATCACTCTCATTCAAAATTGGATTGGCTTTCGCGACCGTCGCTTTGTTCATTGCTGGTTGCACTCAACAGCAAAGCGATTCCACTCCAAACCAACACGCAACAACCAACGCAGCCCCGACCAATACGATGGTCCCTTCAACGACCGTCGTCTCAGCATCAACGACAGACGACCCTTCCGAACACGGCCACAAAGCAGGCGACCATGGCGGGCTCATGATCTCACTCGGACGTGACAGTTACCACGCCGAGGCCGTGTTCGAGAAAGGCAATATTCTGCGTCTTTACATGCTCGGCAACGACGAATCGCGCGTCATTGACGTCGAAAATCAAACTCTCAAAGGCTTCGTCCGACTTGCTGGCGATTCCGATTCGCAGCCTTTCACACTCTCACCTGAACCCCAGGATGGGGATCAGCCGAACCGTACTTCGCAGTTCGTCGGCACCCTTCCTGAAGGGATGACTGGTCAACAGCTTGACGTCACGATCCCCAATATTTCGATTTCCGGCGAACGCTTCCGTATGGGCTTCCTGTCCGCATCAAAGCCTCATAACGAAGGCATGCCCGCAAAGGTCGCTGACGAGGAAGAACGCCAGCTTTACCTCACTCCGGGCGGGAAGTATACGGAGGCGGATATCCTCGCCAATGGTAACACGACGGCCTCCATTAAGTTCGAAGGGATGATGTCCTCCCACGACATGTCTCCCCAGCCCGGCGATAAGATTTGCCCCGTCACGATGACAAAAGCCAATCCCCAGTTCACCTGGATCGTCGGTGGTAAACCGTACGAATTCTGCTGTCCACCCTGCGTCGACGAATTCGTCAAAATGGCCAAGACATCTCCTGATGATGTCCTGCCACCTGGCGATTACGTCAAGAAATCTGAGTAACAGTTTCGCTTCATCGACACTTATCAACGACCGCATTTCAAGGAATACCTATGACATCGAAATTCATCGCTGTTGTGATCACAGCCTCACTCACTTTGACAGGCTGTGAAGCCGCAAAGCCGCCCGCTCAACCCGTTCAGCAGACACCAGCAGAAGGCAAGACAGAGCAAGAAGGCCTCGCGAAGCTCAGCGAAGAAGACCGCGCTCTCGCCCTCACACAGAAATACTGTGCTGTCACTGGCGAACCACTCGGTTCGATGGGCACACCGATCAAACTGATCATCGAAGACCAGCCGGTCTTCATCTGCTGCGAAGGCTGCGAAGAGCCTGCCAAAGAAGATCCCAAAGCCACACTCGCCAGCGTCACTGAACTCAAAGCCAAGGCCGCTGCTGAAGCAGCCAAGTAATCTGCAGTCACTGTTCGAATTTCAGTATCTCGTGTTCACTTTTCACAAGGAATCGCCATGAAAGTCACACTCACCACAGCTGCCTTACTCGCTGCTCTCTTCATGCTCGTCGGCCAGCTTCCCGCTGATGAAAAAGCAGCCTCGACTGAACAATCAGTTGCTCAGACTCTCGAAGACAAAATCAAAACTAACCTCGAGAAGCTCTCGGAAGGCGAGCGCAAGGAAGTGGAAACACAGCGTTACTGCCCATTCATGACCACCGTTCGCCTCGGCGCCAAAGGCACCCCCATCAAAATCCTCGTCGACGACAAGCCGGTCTACGTCTGCTGCAAAGGCTGCGAAAAAGCAGCTTTGAAAGACACTGCTGTGGCATTGAAAAAGACCGAGCAGATCAAAGTCGCCGTCGCTGCTGTCGCAGAACTCCCTGCCGCTGATCAGGTCCTCGCCGAAGAACAACTCTTTTGTGCCGTAGCGACCAGTAATCGTCTCGGCTCGATGGGAACTCCTCTCAAAGTCATGATCAAGGATCAGCCCGTCTTCCTGTGCTGCAAAGGCTGCCAGGGCAGGGCCCTTTCCGATCCAGACAAGACCCTGAAGGCTCTCGCCGAACTCAAAGCGAAAGTGAATCCAAAGCAGTAGTCAGTGACTGTTATCGGGAGGGCGAGACTCCGTTCGAGCCGCTTCATTGCATCGCGAAACGTCAACAGTGAAACGGACTGTAACGGCCTCGCCTCTCTCGATTCTCTGCACAACATCGATCGCAATCGAATTAACGAACAGTTGCTACGTGTGACAGCGGCTCGGACGGAGCTTCGTCCTTACGTTTCCCGTTTCAAAATCCTGTCGTCTTTCATCACCCAGAGCACCAACCATGCAAACCCGTCTCCTGCGAGCAACAGTTCTTCTGTTCTGGGCGACGGCATGCTTGTCCGCTCTGGCACATGAAGGCCACCAACCTTTGCCGACCAAAGGTGTCGAGGTCGATGTCAAAACTGGCCATCTGACTCTCAGCCGTTCCGCTCGTAATCTTCTCGATGTTCAAACGGTCGAAGTCAAAACCGACTCCATGTCTCAATCCATGCGCGCCTATGCCCGCACTGTCGCTCCCTGGAATCAGCATGCGTTCGTTTCTTCTCAACTCCCTGGACGCATCGTCAATCTGACCGTTCAACCTGGCGACCGAGTTCAAGCAGGTCAAAAGCTCGCTGAAGTCGAATGCATCGAACTCCGCAATCTTCAATCGGAGTATCAGAAAGCGGAAAATGACTTGTCCCTTTCCGGTCAATTGCTCGATCTCCTCAAGTCGGCTTCCTTTGGCGACGCTCTTCCTGGCCAGCGCTTCATTGAGGCCAAAAACACTCACCTTCAAAATCAAAATCGACTCAGTGTCCTCAAAGCCAAAGCCGAGGCGTTGGCGATCACGACGACAGATCTCGAAACAACCAGTGATCAGGATGCGGTTGTCTTGCTCCCGATTTACAGCCCGATCAGCGGCACCATTATTCATGCCGATGTCGCTGTCGGTAAATTCGTCGAGTCGACAGAACACCTCTTCGAAATCGTTGATGCCTCTCAGGTCTGGGTGGTCGTCGACATCCTTGAGCAGGATTTACACCGCGTTCGGAAAAATCAGACTCTCAACGTCTCTTTCATGTCGAATCCCCACCACCCCTACAAAGCCATCATTGACCACGTCAGTCTCTTAATCGACTCACAAACCCAGCAAGGGACAGCCTGGGCGAAAGTCACCAACATCGCAGGACCACCTGACATTCTCCCAGGGATGAATGCCAATGCGGAAATACTTCTCGACGATAGCCCCAGCAAGACTGTCATTCCCCGTAACGCTGTTTTCAGTGACGGTGCCGAGCGTTATGTCTTCGTCGAAGAAACTTCTACGAAGGAGACATCTGAGTACCGCAAGAAGCCCGTCGTCATTGGTTGGCAGACCAGCACCCTCGTCGAGATCAAGTCCAGCGACGTCTATCCTGGCGACCAAGTCGTCACCAGAGGCGGACACGAACTCTCCAGCCTGTTCTACCTCGGTGTTCTGCGTCTGAGTCCCTCAACTGCGAACTCCATCAACCTGCAACTCGCTGCGTTCAAAGAGCAAACCATCGAACAAACATTGCGACTCGATGGCGTCGTCGAAATCCCTCCGCAACTCCGCACGTCCGCATCGTCTCAACTCAATGGCAGTATTCGCGCGATCCATATCGACCGTGGCCAAACGGTCAAGAAAGGTGACGTTCTCGCTGAGATCGCCAGCCTCGATCTGCAAAACCTTCAACTCGAACTCCTCGCAACCAAGCTCGAACTCAATTTACAAACCGGTACACTCCATCGCCTCCAGGCTGCGAAAGATGCTGTCTCGCGGCGTAACCTTCTCGAACTACAAAATCAGGTCAACACCCTTAAAATTCAGTCAACGAACCTTCGACAACAGCTTCTCACCCAAGGCCTCACCAGCGACGACATCGATCGCGTCCTCGATACTCGTCAGGTCATGGCCGCTCTCCCCGTCCGAGCTCCCGCCGATGGGACTGTCGTCAGTTTCGATCGCATCCTTGGCCAGGTCATCAACGCCAACGAACCTTTGTTCGAAATCCATGATCTCTCCCATGCACGCGTCCAGGCCTTCGTGCGAGAGAGCGATACCTCACTGGTACAAATTGGACAGCCTGCCCGGATCCGTCTCGTCTCTCATCCTGGATTTGAAGCCGAAGGCAAGCTGTCTCGACTTGGTTCCGTTGTCGGAGCTGACAACCGCACGCAATCTGTCTGGATCGAGTTCAACGAGTTCCCCGCGAACGAACTTCGAAACGGCATACTCTCCAGCGTTGTTTTGACAACCGATCATCTTTCCCCGACACCTGCTTTGCCGATCTCTGCTCTCGTCCGCGATGGTCGTCGCAGCTACGTCTTCGTTCACAAAGCCGATGGAACCTTTGAACGACGAAGCGTCCAGACGGGACGATCAGATGATCGCTTCATCGAAATTAAAGCGGGGCTCGCCCTCAGCGAGGAGGTCGCGATCCAGGGTGTCTCCCATCTGCAAACTGCGTACTCGGCCTTGAGGTAAGAAACAAGACGTCATGCTCAACTGGCTTATCCTCGCCTCGCTGAAGAACCGGGCTCTCGTTCTGATCGTCTCGCTGACTCTGATGGTCTGGGGCGCGATCAAGTTGCGGGAGATGCCGGTCGACGTTTTTCCGGACCTCAATCGCCCCACCGTGACGATCATGACCGAAGCCTCCGGCCTCGCGCCAGAAGAAGTCGAAGTCCTTGTCACCCGCCCCATCGAATACCTTCTTAACGGCGCAACCGGCGTGCAGCGCGTCCGTTCCTCATCTGGCATTGGCCTCTCGATTATCTGGGTCGAATTCGACTGGGGCACCGACATTTTTCAGGATCGTCAAATCGTTTCCGAACGACTTCAACTGGCTCGCGAGCAACTTCCTTCCGACGTCAATCCTGTCATGGCTCCCATCTCCTCCATCATGGGCGAGATCATGCTGCTGGGACTTCGCTCGACGTCGGACGTCAAAACCGAGGAAGAACGACTCAACAAAGCGATGGAACTCCGCACCCTCGGCGAGTTCACTCTGCGTAACCGCCTCCTCGCCGCAGAAGGTGTCTCGCAGGTCACAGTGATGGGAGGAGTCCTCAAGCAGTATCAGATTATCACCTCACCTTCTCGACTTGCCTTTCAGGACGTCACCCTCGATCAATTGACCCAAGCCGCCAGCAAAGCCAACGTCCTGGCAGGCGGAGGTGTTATGGTTCGCGACGCCAGAGAATCACTCCTCCGCATCAGCGGACAAAGCCTGACTCTCGAAGAAATCGAAGACACCCCTGTCCTCTGGCGCGAGCCCGTCCCGGTCCGCATCAAGGACGTCGCTGATGTCCGTTTTGGTGGGCCTGTCAAACGTGGAGACGGCAGCACCTGGGTCAAACTCAATCACGACGTGAACGCAGCTACTTCGAATCCAGACGCCTACAAAACCGAACTCAGCGGCGGTCCATCCGTCATCCTCACCGTCCAAAAACAACCCGACGCCGATACACTCGCACTTGACCAGCGTATCGAACAGATCCTCGATTCTCTTCAGCAGGAACTTCCTCCCGATATCGTCATCGAAAGACGCATCTTTAAGCAGGCGGACTTCATCGACGCCGCTGTTGATAACGTCCTCGAAGCGATCCGCGATGGCGCCCTCTGGGTGGTCGTGATCCTCTTCCTACTCATGGGCAATTTCCGAACGAGCATTAGTTCGCTTACCTCCATGCCCCTCTCGATCTTGCTCACGATTCTCGTCTTTGACTTCTTTAACATCACCATCAACACCATGACTCTCGGCGGTATCGCCGTGGCCATCGGCGACCTCGTTGATGATTCCATCGTCGATATCGAGAACATCTACCGGCGACTCAAGGAAAATCGTCTCCTCCCACTCGACCAGCAGCACCCCACCCTGACAGTCGTCTATGAAGCATCCAGCGAAGTCCGCAATTCCATCGTTTTCGCAACTCTCATCGTTATTCTCGTCATGTTCCCCCTCTTCTCGATGTCTGGACTCGAAGGTCGCATGTTTGCCCCCCTCGGCCTGGCCTACATCATCTCTCTGCTCTGCTCGCTCGTCGTTTCGTTGACCTTCACTCCGGTCTTCGGCTCTCTCTTGTTATCTCGTGGCAGGCTATTCCAAGAACGTGCTGATCCGATCCTTCTCCGATGGCTCAAACGCGTCGATACCTTCCTCCTCAGATACACGCTTCGACATGCGACTCTTGTCCTCAGCCTCGTCGCCGTGATGGTCGTCATTTCCTGCACAAGCATTTTCTGGATGGGGGGCGAGTTCCTGCCTCCTTTCAACGAAGGCACCCTGACAATCAGTCTCCGCATGGAACCCGGCACGAGTCTCGACGAAAGTCAGCGTATCGCATCGCGAGTCGAACACCTCATCCTCGATGTTCCCGAAGTGATGTCTGCCTCCCGTCGAACGGGTCGCGCAGAGCTCGATGAACACGCTGAAGGAGTCAACTCCTCCGAGATCGACGTCCAGCTCGCAGCTCATCAGGTTCCGCGTACAGGCTGGTTCTATTCCACCCTGCGTCTCATCCCCATCGCCCATCTGTGGTCCTTCGATACCATCGGCCGTCCACGCGAAGAGGTTATCGCCGATGTCCGTGACCGCATCTCAAGTATCCCCGGCGCCGCCGTCAACATCGGCCAACCGATCTCTCACCGCCTCGATCACATGATGTCCGGCATCCGTGCCCAGATCGCTGTCAAAGTATTCGGACAAGACCTGCGCGAACTCCGCACGTCTGCCTACGACATCCAGGAGAAAATGCAGGCGATCCCCGGCGTCGTCGATCTCCAGATCGAACCTCAGGTCGAAATCTCTCAGGTCCGCCTCAACGTCAAACGCGAAGAAGCCGCTCGCTACGGCCTTGCTCCTGGTGATGTCGCTACCCTTCTGGAGACGGCCTACAAAGGACGCGTCGTCTCGCAGGTCCTCGACGAAGACCGCTACTTCAGCATGGTCGTCTGGTTCGACGAAGCCTCTCGCAATGATCCTGACGTCATTCAGCAGACCATCATTGAGACACCGTCCAAACGACGCGTTGCCTTAGGTCAAGTCGCCGAAGTTCTCGACACCACCGGACCCAATACGCTGAACCGTGAACATGTCCAAAGACGCATCGTCGTCTTCTGCAACGTCCAGGGCCGAGACCTCACCAGCGTCGTCAACGACATCAAGGCGGCCCTCGTCCCCGTCGAAACGAATCTCCGAGACCTCCCCGGCAGCTACCACATCGAATACAGTGGCCAGTTCCAAGCCCAGCAGGACGCCAGTCGACGACTCATCCTGCTTGGTACGCTGAGCCTCATCGGCGTCTTCCTTCTTCTCTGCAAAGCTCTCGAATCGTGGCAGGCTGCGTTGCAGGTACTCGCTAATGTTCCTCTGGCAGCTTTCGGTTCCGTCATGACTTTGCTCATTGTCAATCGTCCCGAATGGTCGACCATTGCAACCGCATCCTGGTGGGAATGGCCTCACATCTGGATCAGCTCAACCACCCTTTCGCTGGCTCACTGGGTGGGCTTCATCACCCTCATCGGCATCGTCAGCCGCAATGGGATCATGATGATCTCTCACTACATTCACCTCATGAAGCACGAGGGCGAATCCTTCAGCGAATCGATGATCATCCGCGGCAGCCTCGAACGCCTCGCCCCTGTCATGATGACTGCCATGACCAGCTTCATCGGCCTCTTGCCTCTCCTCTTCGGAGCAGGGCAGACGGGAAAGGAAATCCTCTATCCCCTCGCGCTGGTTGTCTTTGGCGGCATGCTCACATCAACCATTCTCGACCAGCTTGTCACGCCAGCATTGTTCTACAAATTCGGCAAGCAATTATACAAGTCGGATGAGAACTCATAATCACCCGTGGTCTGTTCCTTGATCAAACTCCGACATGAATAGCACAACATCTGTCAGAAGCCTGTTTTTCACGAACACTTGCACACACTGAAGAGTCGTGACAACACTTGGGACGATGGAACTGGGGTTCAAACAGCGAGGAAGTGGAGAACTTTGATGAGGGGGTTAAGTCGGGCAGCCTGAAAATCTCACGAGTTCAGAGAGAGCAGGGCGGATCCGAGCATCTTGACTATTTAGCCACGCCGACGGGATCTCGCAGTGGGATCACGATGTCGACATTGAGTGGGTTTGGCATGGCCATGATTTTGTAGGGCGTTTCGATGGGGCCGAGGTAAGGGTTGAAGGATTTGCCAGGATAAGCGGAGGCGTTGACCTTCAAGTAAACGCAGTATTGCCCCGGCTGAGGAAGCGCAACACCGTAGATGCCTTCTTTATCGACTTTGGCGGAGATTGCAGGGAACGAAGAGCCGATCTGGTCGTAGCGGATGGCACCCGTCTGGTCTTTGATTTTCTCGGCATCGACGATCTGCACGGTGATGGAGCCAGGCTTTGGATACTCTCCACCGACGACCACACGCCCATAGACATAAGGAAGCGAGGCGTCCTTAATTTCAGTGGGGGGCGGCGTTGGCGGGAACGGATTCTCTGCACGGAGAATGCTGGCCGAATTTGCATTGGGAGTCGGCACATTGCCACCGCAGCCGCAGAACTGAAAACTCATCAAAGCGATCATGGTAAGTCGAACACGGGAGGCTGAGATCATGATCGGGATCATTCGTTGTTGGGGACAGACGTGAGCGATTTGCGATCGAGATGGAAACAAAAAGGTCCCGAACCTTGACTGGACGGGACCTCTTGATTTGACGTGCTTAGAATTCTCCGACGACGTTTCCGTCATTGGCATTCTGGAGATTGTCGAAGACGGTGTTATCGACGGTCTTCATGACAGTGCGGACAGAGCCGTCTCCGAGGAGAGCTCCGAAGGCACCACCCGAGTGTCGCGAGCTCAATTGCGTCGCAAGTCGTCCGGACGTTGTCAGCAGGTAAGAATATTTCGCCTGCAATGGCTCGTAGCATGCGAGGTATTTATCAATATCATTGACGATCAGATAACCGATACATGAATTGTTTTCGTTGAGATATTCATCATATGTCTGACGATTCGGAGAACCTCCCCCGAATACGTAGTACAGACTCTTCGTAACATCGACACCAGCACAGCGAATATTCGCGTATTGTGCATCGATCCGTTCTCCGACAAAGATCGTGTTGGACAATCCATCGGTAGCAAGACTCGCTGATTTGGCGACGTTGACACCAAACATACCGCGATTATTGCCTTTGACCTGATAGTCGGTTGCGGCGAAGCTTGTGCCGCCCCCGCTGTAATCGAGGCAACCTTCGGAGTCGTAGATCGCAACGTAGTTACCAGCCCCACGCAAGCGAGTGGTCGATCCTGCACCTTCATCCTTGGGGCAACGAAATGCTCGTGGCCACTTGTAATCGGTCAGGTGGCTGTATGAAGGAACTTGTCCTGCGACAAGAGCATAAGTATCAGCCATGGCCGGCTGTTCCATGTAGGGCAGGATGGCGACCTGCCAGGAGTAGCCACCGACATTGGCGGTGGGATCACCATCGATCAAACCTGGGGCGAATCGCTGATACGTTTCGTGATAGTTGTGAAGGGCAAGACCGATCTGCTTCAGGTTATTTTTGCAGCTCATTCTTGCGGCTGCTTCGCGGGCCTGCTGCACGGCTGGCAGAAGGATGGCAACCAGAACAGCGATGATGGAAATGACAACCAGGAGTTCGATCAGAGTAAAGCCAAGTTGCTTATGTCTCTTCGACACGCTGGTGAGTGAGTTGGTTTTCATACAGCCTCGTCTATCTGATTTACAAACGACATGAAATGAGGACACAAGAAATTGAGAATAAGAGTGCTGAAAAATGCGGAGCGGTAGCTAACAAAACTCCGTATCTGTGCCTTGAACCAGGACTAGAAACTTGCAGGGCCAGAGCCGATCATGATGCTGGCGCCGTTGTACGCTGCTATGGCATCCATGTTTTCCGACCAGAAGTTGACGCTGCCATCACCTTGAGCAGCGTGAACACCGCCAGCGTGCTTACTGGACCAGCCATATTCAGAACGGTCCTTTTTAGGAACAGTCCCCATGCCGCAGGCTGTCACATAAACATTGTCGAGACGAATCGTCGACAGGCCCCATGACCCGATGCATCCCTCTGGATCTGTGAATGAGACAGCGATTTGGAAAGTTGGATGTGCAACGGTCGTCGCAGGATCCCAGAGTCTGGGCGCTCCTCCCCAGGCTCCTGGGTACATCGCCTGATCACGCTCTGCGAGCATTCGAACATTGCTCGAGCCCCCAGTGATCTTATTGAGACTCACATAGTTGAATCCGCCATTCATGTGATAGCTCCCAGCGGCAGCGATGGGAGTACCACCATTGGGTGTGATGCTTGTTTTGGAAGCGATCGGAATACAATTTGATCCATCTTTGCCATACACCCTCGTTCCAGTACCACCGTCCGTTGACCAGATCGCGCCTGACTGAGGATCAGTTGGACATTGCATGACGGCAAGGGGCGTATCAAGCGGCTTCCAGCGGGTTGCTTTGTCAAAATCCAGGGAATCAAAAAGCGGCCCCTGTTCCAATTGTGGCAACAATGCCACGAGATAACTCTTAAATCCCAGTCTTGTAGACCCAGTCTTCACTTCACTGTAGGCCGCTGGAAACATGGTGAACGCGTCGTGATAATTGTGCATCGCGAGGGCGATTTGCTTCAGGTTGTTTTTGCAGCTGTTGCGACGGGCAGATTCTCTTGCCATTTGAACAGCAGGAAGCAGGATCGCAACGAGGGTCGCGATGATCGCAATGACGACGAGTAGCTCAATCAACGTAAAACCTTGGCGACGCATAAGCACTGTCTTTCGGATAAAAGAGAAGAATTCTGACAAGGAAGTAAATCTCGCAACGTGTGTGCCTGCGTGTTTGCGAGCGGACATCAAGTCGAGGTCTCGACTACGAGAACATCGCCTGTAACCAATTACAAAATAAGCAGTTGCGTAATGGTCGTTTCGCTGGGATGCGACGAGCGGCGGAAAATACCCACCTCACCGGTGTCAATTCACTTGAATAAAAGATGCGCGTGCATCAACGGATGAGCAGCACTTTGATGCAATGCTGCTGTGAACAGAGGCAGAGGTGCCTTGATGCGCAACAGACACAGAGAAGTCCAAGACTGCGGACGCGGAGGCAAGCAGGGGGCACGGTGAAAAACACAGGGCACTCAAGAAAGAGTGTTAGCGGAATTTGCGGTAGACGCCAGGCGGGACGCCGACTTGTCTAACGAATTCCCGGCTGAGGTGGGCCTGATCGGTGAAGCCGAGGGATTCCGCGATGTCTTTGAGGAGAAGATCGTTTTGAGAATCGAGCAGATTCTTGGCGCGCTCGATACGTGATTTAAGAATGTATTGCTTAGGAGTCATGCCGACGGTCTGGCGGAAGAGGCGAGAGAAGTGGCAGGGACTGACGCCAGCGATTCTCGCGAGGAGATCGCGATCGAGTTCACAGCCGAGGGCACTGTCGATGTATTCGAGAACTTGTTTGATCGAACGGGGCTGCAGCCGGTCTTCGGGGGAGGGTTCCGAGATTTTATGTCCGGCGTTGTGTAGCAGCCGGTGGCAGATCTGGTCGAGGATGCCATCAATTCGAGTTGAGCCAGCCCGAGGAGTCCGGTGCTGGCCCGACTGGCAAATCGAGAGAAGCTGTTTGATGAGGACTTCGAGTGTTTCGTCGCGGAAGGCACTGGAGTGGAGAGGATCGAGGCTGAGAGACTTTCCGGTCAGGTCGCAAATGCGCTGTTTGAGTGTATCAACGTTGACATGAAATGAAACAGAGTGAAATGGCCCGATGCCTCGGACGTGCTGATGGTTTCGAAGGTTACCGAAGACGAATAATCCCGGTTCATTCCCGCGCGAGAATCTCCCGTTCCCAAGGTTGAACTGAAGTGGCGAACTCGCGGCGGAACGGACGAGCATCGAGAGCATGTAATCATCGCCCAAGCCATCATCGCTGACGGCTTCGCTGATGACGGATTCCGTCATCTCAAATAAGCCGGTCGGTTCTCGAAAGATGTTGATGGCAAGGAGGCTATCGGAAAAATTGCGAATATGCTGTGGCCAATCGTCGACGTTTATCGTCAACGCATTCTTTCTGGCGATGATGTGATCAAGATCATTCATGGTCTGTTCAAAGACTCAACATGGGACGCAGCGAGGCAAACAGATTATATAAGTTCTGTCTGCGTATGGAAATGAGGAAGTTTTTCTGATGGCAGGCAATTACTGATTTGTCGCATGTGCCCTCCTGACCTTCAACGGAGAACTGTTTGCGAAAGATACGATGACATTGAATCACCTGGAACGGCTCAATGCACGATTGTTGGCCCACGACTAGTGCCATCATGAACAACGCTCGACGCTTACCGTCAACGGTCAAATGGGAACAGTCATGGCCTTCATCCCCTAGTGCCACAACGACGTTCTTGGATTCCATCGAGCGAGTGATCACCAGAATTGGGAAGGAATCGAACATCGTTGTCTCGAAGCCAGCTCCCTAGCAAAGAGAATCGAATCAAGTACGCCACGGTTCACGATTTGAGGCGGGGCTATGCGGCTCGACTGATCACCTCAGGGACTCAGCACAGATGTTGAAGATCGTCTGCGTCACGCAGACTTCGACACGACGGAGAAACATTATGGAGCGATTCGGTCAGCTCAATCAGCAGCTGGAGAACTCTATGAAAAGCTCTCTCTCAGAAACACCGATGTGCAGGTAAGCGGAGGAAATACTCAGTCTGATAGACTTGGTCAAACCTTTGAATTCTTCTAAACTCTTGCCATTTCAAACTTTATCAAATGCACCCCAGTGGATTCGAACCACTAACCTTCGGTTCCGTAGACCGATGCTCTATCCAATTGAGCTAGGGGTGCTTTCTCAAAAGCCAGCTCTCGCCAGCTCCCGGAAGAGGACATTATGTGCGATCACAGGGTTCGCTGCAAGTTACGCAGCGCGGTTTTTTACCACGTCCTCAGAAGGGGAGGAAGACGGCCAAAATCGCACACTGGGTAATTTCAGATAACTTTTCACTCCTCACAACCGTCACAAACCTCCCATGTGGTCAACTTCAGCCTGTTCCCTCAGATCCACAGCGTTTTCTAATCGGTAAATCCGACCCGGTCACCGTCCATGGGGTAGGGTTGCCACACGGACGAACTGTCACGTTCAGGAAGAACAAAAACGAGGGAGCGTCCCATGGAGGACGACGGTTAAAACTGGGGTTTCCGCAGAGAGGTGGACCGAATGAATATCGCAGAACACACAAATTCAATGCTCGTTGTTGATCGCCGCTCACCACGTCTTCGTTACGACCGACGCAACCGCGCAGAGCGTCGTAAAGACGTCGAGCCTGTCGTCGAAGTCGCTGTCGAAAAACGCGTCACCAGCAGCAGCGAACGACGCAACAAAGTCGAACGCCGTCGCCAGATCGATCCAACAACCTGCGAACGTGACTACTCAAATGAAGAAATCGACTTCATGAAGGCCATCGACGATTACAAACGTCGCAGCGGCCGACAGTTCCCAACCTGGAGCGAAGTCCTCGAAGTCATCCGTGACCTCGGCTACCGCAAAACCGCTGAGCCATCGCAAACGTATCACCAGGCTCAAGCTCAGTCAGCTTAGCGAAATAAGCGTGCTGACGGCGCGCAAAGTGGGAACACTGTCGTTTGACGAACAAACGCCGTCACAAATACGCGGATGCGTATCACAAGAAGGCCCGAACGGACAAACCTCCGTCTCGGGCTTTTTTCATTTTCTCATTCCGGCATTTTGCATGGGCATTTTTCTTTCGCTCAGCTAAGATAGACCGCACAAATCAACCAGTTTCGATTCAACGACAGCTGCCGAGATCTTCGTCTCGCGCCAGTAGCAGTCCCACGAAGCAATGAAGGCATTCGCGGTCCCATGGCTCAGTTCGTACTTCTCTCTGGCGGTGATGCAACCAGTTACGACCTCAATGGAACCGAGATGGTTCTGGGCCGTCACCCTGAATGCGACATCGTTTTGCAGTCCAACATGGTCTCGCGCAAACATGCCAGGATCATCATCGCTGGCAGTCAGGTCAGCATTGAAGACCTCGGCAGCGGGAACGGCACCTTCGTCAACGGCGATAAGACCGAAGGCATTCGACCTCTTCATCACGACGACCGCATCAAGCTCGGCCCACTTCTGTTTCGTTACGACGACGGCAAAACTCCCACAGCCGCAGCGTCGGCCAGCAGTCGTACCCCAAACCCCGCAACGGCAGGGAAGCCCGGCGGAAGCAATCCCACGGTCATCCCGAAGTCAAATCTCCTCAGCGGGGGACAGGGAACGATCCAGTTCGACCTCAGCAACGACGACGGCGCCCACACCATCATGGGTGCAGCTGATGTCGGTGGCGGCTTCGGCAGCCTTAACGTCAAACCCGAAGTCAAACTGAAAGCCATCCTCGAGATCAACCGTTCCCTCGCCGGGACAACTGAACTCGAACTGATGCTCCCCAAGATCCTCAACACACTCTTCTCCATCTTCCCTCAGGCTGACCGCGGTTCCATTCTGCTTAAAGACGACAGCGGACAGATCGTCCCTCGCGCCTTCAAACATCGTCGTGGCGACTCGGACGAATCGGTCCGCATCAGCAAGACGATCCTCAACAAAGTCCTCGAAGAGCGCAAAGGCATCCTCTCCGCTGATGCCTCCAGCGATCTACGCTTCTCAGGCAGCGAGTCCATCTCGAACCTGACCATCCGCTCGATGATGTGCGTTCCGATGCTCTCTCTCGATGGCGAGCCGATCGGCGCGATTAACATCGACACCCAAAACCCCATCAGCCAGTTCCGCCCGGACGACCTCGACCTCCTCCTCGCTGTCAGCAGCCAAGCCGCCCTCAGCTATGAAAACACGCGTCTCCTCGCCTCTCACGCCGAGAAGACCAAGTACGACAACGAAATGCGCATCGCCCGCAACGTCCAGCGTGCACTGCTTCCCGATGACCTCCCCAAAGCCGCTGGCTACGAATTCTTCGCTGCCTACGAAGCCGCCCAGGCCGTCGGCGGCGATTACTACGACATCATCCCTCTCGGCGAAGACAAGATCTGCCTCGCCTTCGGTGACGTGGCAGGGAAGGGCGTTCCCGCTTCACTCGTCATGTCGCGCATCTCCAGCATCGTTCGTGGAACGATCGAGTTCTTCAACGACGTTCAGTCCGCCGCCAACCGCATCAACAACCACATGTGCGCCAAAGCCGTCGAAGGACGATTCGTCACCTTCGTACTGGTCATCATCGACATGAAGAACCACCACATGTCACTGGTCAACGCCGGTCACATGTCCCCCATCATCCGCAAACCCGATGGCAGCATTGAAGAATTCTCCGACGCCAACATCGGCGTCCCACTCGGCGTCATCGAAGATTTTCAGTACGACGTCGAAGATCGCGCGATCAATCCAGGCGAAACCTTTGTCATCTACACCGATGGCGTCAGTGAAGCCATGAATCATCAAAGCGACCTCTACGGCACCGAACACCTCAGAGACTTCATCCAGAAAGGCCCCGCCTCAACAACTGCCCTGGGAGAAGCCATCCTCAAAGACGTCAAACGCCACGCCGACGGCCGCCCCCAAAACGACGACATCACCCTGATGTGCTTCGGCCGCGCCGCGACGTAATAGCGATTGATCTTCTTGCTTGTCATGACGTAGAATTACCAGAAACAACGGGTCACATTTTGTGAGTTTTTCTATGGTCAACATCACGATCGATCGCAAATCTATTGAATCATGGCTCGGCCACGGAATGGTCGTCCTACAAGACGCATCAGGTAACGTGCTCGGTACCTTCGTACCGGAAGCTTCAGACGACGAAGATTTCCAGGAGCTGTCTGACGAGGAGTTTCAACGTCGACTCAATGAAGGTGGTGGACGATCACTTAAAGAGATTCTTGCAGATCTGGAGCGACTTCAATGAGGTTTGAAGTCGTGTGGCTGAGGTTTGCTCATGATGATCTCACGAACATTTGGATCAAATCGCGTTCAAGAGAAATGCTACAAGAGACACTTTCAGACCTTGAAGGCAAGTTAAGCGTTAACCCAATATCTGCTGGCGAATCACGCGGAGGAAATCGTCGTATTGTCTTCCTTGATGAGATTATCGCTGAATTCCTTGTAGACGTCGAAAACTCAAAAGTCTTCGTCGTCCGATTGCATCCTCGAAAAACGAAGTAAGGCGACCAGGCTTTTCATGTCGCCAAAGAAAAAACGCGTCGAGTTCAAAAAAAACCGCGGGTCCAAAGACCGTCCTCGCTTCGATTCCAAACTCACCCAGGATGACGATTCCGCGCTCGATCAACTGACCTCCAGCGAACGCATGTCCGGCAAAGGTGATAAGACTCGCTACCGCACGATCATCGAAGATTCCGCAGACGAATCGACGCTCCTCTCCGGCCGGGTCATTCGCGCGATCGGCGCCAACTCCTGCACCGTCCGCACAGACGACGGTCACGACTTCACTTGCACTGTCCGCAAAGTCCTCCGTGCCATCGCCCAATCGACTCGCAGCGCCGTCGTTGCCGGTGACCTTGTCCAGTTGAAGCAAACCGCTCCTAACGAAGGCGTCATCCACAGCGTCCGTGAACGCAAAGGCATCCTCAGTCGTGCCGCGAAAGACCGCCAGCACATCATCGCAGCCAACGTCGACCAGATGGTCATCGTTGCCTCCGCACGTAACCCCAACTTAAAACCCAACCTCATTGATCGCTTCCTCGTCGTCGCCGAAAAGCACGAGATCAATCCGATCATCTGCATCAACAAAATGGACCTCGCCGACGTCACGAAGATCGAGTCCATCGCCAACGTCTACCGAAACATCGGCTACGACGTCCTCCTCACCTCGATCCAGACAGGGCAGGGGATCGCCGAACTCCGCAGCAGGATGGAAAACAAGATCACCGTCTTCACCGGCCAGTCCGGCGTCGGCAAATCATCGCTGCTCAATTCACTCCTGCCTGAACTTGCCTTGCGAACTCACAAGGTCTCGACCGACACAGGCAAAGGCCAGCACACGACGACAACCGCCCAGCTCATCCCCTTCGCCAACAACAGCTGGCTCGTCGACACCCCCGGCATCAGGCAAATGGAACTCTGGGACACAATCCCCGAAGAAGTCGAAGCCTACTTCCGCGAGTTCCTCCCCTTCGTCCCCAACTGCAAATTCCCCGACTGCAGCCACACCCACGAAGCAAACTGCGCCGTCAAAGCCGCCGTCGACTCAGGACACATCACCCCCAACCGCTACCAAAGCTACACCCGCCTCTACCACGGCGACCCACCCACCAAAGAAGACGAAGAAGACGACCTCGACTTCTAGGCGAGCGGGGGGTGTGAACCCCCTGTCTTATTCGCTACTGCCGCAATCACTTGACCAAATACGAATACGAGTCAAGGCCGCCTCATCACGCCCATCGCGATACCCCAACAAAAAAAGGCACCGATTCATCATCGATGCCTCTCTCAAATTCTCTCCACCCGCAAAGACTACTTCTTCACCGGCTGCGTTGGCTGCATCTGCTGCTTCCCGATCATCGTTTCCGTGAACCCCTTCAGGTCCGTCCAGAACGTCCCTTCACCCGCATAGAACAGATTCAGTTCCATATCATCGGGCAGCCCGTTTGCAAAGACCCACTTGTTATACGCCTGCGGACTTCCAAACGCCTCGACTGCCAGTTTGAACTTCTCAGCCTTCGCCTGTTCCATCATCTTCCTGGACTCAGCACTAGCTTCCCCGAGGACAACCAGCGCTTCTGACTCCAGTTTCGCGACTTCCTTATCAATCGCAGCAACTTCCTGCAGCGTCTTGGCAGCGATCTCCTGCGACTCCTTCTCAGCCTCCGCCATCTTCGTCCGCACCATCCGCTCCGTGTCCGCAGCAACGGTCTTGACCTCAGTCATGACTTCCGCTGTCGCGCGACGAAGCAGCGTCTCGGTCGCCGAGGTCTTCTCTTCCTGTTGACGCGTCAGGTTTGTTTCATCGGTAATGAATGCTTTCTGAATCGGTTCACGAATGCTCTGCTCGATATGGATATTACGCACCAGTCCCATCAGCAGCGTGATGTCGATCTCTTTCAGTTCCTTCTGAAACTGATCCGACACGTTCTGCTGAAACTCCTGACGAGTATCGCCCACCAGGAACTCCGTCGAACTCAACTTCGATCCCATGTTCCGACAGATACTGGCAACTTTCGGCATAATGACCTTCGTCTGCACCGAGTCAACGTTTCCATATTCACCAATCACTTCAGCAGCCTGCTGGGGAGTAATCCCCCAAATAGTCGTAAAGTCCATGTGGACCGGGAACCCGTGACGGTCCGGGAAAGTAATTCCGCTTCCATCATTGAGGATCATCGGCTCACCCGACTCATCGAACAGCAGATTGCCTTCGTTATCTGTTTTGAAGTTGGCAGCAAGCGTCAATTCACGAAACCCAATACTGACGATATCAATCTGCTGCTCACGCGGATTGATCGGATAATTACCGGGAGGAATTGTTTCTACTTGAAGGCCAGTCTTCATTCCACGGCTTGTGTCCGTCACCTGATTAGTGACAACTCCCACATGCCCCGGACCAATCTCCACCCATCCTGCGTGTTTGGTCTGCCCACCACTTTGAACGGTTTCCGTTGAAATCACTTTCACATCGTACCCGTACGGATTGATCCGATAGATCCCAGGCCCCAGCGTCTTACGCAGTGTTCCCTTAAACTCCGTCTTGCCAAGATCACCTTCCACAAGAATGACTCCAGCAGGAGCAGACTTTCCAATCTTCGACGTCACAATCCCGACTTCGCGAGGCTTCACAACCACATCATCCACAATCTCGCGGTCCCACCAGATCGGCGAGTAGAAGTGACGCCCAGGCCCTTTCATATTCTCGATCACACCCTTCTGCTCAGGGTTCCCGCTCTCATCGACCTTGGCAAATTCGCCAGGCTCCGAGTTACTCAAAAAGTACCCCGGCAAAAAGGGCAGGGGAGCACCCTTATACGTCAACAGCAGACTCTTGCCCGCCGGGACATACACCAGATTGATCGTCCAACTCACAAAAATCCATGCCGTCACAATCAACAGCACAACCGCCATGACCGAAGGCCACAAAGCCCGAGCCACCATCGAATTCGTTTTCGTAAAGTTCTCGTTCATATCTTTTCTCTATCTATTTAGCCCCCGGCGAGTCGCCGGGGGGAGTTTCCGATTTATGTCCCTTCTCCCTTGAGGGGAGTAGGTGCCCGAAGGGCGGATGAGGGTGGGGCATAGGCACTAACCCGCACCCATTCACCCAACCAACATCAGACATTCATTCTTCGTTCGTCAACTTTTCTACTCCGCGGCCTCTGCGTTCCAACCTCTCCGGTCGCACGCAACACCCACTCTCAATTCCCCACATCCGTTACCGGCACCGTCTTCGCCGGCATCTTCTCCGTCGGCTCAAACGTCTCGAAAATCTTCATGATCGGACTATCCGCCGTGTTCGCCATGATCTTGCGATAACTCGACGCCATCTTCTGATACAGAACATAACGCGAAAACTCATCCCCATTCCCGCCAAAGGCAATGACGGCATTCTTCCATCCCGAAGCATCCGCTTCATTCTGGAATCGAATCACATCCGCTTCCGCTTTCCCGCGAGATCGAATCGCTTCCGCTTCGTCCTTCGCAGCAGCCAGTTTGAACTCAGCGACGGCCTGTCGCTCATTCACCTTCGTTAGCGCTACTTCACGCTTCTGGTTCGCATCGGCCATGATCTTGGCAATATCCTGATAGGTCTTACCCAGTGAGTCTTCCTGGTTACCTTTCTCGTCCTGTGCCTTCTTCTTCTTCTCAGCTTCCTGAGTCGTAATCTCTCGCTTGTAAGTCTCTTGGATCTGAACGGCCATCTGTCGCTGACGTATCTGCTCAGCAATCGGCTGCGGCGGATACAAGTTCTTGATCGACACTTCCATGATATTGATCCCCAGCGGCTTGCAGCGTTCCTTAAGCGTCTGGAAAAACTGCTCCTGGAAGACCGATCGGTCCGCCGTATCACTTCCCCCGACCAGATCACGCCCCAGGAACTTCGAACCTTCCACACGACAGAAACTTCGAGCCAGCGGCAGGATCACCTTATTGGCAATTTCTTCCTCAATCGAATCACCATTCTGATGATCGTTGAACATCACATAGACTTCCGCAACTCGATCCGGCTGCACGTGAAATCGCACGTTTCCTTCCACGCGAATCCAGAACCCGTCCTTCGATGGAAACCCCATGTCTTTATTGGCTTCCATGCTCAGCGTAATATCGCGCGTATTCAGCAGTTCAACACGAGTCTCATACGGATTGAAGTAATATGTCTGGGCATCCAGCACATTCTTCTGCACCCCACGAAACCCTGGATCCGACAGTAACGAATTCGGCGTCGTCGGCATCGGTCCATTCAAGTCCGTCACGATCCCCTTGTAACCCGCTTCAATCACAATCGGATCATACAGCTCGAGCTCAAACAAATACGGATTGATCGCATAACGCCCCGGCAACAAATATCCCGGCACAACCCCCTTACTGAGAACCCGCTCCTCAAACGCTTCCTTGGTCGGATCGACCTTCGCCAGGTACTCGCTGTATGACAGGTCATCCCCCGTCTTCGAAATCAACACACCGATCTTCCCCTGCGGCACTTCCTGCATCGGGATGATCTCCCAGTCCCAGTAATACGGGACCATCATCTGCCAGCCTTCGGTCAGATACTTTTTCTGAATCCCCTTATGCTGATCCGTCGGAGCAATCTCATCACTATTGCTCAGGTCCAGCCCCGTCCGTCGGATCAGAATCGCAATATGCCCCCGCGGGACATTCACGATGAAGTTGGCATAAAACACCGTCGTCGCCAGCACCACAAACACCGCCAGCGCAACGAACACCCCCAACGAAAATCCACCCGAACCAAATTTCGCAAACTGTCCCTTAGCCATCGAAACCATCCTTATCGCATTTCACGTCTTGCTCAATTCCCGTCCCTTCTCCCCCGGGGAGAAGGTGGCCGAGTCGAACCCCTGGTTCGCGAATGAATACTGCCGAGGTCGGATGAGGGAACTCTGCGAATCGAATTTCGCTTTCATCTCCCAACCATCAGGCACATTTCCCGTGATCAGGTGACGCCATTCGCCTCACCCACCCCTCAAAACGCACCGCTCCCCCATTGGATCACGCAATTCCAGTTTCGTCCAAGAATTTCCCGTAAGTCCATCTTTTCACCCGTCTTACCCGACTTACTCAACAGGCAATCACCACGTCCATACCCCAACCGCTCGAACCGTCTCAACCGCTACCTTCCCACTTCTCCCCTCAGGTGCCACTGGCTGTGCCAGTGCTCTCCCGAATTCGACGTGAATCTGCGACCTCCACGTCAACTTTTCCGCCGACACAATCCCTACAGCCCTCACAGTCCCCCGCCTCCCGCACCTCTTATCCAATCAGCAATCCTTTCGCTTCAGTCAAACTCTCGCAGCGTTCGATATCTCTCGTGACCAGACGATCTTCTCCGATCGTTTCATCTTCACACAAAGCTCGCGACAGGTGACGTCATGGAATACGAACTCATCATCCTCGGAAACACTCTCGCCGCCTGGCAGGCGACCGCCGAAGCTGCGCTCAAAGGGCTCCGCGTCGCTCTCGTTACCGGCTGCCCCGCGGACTCCGAACACCCCTCCCTCGACGGCTACGACCTCGTCGCCCATGCCCGTTCGCTCGTCAACGAAGTCACCTTCAGTGACGACGAGGAAAGCATGTCACTGGCCATGCCCCTCCAGCGCTGGCAGCGATTCCAGCAGCAACTGCGTCGGACCGCGCTGCGTGAACTCCGCGGCACCCTCGACTGGCTCGAAATGATGCGCGTGCCCGTCTACAAATCGAACTATCGTTTTCGCGATCATCGCCATATTCAACTCGACGACCGCAAACAGCCGACTCTGACCGCGGAGCGATTCCTCCTCGCCCAGGCCTCATCGTCTCAGCCCTCGTCTAGCTGGCCTCTGCTCCTGCAGATGCTCTCGAATAACGCGATCCGCCAGACCAAGCTCCGTTCAGCCCTGATCACACTCGACGACCTTTTCCAGTCCGACATGACCACACTCCCGACAGTATTAACTCGCGATTCCAGCAGCGTCTCGCGTCTCAGCTGGCTGTGTGAACTGGCGCCAGACCTCCAGATCGTCGCCGCCGATCAGATCCGTTCGATTCAGTACCGCGAAGACGACTCGGCTTACCCGTACCTCGTCATCACCAACGACCGACGCGAGATCCCCGTCTCACGTTTCCTGGTCGAAGGGGACCGTCACATCGACTGGACCTGCTGCAACCTCAACGCAGCCGACGTCATGGCCGATGACCGAGGCATGCTCTGGTCCGACCCGCGTCAGCAAACCACCAACCCATCCGCGTATGCCCTGTCACACCTGACCAGCAGCTTCACGGATCAAACCCTCTCCATGCCCCAGCTCATCAACCAGCTCTGCATGGAACTCCACACCCACTCCCCACGCCCCCACCTCTTCGAAACCAAACTCCACATCCCCCGCTAAAGGCGAGCGGGGGGTGTAAACCCCCTGTCCCTTGTGCATTCAAAAAATAAAACGCTCAGAGTACGCCACAGCCCCCCACCCCAGCGAAGCCGCACGCCGAATTCCGAACTACGCCTCCGGCTGAAACCCAAACTCAACCCCCTCATAAAACTTTCCATTCGTTCCCGCCAGCTTCACAATCCCCTCCGCCGGCTTGAACCGCGCTCCCACGCTGTTCTCCAGTTCCTTCAACCACCCGTGGATTCGCGCCACTCCAAACGCATCCGCCGTCTTCAACGGCCCCCCTCGAAACGGCGCATACCCTGTCCCCAGCACCATCGCCAGATCCGCCATCCACGCCTTCTCGACCACCTGCTCATCTAGGCACTTCACCGACTCGTTAATGAGCGCCAGCACACATCGCTTCGACAACACCGTCTCCAGCTTCGACGGATCATCATGAGCATGCTCCGGCCCCGCCAGCGCCGTCTTCCCATGATCGTGGTCGTGATCATGATCG
>SXPC01000204.1 GCA_005778225.1 Planctomyces sp. | reverse complement strand
GTCGGTTCGTCGAGGACCATCACGTTGGTGGGTCGCTTGAAAAGCCGTGCCAATAGCAGCCGATTTCGCTCTCCCCCGCTCAACAGCTTGGCTAGCTGACGCGCCCGGTCGGGCGTAAAGAGGAACTCCTGCAGATACCCGTAAACGTGTTTATTGACGCCGTTAACGGTCACAATGTCTGCACCGTCAGCAATGTTCTCGACGACGGTCTTTTCTTCGTCGATCTGCTCGCGCACTTGATCAAAGTACGTGATCTGGAGTTTCGAGCCGTGCCGTACGTGGCCGCTTTCGGGTTCCAGCTCCTTCAGGAGAATCTTCAGCAGGGTCGACTTCCCTGCCCCGTTTGGCCCAATGATCCCAATCTTGTCGCCGCGGGAGATCAGCGATGTAAAGTCATTGATCAGCGTGCGACCAGGAATGGAATAGGTCACATTCTTGAGCTCCATGACGAGTTGGCCCGATTTGTCTGCATCTCCGACCGACATCGCGACGTTGCCGAGCTTTTCTCGACGCTGTCGACGTTGTTCTCGCATCGCCTTCAAAGCACGAACGCGACCTTCGTTTCGAGTCCGACGAGCCTTGACCCCTTGTCGGATCCAGACTTCTTCCTGAGCCAGTTTCTTGTCAAAGAGCGCCTGTTCGCGTTCTTCGGCTTCGAGTGCCCATTGCTTACGTTCCAGGAATGTCTTGTAATCGCAGGTCCAGTCAAAGAGACGGGCCCGCTCGACTTCCACGATCCGGTTCGCCAGCGCCTGCAAGAACTCACGGTCGTGGGTGATGAAGATGACAGTGCCCGCATAGCCCTTCAGAAACTTTTCCAGCCAGGCGATGGATTCAATATCCAAATGGTTCGTCGGTTCATCGAGCAGCAGCGCATCGGGTTCATCGATGAGGGCCTGCCCCAGGAGAACGCGTCGTTTCATCCCGCTGGAGAGTTTGGAAAACTCAGCATCAGAATCGAGCCCCAGACGCGTGATGACTTTGTCAGCTGCGTTCTCGATGTCCCAGTCGTTCTCTTCCTGGCTTGTGTGACCAGACTTGACGATCTCCCGGACAGTTCCGACGGTCGTCTGTGGGACATCCTGGACGAGGCGTTTGATCGTCGCACCCGCTGTGACAAAGATCTCCCCATCATCAGGGCGATGAGTGCCATCGAGCAGCTTAAGCAGGGTCGACTTGCCGGTTCCGTTGCGACCAACCAGGCCGATGCGTTCGCCCGGCTCGATTTCGAGGTTGACGTGGTCAAGCAGGAGTGGACCGCCGTGGGTGAAGGAGACGTTACGCAGACCAATCAGGGGCATAGGGAACTATCAGCTTTTCGAGACAGCGTCCACTAGACAGACGCGGGGATTCGAGTCAAGCCGGTATCCTATGCGATGTTGCCTCAGGATGCGAATCAACAGGGCATATCACCGTTTACACACGGCGATTTTGCTGGCGGTACTGCGTTGGTGAGATGCCTTCGAGCTGCTTGAACGAGCTGGACAAGTACTCGTCATGGGCATAGCCAGTCATGCGGGCGATGTCGCTGATGGAATGATCGGAGCGGGCGAGCAGATACTTAACACGCTGCATGCGGACCCGGACGATCTCCGCATGAGGCGTATGCCCCATCGCTTTCTGAAAGCGGTTCTCGAAAATACGACGCGAAACCGGCAGACTCTCAATCAGCTGAGTCACCGTCAGGCCTTCGCAGGCATGTTTACGAATCAGCTTCATCGACTGGGCGACGATCTCATCGTCGATCGCATGAATGTCCGTTGATTGACGTGCATGAATGCTGAGAGGCTGGATGAGTTGAGATGTTGTCTCACCGGCTCGCCCTGACAGAAGTGCGTCGAGCAGTTCAGCCGCGAGGTAGCCCGCCTTCCGGCCATCGGGGATAACGCTCGACATCGTCGGTTCACACAATTCACAGATCAACGGATCGTTATCAATACCGAGAACGGAAACCTCTTCGGGCACGCTGATCGATAAATCACGACACAGATTGAGGATCTGCTGCCCTTTGATGTCGTACGCGGCGACGATCCCAATCGGCTTGGGCAAGCTCTTCAGCCAAGCTGCAAGGCTTTCTTCAGACTCATCTCCCGAAGGAACAGTCGGCGTTCCCAGGTGCGGCTGTCTATGTGCCCCTACACTGTGTCCGAGGGGGAACTCGAAGTGACGATGAGAAGATGCTTCCACACAACACCGGAACCCAAAAGCCCGCCAGCGGGACCAATTGAATTTCGTGTCTCCCACAAAGGCGAAGTTCTTGTAACCACGCTCAGACAAGTGGTCAAAAGCAAGCTGGGCGATTGCAGAATCGTCGGTTTCGACCCAGGGAGCATCCGGAAGCAGGCGAGCAGCAGAAACATCAACGACGGGAATATTCAGCTCGCGCACAGCAGCGGCGATCGCTTCATTTTCGACGCGGGCAATCATGCCGTCGACATTCCATGCCTGCAGTTTCGGGCTGGGGGCATCGCCTCGTCCCTGCTCGGGAATATACAGCGACCAGGATTCGTGACATCTCAGATAGTCAATGATGCCACTGAGCAACCCGCGACCGTAAGCATTCGAGCTTTCGATCAGGAGCGCAACGCGAGATCGCTTCGGGTCTCGTCGATCTTCAATTAAGGGTTCAACTCCCAATACCATGACACTTTTCTGCAGAGGCCATGATGGCCGAGATGTGTGGGAATCCGAATGGATGACGAAGTGTGCATAGTGAAAAAGTATAGTAACCCATCAACAATCGTGGAAATGTCGTCCGGATGGTTGAGGGCAATTTGATGAAAATATCGATGTTTTCGGAATTGACAGCGTGTGTGACACCCTGAATAATGATGAGACTGAGTCTCAGTACCGCCCGCCTGCCACTCACACAAAACACCCGCCTATGCACCCTCCTGATCATGTCCTCTGCCGTTGCCTGAATGTCCAGGCGTCTGACGTGCGTTATCTTGTCGAAGACCTCGGTATCGAGGATCAACAACAGATACGATCCTCCTGTGGCGCAGGAACAGGTTGTATGTCCTGCCGAGGACGGATCGCGGAATACGTCAGACACCTCGCTGCACAGCGGGCAAACTCGTCCGCAGTTCCAGCCGGCGGCTGAGGTATTTGTTAACAGACAAACGAAAAACGCGGTGACAGGGATCAAACCCATCACCGCGTTTTTTTATTAACTTCAAAAATCAGATCGTCCGGAAAACCAGACGATGATCAGTGACCGTGACCACCGGCGTGCTCGCCAATTTGGGTCGCCAGGTAGTTCTCGATGCCGGTCATCTTGATCAGATCCAGTTGAGATTCCAGCCAGTCAACGTGATCTTCTGACTCAACGAGGATCGATTCGATCAGATCCCGGCTGCCGCCATCGTTTTCCTCGAAGCAGATCTTGGCGGCGTCGTTGTAGGTATTGACGCCTCTGGTCTCGAGAGCCAGATCGTACTCGAACTGCTGCTTGACGTGATCGCCGACGTGGATGACGTCATAACGGGCGATTTCTGGAACACCTTCCAGAAACAGAATGCGGTCAATCAGCTTTTCGGCGTGCTTCATCTCGCCGATTGATTCTTCGTAATGCTTGGCGGCCAGCTTGTTCAGGCCCCAGTTTTTACACATCTTGGCCTGAATGAAGTACTGGTTGATTGCGGTCAGTTCGATGGTGAGTCCAGCGTTGAGTGCGTCGATGACTCGCTGTTTGCCTTGCATGGTCGGTCCTTACTGTTATGTGGGAGATCAGACAGGGCGATTATGGCGGATCGACCGGACTCTGCCAAGCAAGACGAAACGAAAACTGGCGGTCTCGACCCGCCAGTTTTGAATTCATATTCAGTCTCATCCGCCTGTTATTTCAGGTCGGTTTCCTTGTCTTTGTTCTTCTTCTCGCCATCAGCCTTCTTTGGTTTGGCGACGTTTTGAATGTGCTTGTCGAGTTCTTCTTCCGAGAGTCCACCATTGCCGTCTTTGTCAACGCGACCGAAGGTTGCCTCGCCTGGCTTGCCGCCTTGAAGCGACTTGTACTCTTCGAAGCTCAGTTCGCCATTCTTGTTTTCATCCAGAGCGGCCAGCCACTCCTGACCGGTCTTGCGGGTGACTTTGAACCAGTAAACTTCTTCGATCGCTTTGTCAAATTCGCCCTGGCTCAGCAGCGAGTCCTGATTCTCGTCGAACTTCTTAAAACTCTTTTCAGCCTGCTTGGCGCCCATGATCTTGGCTGTGAACTCTTCCAGATTCAGACTGCCATTGCTGTCAGCATCGGCGTCTTTGAAGAGTTCGACCTTATTCATCTTCGCACGATTCTTGTTACTGCCATCTTTCTTCTTACCTTTGCCATCCGCATCGGCTTGTGCAAACGCGGAGGAAACGAGCAACGTCGAGAGCAAACCAGCGGTGATGAGCGACTTCATAAAGCGGCCTTCTTGTTGAGGAGCCTGAGAGGAATATTCACTTCCAGCAACTTCGCAAAAACCAGACCAGAGTGAGAAATCGGTGAATCGATTACTTCGCCACCAGGTTTCTGCGAAGTCTCATGGGCCGCTGTATCATATCACGGCTGGGCGATGTTATGATACAGTCTATTATGATACGGTCACGCGTTTACGGTAAGCACCGGGAGTTTCATCGGTTTCGCGTTTGAAGACGACACTGAGGTACTCGGGGTGCTGAAAACCGGTTTTTTCGGCGATTTCCTGAAGCGTCAGGTCGGTTTCTCTCAGGAGTTCTTTGATCCGCTTGATCTGAACGTGGCGGATCTCCTGCTGCGGAGAACGCCCGAGGTAACGTCGGAATTTCTTCTCCATCACGCTGCGCGAGATCGGGACAACTTCCATCACCTGCTCGACGGTCAACCCGTTACAGGACTGCTCGCGAATCATCTTGAGAGATGCCGCAACAAGAGGATCATCGATCGCCAGCGTATCGGTCGATTGACGCGTCGCGACGCCCAGGGGTTTGATCAACAGTTCCTGTTGCTGGGACTGTTGACCGCTCATCATGTGCTCGAGCTGCATCGCAGCATCGAATCCAATTTGTTCTGCGTTGAGGATGACGCTTGTCAGGGGCGGATCGCAGAAATCGCAGACCAGCGTATCATTATCGACACCAATGACTGCCACTTCATCCGGGACGGAGATCTTGGCTCGCTGACAGGCATCAATGACGTGAAGCCCGCGAATGTCATTGCAGCAGAAAATCCCCACTGGTTTAGGAAGCCTCATGAGCCAGTTGACGATTTGTGTCTGCTGAAGTTCCCAGGAGTGATCTCGCGATGTTCCCCACTGCGATTCAAAACTGACACACTGGCTGCCGCGGCTGGTGACGTACTCCGCGAAACGCTGGGTCCGCTGTCGGGCCCATAAATGACCGGTGAAACTACAGCAGGCGTAATTACGATAACCACGTTCCATCAGGTGAGTCGCGGCCATTTCCCCAATGGCATACTGATCGGACCAGATCCGAGTCGATTCGTCGTAGTTGACGAAGTCCCCCAGATTCACAAACGGGATCTTCTTGGACCGCAAAAGGTCTACAAAGTCCTGACTGGTGGCACGGATAATTGCCCCGTTTCCGTTCCAGCGATCAAGCCAGTCGGGAATCGTCTTGATCAGGTCACCAGGCTCAAAAGAGACCGACCATTGTCGATGAGTGACCAGATACTTGTTGATCCCCCGCAAAACTGCACGGCCAAATTCCAATGAGGTCTCCACCATCAGGAGAACCTTTGGACGTGCTTCGGAAGTCGCTGTGACAGCGGCCGATGTTGGAATCTGAAGCGGTGACGCTGAGACTGATGACATGTCGTGACTCGCTTCCTGATTGGCCCTTAGGACAGATCAACAACAATTGAAAAGTCAACATTTGTAGACTGTAAATCAAAGCTTTTGTTGCATCAACACAAAATGATGCGTTATTTGCAAGAAAGATAAATTTTTCAGTGTCTCATTTGTCCGCATGACAGCTGACATACTCAACATAATGGTATATCGTATCTTAGGGAAGATAAGCGTGCTATCAGTTCTCTCAATAGTAATCGACGTTGCGAGTCGAAAGAAATGCGAATCATTCACAACTGATTTGTAAGCAGTGATCGATCAACGATCAGAACGGGCCCAAAGCCATGAGTTCCCGTGACGGATTGTGAACTCAAATACGTTAAATACTTTGCCGGAATCACGCTTCGCGCTCAATCAAAAGCCTCATCATCAGCCGATGAGTTCCCACTCTGGTCGAAATGGCTTGTCGCTGGGGGCGCTATCCTCTTTGCGACTTCAGACCCGAGGCAAATCGCCAGAAAACCGCAGACAATACTGGCGGAAAAATAGGCGAGGAGGGTAATGTACTGACGTTGGAGATAGGCGTTAAAAAGCTCCAGTTGGAATGTGGAGAACGTCGTCAATCCGCCCAGGAAACCTGTCGCAAGCAGAAGCATCGTGTGCTCGCTGAGTTGCCACCGCGTCGAGCCAAGCCCCCACAGCAGACCTATCAGAAAGCATCCCAGGAGATTGGCTGCCAATGTCGCATACATCACTGAGACATGCAGAACCTGTGTCGCGAGCACAGCCAGAAGATAACGCAGACAAGCTCCAAGACCGCCGCCTGCTGCCACGAGAAGAAGTTTGAACAACACGGATGACCTCACGCCGCATTCGCCAGTGGAGTTGTTTCGACGTGCGTCTGCTTCTTGGCCTTGGGCTGTGATTTCCAACGTCGATGCACCCAAAAGTATTGTTCCGGCGCGAGTCGGATGGCGTTCTCCAGAGAGAGTGTATAACGCTGCGTGATCTCGCGAATTTCGTGCATGCTGTTGTACTCGCGTGGATCGATGACGTCATTCACACCGACTTCATAGCGACTCCAGCGACCATCGACGAAGTTGTCCTCCAATCGACGGGCATAGCCGACGCAGATCATGGCGTCGTATTCTTTCGCGAGCAAGGCAATGGACTTGAAGGTCGAGGCCGGTTGACCGAAGAAATCGACAAACAAACCACGTTGACCGGCATCCTGATCAGCGAGAAGCCCGACACAGCCTTTGCGCGAGATCACATCAAGCAGATCGTCAAAGCCCCCTTTTTTCAGGATCATTTGATGCCCGGTGGCTTCGCGATAATCTTTGAACCACTCATGCAGGTAGGGATTATCCAGCGCCCGAGCGATGACCCCCATGGGGACGCCGAACATCCCGAAGGTTGTTGTGGAAACTTCCCAGTTTCCAAAGTGACCGCTCAGAAAAATGATGGGGCGTCCCGTGCCCAATGCTCGCAGGATCTGCTCACGATCACGGAAGACGATCGATTCGCGACAGTTTTCCAGGTGCATGTAACGAGGTGATTGCACAAGCTCTGCGACCATCCGAAACAGGTGACTCCACATGCCGTGAATCAGCTTTTGGACCTCATACTCAGGCAAATCCTGCCCAAAGGCATGCTTGAGATTCGCCTCAGCGACTGCATAACGAGAGATCTTTCGCGGCAGAACACCGACAAACACGTCCGCCAGTCGATCAGCGACCCATGTGGTTTGACGAACATTCATGACACCGATCAAACAGGCAAATGCCCGGAAAATCAGATACTCGATCCGCCGACGTAACTGTATGAGCTTCAAGGGACTTATCCTTTCGAGCCCCGTTTCTATGACAAGACTTGTTCGCCCGTCAAGGTGAGAACTGGAACACGGCTTGCTGTTGAAGTCATCACTCTGAAGCCAAAATGAACAAACTGGTCAAACTTTGAGGAGTACAGCGTCCGCGAGCAGTCGTAATGGTTGTTTCGCATGTCCTGTATTGAGTGCGGTTTATGAACGTCAACGTCCGACATAATTCAATGGCCCTCTCGGATTGCGGAATGATTCACACCGGGGTCCCCTGCACTTCTCAAAGGCTTGGACGCCTGACCCCACAACCCGTTGCGCGCCGTCACACGTCGCGTGGCCTCTCGGGAATCAGACACACGATGTTCAGAGCGATCCGAAAGCTATCCATTCCGCGCATTCAATTCACAAAACTTCCCGTTCACGCCTGGGTCGGCGGAGTTGCTCTTTCAGCTTCCACAATGCTGATGGCCAACTTTGAATCACGTCCCATCTCTGTCTGTCGCGATCAGGCTGCGATGTCCATGAGCCTGTCTCCGATGGTGAGCACACAGTCATTCGCCGCGAGTGGTGTCACCCATGAAAATGGTGGCAGTCAGGGAACTGCCCTCAACAGCCAGATGGCCAATCTGCTGCAGATTCAACTGCTCGAAATGGGACTCGCCAAGCTCGATAAAGCCAGCGAGTACCGCGCCGTCTTCATGAAGCAGGAATGCATTTCGGGGTCCCTGACCGACATGCAGGAAATTCAGATCAAAGTCAAACAAGAGCCATTCAGCGTTTACATGCAATGGACCAAGTGCATGGAAGGACGCGAAGTTCTCTACGTCGATGGTCAAAACGAAAACAAGATGCTGGTCCACCTGGAAGGTGTCCAGGGACGCATCACTGGCACTCTGAAGCTCGATCCAGAAGGGATGCTCGCGATGCGCGAGTCTCGTCACCCCATCATGGAAGTCGGTTTGAAAAACCTGGTTCTTCAGGTCCTCGATTACCGCAAGAAGGAAGCAGAAAAGAGCCTGGGCTCGAACTGCTACTGCCTCGACAATCAGGTCGAATACGGTCGCAAGTGCATTCTGTTTGTGACGGAATATACCACCCCGGAGGTATCGAAAGATTACCGCAAGTCAATGGTTTATATTGATCGCGAAACCTATCTGCCTGTCACCGTCCGCAACTTCGGCTGGGGCAGCAGCAGCGATTCAGAATTGACCGCAGCCGAACTCGACAAGCAGACCCTGCTCGAAAGTTACAGCTATATCAACCCGACGTTCGAAGCTCCGATGGTTGCTGCCGACTTCGATCCAGACAACTCGGTCTACAACTTCAAATAAAGCTCCCGTTTCCTGAGAATTTGGTTAGCCCGCCGTTCATTGATTTGAACGGCGGGCTTTTTTCATGAAATGAGAAAAAACTTTTTGGGAATTTCAAATTACTCGCTTGGTGAATGAATAGGTGATAGGTACGTTGGAGGGACCCTCTCTATTGATCGACACTTTATTTGACTGGATGTCTCATGATGCGATCCCGGTTTGCCCTGATGTTGTTGGCGCTGACTTGCCTGCCGCTTTCATTGACGAAGGCAGAATCTCCCCTTCTCAAATTGGTTCCCCCTGATGCGAATGCTCTGGTCATCATTGATGCAGAGTCGCTGAAGAAGACGCCGCTGGCGATTCAGAATGGCTGGACCAAATACAGCATCATGGACAGCCCCAAACAGGAAATCGCGATTCCTTCTGCAGCTCAGGAAATCATCATCGCATCTCGACTGGAGACTTCGCAGCATCTGGCAGCTGTCTGGGACCTGGCATTGGTCTCATCTTCGTCCACGATCCCTCTGACCAAAATTGCCGAGGCAGAACAAGGCTATATCGACTGGATTGGATCCAGTCAGATGGTCTGGTCTCCTGGTAATGCCTATTTTGTCTCTGTCGATATGAAGACGTTAGGTGTCCTGTATCCTGCCGACCGTCAACTGGCTGCCAAATGGCTCGACTGGACGAAGTCTCAAACGGGCAGCAATCTGTCCGGGTATCTGAAGAAAGCCACCGAACGCGTGACAGAATCTCAGCAGATCGTCATTGCCCTCGATCTGAAGGACGTCCCCCAGCCGCATCGTCTGAAAGCGATTCTGAGCAAGCTGCCAATGCTCAAGGAAAACAGTGGCAAGACCGAAAAGTGGCAGGACTTGATGCTGGGCATTCAAGGCATGACATTGAAGCTCTCCGTTGATAAAGAGATCAGTGGTGAACTGACCGTCGATTTCGAAGGCAACCCGTCGATCCTTGCTCCTTATGAAAAGGAACTCGTCATGACCAGCCTGGATCGTTACGGAGCAGGGATCTCTGATCTGGATCAATGGGCCTTCCGCACGAATGGCACATCAATCGTTGCGACCGGCAAAATTTCGACCGACAACTTCCGTCGCATCATGAGTCTGATGGAGATCCCCAGCACTCAGTACGATGACACCTACACTCAATCCGACCTGCCAACCGACAAACCGCAGCCTGCTCCGACGAAGGCCTCAGCGGCTGACATTCAGCTGAAAACCTCGAAAGCCTACTTCGATGCCCTCACCGGACTGATGGATGATCTGCGCAAGGAAAAAGACGTTGATACTCACAACTACATGCTGTGGTACGAACGTTATGCCAAGAAGATCGACAAACTGCCGATTCTGAACGTCGATGACCAGCTTCTTGATTTTGGACAGTCCGTTGCCAATACCTTTCGAGACATTGCGCTCGCCAAGCGAACTGGCGGAATCAATGCAGGAGTTCGGCGTGCTCAGTCAAGTGCCTATTTGAATAACTGGGACGACCTGAACGTCAGCGAACGGTCCGCGATTAATGCAGAAGAGAAGACACCCGGTTACCAAAAGATGTATGATTCCTGGAACCAGATCGACGCCGACGTCGCGAGGCTTCGCCGCACGTTGACCAATAAGTACGGCGTCGAGTTCTAGACGTCCGATTTCCTGTCTGATCACACACATCCTGGCACGTCCTCGACTTTGAAAGGTCGTCCATGTTTGCATCTGCACGGATTCTTGTTGCTGCCCTGATGCTAATGAGCCTGGTCTCACGCTCGCATGCTTTCCAAGAGGCGGCCCCCGCTGACTGGGAAGTCGAGATCAAGAAGATGCTCACCGATTACGAAACCGCCTTCAATGCCAAGGATGTCGAGAAGATCGGGCAGATGTGGCTGAAGGACGCGAACTACCACGACCGCATCGCCGGCGTGAAATTCACTGGGCGTGAGGAATTGACTGCGAACTTCAAAAAGACATTCGAGACAATACCGGGCATTCGCCTGCGACTCGATGTCACTTCGGTCACGCGATTGAAAGATGATCTCGTGACGGCGGAAGGAACGGTCACCATGTACGTTCCGGATCAAGATCCGACCTACAACACGATGACTGCGATTTTCGTCAAAGACGAAGGCAAATGGGTGATCGCCTCAGCGGAAGAAGTGGCACCGGCAGGACCACCGACAGCCTCTGAAGCATTGTCGCAGCTTGACTGGCTTCTTGGAGAATGGGCCGCTGACCTGGACTCCGAACAGACCGCAGGCCGACAACTGGAAGCCTCTCGTCTGACAACGACCTACCGTTATTCACCTACGAAGACGTTTCTGATTCGCTCGTTTGCTCTGACCACTCAGGATAAAGACGAGCCAATCGTTCAGGGGACACAGATCATCGGCTGGGACCCCAGAGCGTCGCAGATTCGTTCGTGGACTTTCAGCTCGGACGGGGCCTTCGGAGAAGCCTTCTGGGCAAAGACGGGTGAAGAATGGATGATCAAAACCACCACGACTTTAGCCGATGGCGGAGCAGCGTCTGGCACCTATGTCATGACACGCTTGACCACCGATCAGATCACCCTGTCGTTGATCGGACAAAGCGTCAATGGACAGCCGTTGCCTCAAGCGGACCCGATTACTCTGACTCGCCAGCCCATCGAGTCAGCAGAAGCAACAGAAAAGTAGTTGTCATTCGGACGCGTCCATTTGCTGATTTCCAGATTGCCGAGGTCGACCATGATCCGAATGAAAACACTGCTGACATACGCAGCAATGTTGCTCGTGATATCTGCTCCTGCACCTGTGATCGGCCAAAAGGACGGCGGTAAAGGAGCCAGCCGCCCAAACAGCGGAGGTGGACCGTCGCGTGGGAATGCAGGCTTGCCGAATATCGGTGGCGGCGGTGGAGGTTCGCGCCCAGGCGGCAATGCAGCGCGTCCGAACATTTCCAAGCCAAGCCCGAACATCAGCAGACCGTCCTCGCCGAATCAATCTCGCCCTCCGATTGGCGGAGGGACTGCAGGCGGGCGTCCAAATTCTGGCATACCGAACCTTGGCGGTAATTCTGGTTCCACAAAACTCCCGACGAAAAAGCCTGACTTTGGTGCAGGCGGAGGCAATTCGCGTCCCAGCCTCGGCGGAATGACTCGTCCCACCATGCCCAGCGGCAATCGCCCGGATTCAGGTAGCAATACCAGACCAGGAAACCGCCCGGAAATCGGTGATCTCAACCGACCGACTCGCCCCGGCATCAACAATCCGGATGTCAACATTCGCCCGGGCTTCGACGGCAATAGCCGCCCGACGACTCGTCCCTCGACGGGTGATTTTCTCGGCATGGACCGCCCCACAACGCGCCCCGGGACTCGACCATCCATTGACTTTCCCGTATTGAAGCCAGCCCCCGATCGGCCCACGACGCTTCCAGCCAATCCAGAAAACAAGCTGCCACCCGGTTTTCGCCCAGGCGACCGACCAGGCGGAGGGCGTCCGGGAGATAACGATCGTCCAGGCTCGGGCAACGGACGACCAGGAAATGATGGACGTCCCGGAGACGGAAATCGCCCGGGATTTCCCGGCAGTACTCGTCCCTGGCCGGGAGATAACAGACCGGGTGATAACAATCGACCTGGCTTTGGCGGGAATGATCGCCCCGGTAATCGACCCTGGGATCCTGATCGGCGCCCCGGTGGCTCGTGGAACGACAAGATCCATACGCGTCCGGGCTGGGCCAATATTGATAACAGCACCAATATCAATATCCACAACAACTGGCAGTCGATCATCAACAACAATTACCATCCCGGACGCTGGGATCGTCCCAATAATGATCGCTGGAACAACTGGGCCAACGACGTTCACCACAACTGGGATCATTATCATGATCACCACCATTTCTATGACAACAACTGGTGGAACAACCATTATCACTCATATGGCGGGTGGCATTACTACAACAACTTCTCCAGTCGTCCCTTCAGTTACTGGTGGACGGTTCCTGCCTGGAGCACATTGAACAACTGGTTCTACTGGTCGAACACCGGAGCAGCCTACACACAGCCAATTTACTACGACTACGGCCAGGGCGGAAACATTTACTATCAGGGCAACACGGTCTACATGTCTGGCCAGCCCGTGGCATCCACGACCGATTTCGCCGCCAGTGCCGCTCAGTTAGCGACTGTCGCTCCTCCCACATCCGAGGCAGAAGCAGCAGCCGCGGAATGGATGCCGTTAGGCACGTTCGCCGTGTCGTCCGGCGAGAAAGACATGAACCCTTCTCGCGTCATTCAGTTGGCTGTCAATAAATCCGGCGTGGTCAGCGGGACGTTGTACAACTACGACACCGATGAGGCTCAGAGTGTCCTCGGCCAGGTTGACAAGGACACCCAGCGAGTCGCATTTCGACTTGGAGAGTCTGAGACCGTGATCGAGACGGGACTGTACAACCTGACCCAGGAACAGACTCCGGTCCTCGTCCACTACAGCCCGAACCGCTACGAGACCTGGCTCCTCGTGCGTCTGCAAAATCCTGATGCCAACCAGCAGGGCACGTTCCCGTAGTCTTCCCTCCGAATCCCGTGTGCCACGGCTGTGCCAGCCGTGCGACCGCGCAACAAGCGTCTAAGTCCAGGGTTGACACCTTCATGCACACGCCGCTCCCGTGAGTTATTCAGTACTCAAAAAAGTTCGCCCCGGTTAAGGAGACGAAGGTTCGAGCGAATTGGTATGATAGCGGTACGAAACGATCAGTCTTCCTTACGACATTGACGGACAACATGCCTACTATTTATCAAATCATTGTGTGGCTTATTGTGGGAGCACTCGCCGGTTCGCTGGTGGGGATGCTCGTCACATTCAGTAAGGTCGGATTCGGCAAGCTGACGAATCTGGGAATCGGCTTAGCTGGTGCACTGCTGGGCGGGCTGATCTTCAAGCTGTTCGGCATCAACTTTGGCCTTGGCGAGATCAAGGTATCGTTAGAGGAAATTGTCGCTGCGATTATTGGCTCGCTGATCCTGCTGTTTATCTGGTGGCTGTACAACCTGAGCAAAGGCCGCACGAAGATTGATTGAGAGTCTTCCGTAGGGTCCCGCTGTGCGGACCGTCAAACGTCGTTCAAAGTCAATCTCGCTCGCACTGCTGGCATTGTTTCGGTGACAGCCGCAGATGAAGAATGATCCTCACAGCGGACCCTACGGGTAAAGACCTTGGGCATAAAAAAAGCGGCACCAACTGCAACAGTCGGTGCCGCTTTTTGTGTTTGCGATCAATTGTTTACAGGCCCATGCTCGACATCAGTTCGAGGAGCATGTTGGTTGTTGGCATCGGTGATTCGAGTGACCACATGGAGCGGACGACGTCGAACATCAACAGCGTGCAGAACAGCATCATGATGGACGAGATCGCCAGCAGGCTGATTGTTCCCGCACCCCAGGGAGCATCGGCTGCCACATAAGCGACTTGTCGACCACCGGTGGCGATACTGGGCTGGCTTTCGCCACTTTCGAAGCCATCTTCGAAGTCCCCTTCGTCCGCTTCGAAGACATCGAGCTCTTCTTCTTCGCCGATCATGTCATCGGAGAGTTCCAAATCATCAGCGTCGAACTCTTCGCCCATGTCATCATCGACAGAGCTGAGGTCGAAGACTGATTCTTCGCCGTCTTCCGAGAGTTCGTCGGTGTAGAGTGCGCTATCGCCTTTGAACTGTCCACCCTTTTTCGTCGTCGTTGCGTCATCGTCGTCAAACATGATGACGTTAGTGGTGTCGTGGTCTTCGTCGGAAGCGAGATTGAAGACATCGTCATCATCATTGCTGAGTTCGATTGTCTTGTCAGACGAGTCGCGCCCATCGCCTTTCAGATTCAACATCGGGATCGTGCCGCCGATGTCATCGTCAGACAGTGGTGGCAGCGTGAAACCGGATTCATCGACAGGTTCCAGAGAGATCCCGCTGTCGGAGGCAATTTGATTGTAGTTGCTGTCTTCGTCCATCAATGAGATGCCCGAGTCAGCAGCCAGTTCCAGAGAGATCCCTGAATCGCCCGCCAGTGAGATCCCGGATTCGTTCGCATCCGGCTTGCCAAAGCTGCTCTTCTGATTGATGAGAGCCGAGTTCTCATCGAGTTCGATGGTCAGACCGCTGTCATCATCGAGATCAATGTTCTGTGGCGCCTTCTTGGCTGGCG
>SXPC01000203.1 GCA_005778225.1 Planctomyces sp. | reverse complement strand
CCTCGATGCTTTATCTCGATTACTCGCGCAACGAAGGCGAATGGATTCCTAACCAGTTCGGCGGTCGTGAAAACCTGGAAGCGATCCAGTTTTTCAAAGATATGAACACGATGCTGCATGCCGAGTTTCCGGGCATTCTGACGATCGCAGAAGAGTCCACTGCCTGGGGCGGGGTCTCAAGGCCGGTCTATGATGGCGGCCTGGGCTTCTCGCTGAAATGGGACATGGGATGGATGAACGACACGCTGCGTTACATGCACCTCGACCCGATTTATCGACGTCACCACCAGAACGATCTGTCGTTCCGCATGATCTATGCGTTCACAGAAAACTTCATGCTGCCTCTCTCGCACGATGAAGTCGTCCACGGTAAGCGGTCTCTCATCTCGCAGATGCCGGGCGATTACTGGCAGCAGTTCGCTAACCTGCGTCTGCTGTATGGCTATCAGTATGCCCAGCCTGGCAAACTGATGCTGTTCATGGGCGGCGAGATCGCCCAATGGCATGAGTGGAACCATGATGAAGAACTCGACTGGGCCCTCATTGGCCAGCATCATCACGATGGCATCCGTCGTTTCGTGGCGGATCTCAATAAAATCTACTCGTCGCACCCTGCTCTACACGAAGTCGACTTCCGCGACGAAGGTTTTTCCTGGATCCAGGCAGATGACTACGAGAATTCGGTCTTCGCGTTCTGTCGCTTCTCGAAAGACCAGAAGCAGACCATCATCTGCGTCTTCAATTTCACGCCTAACCCCCGCGAAGGGTATCTGGTCGGCGTTCCGTTCCCGGGAACTTACAAAGAGATCCTCAACTCCGATGCTTCGATCTACGGCGGGACCAACGTCGGCAATGGCGGGATGATTCACACTGTCGAGGAATCGATGCACGGCCGGGCTCAGTCACTCGATCTGACGATCCCGCCACTGGGGTTGGTGTTCCTGCGGTATGAGGGGTAGGGCGATTTCAGAGGGATTTGACACAGAGAACCCAGAGGCCACCGAGTCGGAAGAGATGCGCCGTGCTTGTGGCTGCAAGTACGGCACTTGTAAGTGTTGAGAGAGGAAGTCTAATCGCTTTTTAGTGACGTCGTCTGAAAGTTTCGCTTTCGTTGTGATAGAGTGAAAGAAGTTTCACTCAAGTCAGAAAGAGAATAAGCCATGTCACGGACGGCGTTGGTCACTGGGTTTACGATTGTGCTTGTCGTGCTGGCGGCGGTGCCGAGTGCGTATGGGTTACGTTGGAGTTATTGTCGGCATTACGGGAACCAGTTATGGGCGATTCATTCCCAACCTCGCATTGATCATGAAGAGTTTTCCTGGAGTAAGAAGAGCAAGGAAGATCGGGACAAGCTTCAGCGATGGTCAGTCGCGATTGCCAAGCATTATGCACCCGACCACGATTCGTGGAATGCGTTGTCCGTCGTGGAACGAGATGGCGAAATCTGTCGCATCTTCTCGGAGCATCCAGAGAATCTATCGTATTTTCTACTCCCAGAAGTTGAGGCCCCTATCCCCGGAATCCGCTTGCATCAGATCTCATACTTCTATGGTACTCCAAGCCTTGAATCCATGGCGGTCTCAGACGACGGTCGACTGCTCGCGTACTCCACATGGCATAACGATGACTTCGTTCTCACGAGTTTCTTCTTGATTGACGAGAAAGGGAAAAAATCTAGTGACGACCGCCTCGTGCTGAAAGATCTATACTCATGGAGTTCAGAACATCATTTCGGAGAAACGCACTACGGATTGAACGTGACAGTCTCCCGACTACCTGATCCACTTTATGACACAATAAGGACGGCAGACGAACTTGTCTCAGACGGATTGAAGTCTCTCAACGATCTGGAAACGGCAATTATCAAGTACCTTGATTCTGACGAACCAACTTCGAAATCTCAGAAGCTGGTGCCTGTTGTCGATGTGAAAGCATGCTCGTGTGACCAAGAGTATGGTCCTGCAAATCGGGCGTTAACATCAAAGGAAAAGGCAGAGATTCTTTCAGATGTCACAATGGAACTGGGCAGACGACGAACATTAATAAAAGAGCACGGCGACGTATGGTTCGAGACGCTGCAGAAAATTCGAATCGAGGTGGAGTAGATGTTCTCGCGACGGGTGATCGTGGCAAGTGGGACGGCGGTGATGGTCTTCATGGTCGCGGGTGGTTTGCTTTACGCCTGGCGCTGGCGGTCGTGTTATAGCGAATCGGAATTGAAGGTTACAAACGAGGTTGTCACGGAGATCTTCGGTGATGATTCGCAAAATGCGGATCAGTTTGGGAAGCCTCATGATGAGCAGGTTGCGAGCTGGATAGACGAATTGACTCGGCGTTATCCTGAGCGGTCGGATTCATGGAGCGGATTTGAGGAAGCGGCTCGGGATGCGCAATATCGCATCTGGAGTGCGCCACCGGAGCCGAGGATCTTCAAGTCGACGGAGCAGCAGCGGTTTTGTACGCATACTCTTGATCTGCGTTATCCGCGCAAGTCGCTGCATGCGGAGTGTCGGTCAGAGGATGAACGAGTCGAAATCCTCTGCGTGCTGTCTGATGTTCCTGCGATTCGTCGACTCACGTTTGAGGATCATGAGACGAAATTGAAGGGCTCGCTGGAGTTCTACGAAATCGGTTTCTGGCAGACGCTCATCGACTTCGAAGGTGTTCATTATCGCCTCGTCGCAAGTGTCGATGACTTCTACGAGGATGTTCCGGTCTCATCGGGACGGACGCCGCATGAGTTGAACTGGGCCGCGAATTCGTATCGGTTTCTTACGGAGGAGAAGTTCCTGGAGACTTCACTCTACACGCTCGACGAACTGGAAGAGCGGATCCGCAAACTGCTGGATTCCGACGATCCGATGCTCTCCGGCTTTCGGAGCGTCCCCAACGTCGATGTCATCCGCTGCACATGTGAATTCGAGTACCCGCCAGCCGATCGCAAGCTGACGGATGACGAGAAGGCAACCGTTCTCGCGGACGCGTTGACTGAACTCAATCGACGGCGCGAACTGTTGAAAGAGCATCACGTCGTCTGGTTCGAAATGTTGAAGAAAGTGCTGGTGGAGTAAAACGATTGAATGCACATGGCCCCGGGTGACTCACCCGGGGCTAAAAAGGGAATTAGCCCCGACGATTCATCAGGCGCTCCGGCTTGCCAAGTCCGTGGCCTTCGATGCCTTCGAGTTCGATGGCTGTGACGCCGAGGATGATGTCGAAGTTGGCAGCGAGTTCGTTAAGGCGAGAATCGGGAATAGCAATAAAGTCAGCGACCACGGACTTCTTCAATGTTTCATCGCCGATTTGTCGGTAGACGCCGTCCTTGTCGTTTTGTTTTTCGCCGTTGATGAAGATCTGCGAGGTTAGCAGACGCTTGCCGTTTTTGTTGACGGCGATGTGGATGTGCGGCGTGCGTCCGGGATACGGGACTGGCTTGATCGTGCGGAAGTAGTACTCGCCTTTCGCATTGGTCAGGAACCGGCCGTAGCCCTGGAAGTTCTTATCTTCTTCGCCGAAGTTGTTGGCGGTGTGAATGTAGTGGCCGTTGTGGTCACATTGCCAGATCTCGACATAGGCATTACGCACCGGCTCGCCCGCAGCCGTCAGGACTTTCCCGGTGAGGTGAGTGATCTGGCCGAGGGATGGAGTGATGTTGTCGTTGAGGAGAATCAGATCGTTGTCGGTATCGAGAGGCAGATGATCGGGATAAAACGGGCCTTCGGTGGTGCGGGCTGTGCGGGTGAGTTCTTCTGCGAACGCGCCGGGGGTTGTCCACCAGGCCGCAGCAGCGAGGGCAGCTGTGGAGGTGAGGAACTGGCGTCGTGGGAGATAGAGATTGGACATGGGCTGGGCTCTCGATGGGATGGGCGAAGAGAATGCGAACATGAATGATTTGTAGGGTCCGTCGTGCGGGGCGTCAATGTGCGGTTTGGGTTCGTCGGGCAGACGAGGTTTTTGGCATGTAGGATCATTGCGGGTCTGGCAATGTAAGTCGATTGATGGGTCCGCATAGCGGACCCTACAAGAAACACCGCTCGTGACTGACGGTTCCGCGGAATGGTCAATCTTGCTCTGGCAATGTATAACGAACCGATGGAACCTATTTCTGTTACTCAGCTGACGGTCGAGCTCAAGGAGCTGATTGAGTCGAACTTTTCCGACGTCGCCGTTGTCGGGGAGATCTCGAATTTTTCGAGGGCTTCGTCGGGGCACTGCTACTTCACATTGAAGGATGATCGTAGCCAGATTCGGGCGGTCATGTGGAAAACGAAAGCGGACCGCCTCAGATTTGACATTCACGATGGACTGGAAGTTGTCGTCGTCGGGCCGGTGGGCATTTACGAAGCCCGTGGCACGTACCAGATCACTTGTGAGCAGATGATCCCTCAGGGGCTCGGCCCGCTGGAACTGGCGTTTCGACAGCTACATGAGAAGCTGTCTCGGCTAGGTTATTTCGACACCGAGCGAAAACGTCCCCTCCCCTTTCTGCCTCGTCGCATTGCGCTGGTCACCAGTCCGACGGGAGCCGCCGTGCGCGACATGCTGCAGGTCATGACGAGACGCTGGCCGAAGCTGAATCTCGTCATCGTTCCGGTCCCCGTTCAAGGAGACGGTGCCAGTCACCACATCGCGGCTGGCATTCGAGCAGCGGCTCACATTCCGGATGTCGATATCATCATCACGGGGCGTGGTGGCGGGTCACTGGAAGACCTCTTCTGTTTCAACGAAGAGCCAGTTGCGAAAGCGATTTTTGAATCGCCGATCCCGGTCATCTCTGCGGTTGGTCACGAAATCGACGTGACGATCGCCGATCTCGTCGCAGACCGACGTGCCCTCACGCCGAGTGAGGCTGCTGAGATCGTCACGCCGAAATACGACGATCTCCTGATGCTGCTCGAAGGGGCTCGTTCTCAACTCGCCAATGCCCTGCGAACTCGAGCTCATCGTGCCCGAGCCGCCCTGGATGCTCTTGCGTCTCGTCGCTGCCTGACTCACCCGACGAGTCGGATTAAGGAACTCGCGGAACGTGTTGACGACTGGGAAGCTCGTCTGCTGCGAGCGTATAAGTCTCGTCTGCAAACTTCGCAGCATCAGGTCGCTACTCTCGCGACTCAACTGGAGCACCTGAGCCCTCTCAAAACCCTCGCCCGTGGGTACAGCTTAACGACAACCAATGACGGTCGTCTTGTCTCGACGATCGACGACATCCAACAAGGTCAGCCTCTTCAGACGCGTGTTCAGAACGGCGTCATTCACTCCACAGTGACCAGCATTGAATCGACCGGTGTGCAATAGCGATCATGATCTTGCCTGGCAGATCGTGAGGAGTTCACGCCCCATGACGGAGAGAGGGAGATGGGTGATCTGGTCCCAGGTTTTCCAGGTGTACTGATCGCTGGGAGGCTGCTTGCGGGAATCGATGCTTGCTTCGAGGCAGACGAGGGTGATGCGATAACGGGTGACGGACTGACGGGAGATCGCGAGCGTTTTCGACAAGCGACAAGGCAGGCCGGTTTGCTCTTGGAGTTGCGCTTCGATTGATGCGATCTCCGCTTCGGTCAGTGGTTCGAGCGGGAATAAGCCCGGGCGTCTGGTGGCGGTTTTGATGGACTTCAATCGCAGTGATGATTCTTCGTGGAGATCAATGCGCACGAAATCCCAGAGTCCTGCCCAGCGCTGGCCTGGAGCGTATTGCTGCATGAGGGCGTTGCCATTGTGTTCGATGACGACGTAAGCCTGCGCGATCTCGGTGGCTTTCTGGCGAGCAGGTAGAACAGGAATGGAGGCTTGCCTTCCCTGCTTGAAGGCTTCGCAGTGTTTGGAGACAGGACACGTTTCACACGATGGTTCAACAGGGCGACAGATCCGGCTGCCGAGTTCCATGACCGCCTGATTGAAGAGACCAGCGTCTTTTGTCGGAACGATGGCTTCTGCGAACTGCCAGAGAAACTTTTGCGAAGCAGACGACTTGAGGTCGTGTTCGTAACCAGCCAGGCGAGCGTACAGACGCTGGGTATTGGCTTCGACGATCGGGGCAGAGAGGTTGAACGCAAACGAGGCGATCGCGCCCGCTGTGTAGCGGCCAATGCCGGGGAGAGACTGGAGGGCGTCGACGTTCTGAGGGAAGTCTCCCTCGTGCTGCGTCATGATCGCCTGAGCGGCTTTCCGGAGATTGCGAGCGCGTGAGTAATAGCCCAGGCCTTCCCAGAGTCGAAGGACGTCTTGTTCGTCCGAGGCGGCCAGCGAGGCGACATCGGGGAACTTCGTGAGAAAGCGTTCGAAGTATGGAATGACGGCAGCGACGGTCGTCTGTTGCAGCATGATCTCGCTGATCCAGATGCAGTAAGGATCATGAGAGGCACGCCAGGGAAGCGGTCTGGCGTGCTTCGAATACCAGGCAAGAAGAGAGCGTTTGAAGGCGGCTTTGTCGGGGAGGATCATGAGGTGAATCGTATGCCATTGCCCCCCGAGCAGCAACGAAGCGGGCCATGGACTTCTGAAGCTTAGCCTCGAAACGCCTGATCAAATGGCAGCGGGCTGGAATCGAGGTGTTAACGCGATGACGAAGACGACGCCCGTGGCGATCAGACAAAGCTGGGAGAACCAGTCGCCCCAGGTGGTGTAAAAACTGCTGCGCGGATCAAGAGGAATTGGCGTGACCAGAGCGGCATTGAGCTGGCGGTGAAAGCGTCCCGAAAAGTCTCGCATGGAATTTCGCAGCGGGCCTTCCGATTCAAAATCGCCATCAATGAACACTTCCGGCTCGATGATGTGACCATCGCCATCAATGAAAGCCGAGATCCCCATATTGGCAGCACGCGCGAGAGGGACGCGGTTTTCGACACAGCGGAACAGGGCGGTGATCAGGTGTTGATCGTGTTCGCTGCTGCCATGGAACCAGCCATCATTGGAGAGGTTGACGAGGCAATCGACATCGCGTCGATAAGTAACATCGCCGTGGCTGAGTTTGTCCTCTGGAAGTCGAGTCGCGTTGACGACGTCGCGGACCAGATGAGGGACCGAGTCTTCAAAGCAGATGACCGGTGAATAACGATAGCCTTCATAGTTGAACGAAGTAGCGACTTTGCCCGAATCCAAGCCCATATCGGCAGCAATGGGCGTCAGCTTTTCGAGGAAAGGGATCTGCTGGTACAGAGGCAGGTACTCGCCAAAAGGGACGAGGTGAATCTTGTCGTAACGTGCCTGAATGCCTTCTTCGGGCTTGATGAAGACCGCGGAGTTGTAGGAATCGAGTCGGTCTTTCTCGGCTTGATAGGTCGTGATGCCGATGATCGAGGCGGCTCCTGTGCGGTCAGCGATTTCCTTGAGGTGGTCCTTGGTGCGCGGATCAGACCAGTACTCGGTCTGCACGAAGGGCGCGATGCTGCGAAGCGTGTTTTCGTCGCTGATGCCATTGCGATCGAACAACGGGAAGCGGAACATCGCCTCCGGCCAGATGATGACATCGGGCTGATGCTGGACAGATTGAGACGTCAGGTCTTCGTAGGTAAAGAGAACTTCCTGATGATTGTTCTCAGGAGCCATCGAGGCGACAAAGTTCCCTTGAATCAATGCCAGCCTCGGACCGACGGGAAAGGCTTCGTGAGACAGGCGGATCGTTCCATAGAGATAAGTCAGACAGAATACCGTCGCGGCGAAGGCGAACGACCGCAGAGGATAAACGTGTGGCGTGAACGAGGGAGCATCGAGTGATTGATCATTGATAGAGAGCAGGCCCAGACGTCGGTAAAGCCGGGATGGAACAAGTGTCAGCAAAGCGACATTCATCGCGACGATGACAAACGAGATGGCATACGTCCCGAAGAGGTCTGCGATCTGAATCATCGGCAGCCACTGGTATTGCGTATGGGCCAGGAAGTACCACGAGAAGCCGGTCATCAGGTGTGAGCGGAGGAATTCGAACCCTGTCCAGATCACCGGGGCGGCGACAACCAGCGGCAGCTTGAGTCGATGCACGCTGACGCGACACAGTCGCAGGAATAGCGGGAAATAGAGGGCGCAGTAAAACGATAGCGCTCCCCAAGCGATGTACATACTGATGTCCCCGAGTCGCATCCATTGCAGCGCGGGGACGAAAAATGCGAGTCCGCCCAGGAAAGACGCCGTGTACATTCCACGCGTCGGGCGAGGAATGCGGACGAGCATCAACATCGGAACCAGCGCCACCCAGGCAAGGAACCCGAGGTTCAACGGAAAGAAGCAGGCATACAATGCCAGCCCCGATGCAGACGTGCAGGCCAGCGCCGCTAGAAACGTCGCAGGTGCAGTCCGGGCATTGCGAATGAGTCGACTGATTTCCGGAGTGGGTGTCGTCGTTGCTGTTGACACAAGGTTGTCTGAGGCGACGGGGGATTCAACAGGTGAACTCATAGCAGGAGAGCTTTGTCCGGGATCAACACGGAAGAGAGAACGTCGCGGCGGAGGCGACGAGACTTCAGAGGGGGTGGCTGTCAGCGGCGAGGAGGTCGATGTCTCGGTCGAAGCTGGTGTCATCCGTGAGACCTGCTTAATGGCGGTGATAAAAGTCGGTTTTGACTGAAAAAGAAGCGACGAGGTTATGGTAAACCGTTGCTGCGTTTTTGGATAGGCGGATTTGCCGCAGTGCAAGTTTGAACGTGGGTAAGGTTTACAACAACGGGCAAGTCTCGTTGAGGCCTCTTGACGATGTCAGGCTGGTGTCGTAGTTTGCGCCGCTTGTGTCGCGAGATCGATTTTCACTGTTCGATTTAGCACGCAACCCCCTCCTCACCTCACTTCTCGTTCACTTCCCCCCAGACGATTCCACCCAGTCGATCCCTTCCCCGGGTGTCGACCCCCTCCTCAAACGGAATCGTGGAGCCTGCCTCATGGCCCGAACACCTCTGATCCGAAGTCTCCTGACTGTTACGGCAAGTCTGACTGCGATCACCTTGCTGGCATTACCGAGCGGCTGTACGTCGCTTGGCCTGGGTTCGATTTCGTCAATGATGAAGCCCAAAACAAAGTTCATCAACGAAGTCGGAAACGATGACCAGTTCCGCACCGACGAACAGCTCGATGTCTATGAGCCGCCGATGATTGGCGACCATACGAACGTCTCTGGAACGAACGTCGTTGTCCTGGAAGGGATCGGGCTGATCACCGGCCTGCCCAATACAGGTGGCGATCACCCGGCAAGTTATGAGCGGACTCGGCTGCTGGAAGATATGCGACGACGTGGTGTTCCAAATCCAAACGCCATTCTCCAGTCGCCTTCGACGGCACTCGTGATTGTCCGGGCCTATCAGCCCGTGCTGGCGAAAAAAGGAGATCAGTTTGATGTCGAAGTCAAACTGCCACCCGGTTCAGAAGCACGCAGTCTCAACGGCGGGTGGCTGATGGAATGTGACCTTGTCGAAAAGATGATGGTCTCCGATGAGAAGGTCCTGGAAGGTAAAACTGTTGCGAGAGCGCAAGGACCGATTCTGGTCGGGCTGGATGCTCCTGGAGTCAATCCGAATGACGGACAGCTCCATCCGGAACTTGTCGTGGGAAAAATCGTGGGGGGTGCAACCAACATCAAAGACCGCGATATGTCTTTGTTTCTCAACAGCGACTTCCGCATCGGTCGTAACTCGGAGCGGATCGCGGAACGGATTGGAACTCGATTCTTTGACTATAACGAACACGGTCACCGGGTCCCGTTGGCAGAAGCCAAGACCGACAAGAAGATCGTCCTGAATATTCACAAGTCCTATAAAGAAGACTACGGCCGTTATTGGCGAGTCATCCAGAACATCGCTTTCAAAGAGACAGAAGTTGAGCAACGCGTCCGTATGGAGCGTCTCAAGGAAGATCTTCACAATCCCGACAAAGCCGAACATGCCTGTATCCAACTGGAAGCCATCGGCGAAAAGACCAAATCGATTCTGTATGAAGGCTTAAAGGCTCCGACTCTGGAATGTCGTTTCTATGCTGCGATTTCGCTGGCGTATTTGGGCGATACCAAGGGTGTCGACGTACTTTACGAAGCAGCCAAAGATGAGCCCGCCTTCCGTGTTTATGCCCTGGCTGCGATGGCTGTGACGAAGGATGCAGAAGCGATGCTTGCACTGCGACGCCTGCTTGATGAGCCAAGTAAGGAGACTCGCTTCGGTGCCTTCCGCGCCATGACCGTCATTGATGAACGCGATCCCTTTATTCGCGGCGAACAAATGAACGATCAGTTCAAGCTCCACGTTCTGGATACCAAGGGCGAACCAATGGTTCACCTGACGACCATTCTGAAACCGGAAGTTGTGTTGTTCGGAGCAGAGCAGAAGCTGATTACTCCCGTTGCGATTCGTGCAGGCAAAGACATCCTCATCTCAGGCGGAGCTTCCGAACAGGTCATCACGATCAGTCGTCACCATGTCGGAGAGCAAAGTCAGGTGCGAAAAGTCTCCAACCGTCTGGACGATGTGATTCGTACGGTGATCGAACTCGGAGCGACATTCCCCGATGTGGCGTTAATGTTGGCTCAGGCTGATCGTCAGCACAATCTGGAAGCTCGCATTGGTATTGATGAGCTGCCTTTGGCAGGACGTCTGTATGAGCGTCCAAAACAAAGTGGCCCGTTCATCGATTCCAACAACATCAGCCCAACAAGAGCAGTTGGCCACCTCCACAACACGCCCAACATGTTCCAGAAGGGCGTCCTCGACGAAAACTCCACCAAACCTCTGGCCAGCGAACCATTGCTTGGCATCAATTCAGACAGATCCGAAAAAGAAAAGGAAGAGGAAGAAGACCAGACTCCAGGCTTCGCCAAGAAGTCATTCCTCCAGGGAGTCAGCACCAAACCGAAATTCGAAGAGCGACCTGCCGATGACGAAAAGTCGGAGTCGAAAGAGAGCAAGAGCAGCAAGTCGAGCAGCAGTAGCAGCAGCACGACTTGGGGCAAGGCTCGTTCGATCCTGACCGGGACGTCTGGACCACCATCCCAATCAGAACCAACCTCGGACTCTTCCAAGTAGGAGAAATCCCCCCGCTTCGTTGAGCCTCACTTCCATCGCGAACGACCCCGGATCACCCCCCCTCCGGGGTTCGTTTGCGTGAAGTGCAAACTCAAAGTCGACTCGATCTTTCTTTCTGGCCAAGCCCTCATCCCCAAGCCCTAAGCCCTCCCTGTCCCATGTTAAAAGCCCTCGAACTCTTTGGATTCAAAAGCTTCGCTGAGCGAACGCGTTTTGAGTTCGACACAGGGATCACCTGCGTCGTCGGCCCGAACGGGTCGGGGAAGAGTAACGTCGTCGATGCAATTAAGTGGATCCTCGGAGATCAAAGCCCCAAGAGCCTCCGCGGCAGCGAGATGACCGACGTCATCTTCAACGGCTCAAAGTCCGCTCGCCCGTCAGGCTATGCCGAAGCCATCATCTCGTTTGACAACACCAACAACCTGCTGCCACTCGAAGCCAGTGAAGTTCAGATCGGCCGTCGACTTTACCGCGGCGGCGATTCCGAATATTTGATCAACAATACCAGCGTCCGCTTAAAAGATGTTCGCGACCTGCTCATGGGGACCGGAGCAGGTCTGTCTGCGTACAACATCATCGAGCAGGGACGCGTCGGTCAGATCCTGCAGGGGAACTCGCTGTCTCGTCGTCAGTTCATCGAAGAAGCAGCTGGGATTAGTCGCTACAAGGCACGCAAGCAGGAAGCCGAAAAGAAGCTCGAACGGGTTAACCTCAACCTCGCGCGTCTGCAGGACATCGTCGATGAAGTCGAAGCGCGACTGAATTCGACACGCACACACGCCGCCAAAGCTGCCAAGTATCACGAGGCCTACACCGAACTGAAAACCTGGTGGCTGGGCTATGCGGCTGACGAATTTCAGTTTGCCTCAGAAATCATTCAAGACTGCCAGGAGAAGGATGCCGTCCTCGCGAAGGATCTCGAAGCCACGCAGGCGAAAGCAGAAGCCGTCGAGACGGAACTGGCAGGCCTGAACGATCAGCTGACGCAGAAGGATCGCGATGTTCAGTTCGTCTCGCGACAACTCTCTGCTGTCCGTGAATCGATCGTCGAGCAACAGGCGACGATGCGTTACGAGGCGCAGCGTCATGTCGAAACGATTGATGACCAGGGACGTTTGCGCTATCAACGACAACTTCTCCTCAAGCGTCACGCCGAGATGGCGACACGTCTGGAGCAGGAGAAGACTCGTCACGCGGAACTGCAGCAACTGACAGAAACTCAAAAAGCCGCAGAGACCACCAAGCGAACGGAACTTGGCGAACTCAAAGTCGAGGCAGATCGACTTGAGAAGCAGAAGATCGAACTGACTCGCAGCATCCAGGCGTCGGAACTTCGCGTCAGCCAACTGACACAACAACGCTCGGTTCTGGCGGCCAAACAGGAAACCGTTCGTTCTGCGATCAAACGCAATCAACAGCAGCTGACTGATCTCAAAGAAGTACTCGAAGACGCACATGCTCGCGAGCAGCAGTTGCTCTCGCGTTTTGATGATTTGAGTGCCGCTCAGAAAGTCCAACAGCGTTCTCTGGCGGAGTTAGCCGAGAAGCGATCTCGACTGGTCGAACGCCAGAAGGAACTGCAGGAGCAGGAAGGTCAGGCACGCGAGAAAAAGTCAGGGCTTGAAGCCAGATCGCTCGTCCTTTCTGAACTGGAGTCTAAACAGGCCGGACTGGCTGTCGGGCTCAAGGAAATTCTGAAGCGTGCCCGCACGGTTTCGACGGCCCCCTGGAACACGATCAAGGGTCTCGTCGCCGACATGATGGAGATCGATTTTCTCCATGCAGCGGTCGTCGAAGTCGCGCTCGCGGAACGGGCTCACTGGATCGTCACGAGTGACGTTGTTGGACTCGTTGATCACCTGATTGATCATCAGCCGGACTTGTCGGAGCGGATCGGGTTCCTCGATCTTGTCGGGACACCTGCCTGGAGCGGGCTGCCAGATTTCTCAGAGTTTCCTGGCGTGATCTCCCGGGCCGACCAGCTTGTCACCTCCGTCAGCCTGCCGGGGAGCGAACTCGCGGAGCGGGTCCTGGGCGATACCTGGGTTGTCGAGAACCTGCAGATCGCGCGGGAACTCTCTCGCGGCACCCGTGGCATGGGTCGTTTCGTGACGCTGCAGGGCGAGCTCATTGATCGCGGCGGAGTTGCTTATCTTGGAGCCGTCCAGCCCGAGCAGTCGGTCATCTCACGTCGCAGCGAGTTGATGCAGATTCGTCGTCAGACCATCGAATGCGAAGAGTTTCTCAAGTCAGCTCAGATCGAAGCCGTCGAGATCATTCGTCAGCTCAAAGAGATCTCCACCGAAGAGCAGCGTGTCCGTCAGGAGTCACTGGCACAGACGAATGAGCTCAATCAGCATCAGGTCGAATTGCAGACTCAACAGCGCGAATGTGGGCGACTCGAAGAAGAACGTGCCCGCGTCGAGAACGACCTGCTGCGTCTGGAAACGCACGTCGGCGGCCTCGAATCTGACATGGTCACGACCGACGAAGAGATCACCAACTTGCGAATTGCACTGGAAGAAGTTCAGACCGAACATTCCCGCATCGAGCAAGACGTCATCGCCCATCACAAGCAGGTCCGCGTCATCAGCGAAGAACTCGCCGAGCTCCAGCTGTCGACCGTACAAAGCTCTGAGCGTCTGCGTGCGCTCGTGCAGACAATTGAACGTCTCGATGAAGAAGCAGTCCAGCGACAAGGTCACCTGCAGGAAGCCCATCGACGTCTCGAACAGACAGGCCAGCGGATCGAGAAGAGCGATCTCGTCGTCCTCAACACACGCGCCAAACTCGATGAACTCATCGGCAACGAATGTCGCCTTGCGGGTGACTATGAGAAGAAGTCGGCCGAGAAGATTCGTGTCGAATCACGACGCGGCATTCTTCATCAGCAGGATCAGCAGCTGCGTGGCACGCTAAGAGGCCTCCAGGAGCAGCGTTACACCCTCGACCAGACGACGCGCGATCATCAGCGGACTCTCGAAAACCTCGCTGAGAAAATGCAGGAAGAGTACCAGATGACACTCCAGGATGTCGCCGAGACCAGGGCGTCTTCCTATCAGCTGTATCTGCAGGAACGCGGCATCTCGCTTCCGGGGTCAGCCGATGCCGACTCTGAGCAACTCGATGAGGGCATGCTCGAAGAAATCGAGCAGAACTGGAACTACGAAGCAGTCCGAACTGAGCTCTTCGAACGCGTCGAACGCCTGCGCCGCAAGCTCAAGATGATCGGCTCCGTCAACACAGACAGCTTGAAGGATCTGCAGGAGCTCGAAGGCCGCTTTAAGGAAATGTCCCTGCAGCTCGCCGACCTCAACGAAGCCAAGTTCACCCTGGAAGACATTATTCGCAAGATCAACGTCGAGAGCAAACGCCTCTTCATCGAGACCTACGAAAGTGTCCGCGGCCAGTTCCAGATCCTCTTCCGTCAACTCTTCGGCGGCGGCGAAGGTGACATCATCCTGGAAGATCCGAACGACCCTCTGGAATGCGGTATCGATATCACTGCACGTCCGCCAGGCAAAGAGTTGCGGTCATTGTCACTCTTATCGGGGGGCGAAAAAACGCTGACCGCCGTCGGGTTGCTGTTTGCACTCTTCAAGAACAAGCCTAGCCCGTTCTGTATTCTCGATGAGGTCGATGCCGCCCTGGATGAAGCCAACATCGACCGCTACATCAACGTCCTGGCGACCTTCAAGCAACAGACCCAGTTCGTCATGATCACCCACCGCAAACGCAGCATGACCGTCGCCGACTCGATCTACGGCGTCACCATGGAAACCGCCGGTGTGAGTAAACGCCTCTCCGTCAAACTCGATCAGGTCAACGACAACGGCGAAATCCGCGAAAGCAAAGCCGCGTAATTTTGGTCCAGGGTGCCACGGCCGCGTCGGCCGTGCTCTTCACTTCGACGCAAAACGTGAACCCGGCACGGCTGACACAGCCGTGGCACACAACTCCGATTACAGCACAATCTCTGTCCCGATCCCCTCGGTCGAATAAATCTCCAACAGCAAGGCATGCGGGATGCGAGCATCGATCAGGTGGATCTTCTTCACCCCCGCTTTGAGCGCATCAATCGCAGCTTCGACCTTCGGAATCATCCCTGCGTCGATCACGCCCGTTTTCATCAGCTCGCGACACTTGGCTGCATCGAGATGCGAGATCAGCGTCGAGGGGTCATGTCGATCCATGCAGATCCCCGGCACATCGCTGACGAAGACCAGCTTCTCTGCATGAATCAGTCGCGCAACCGCAGCCGCTGCGGTATCCGCATTGACGTTCATCAGCTTGCCATCACGATCCTTCGCGACTGATGGCAAGACCGGAATCGTATCCGCGCGACACATCGCCAGCAGGATATCACGCTGAATATCAACGACATGGCCGACTTGCCCCAGATCGATCTTCTCACCGGAGGCTTCGTCATCGAGCATCAGTTTCTCTGCGATGAGGATATTCTGCGACTTGAAGTTCAGCCCGACTGCTCGTCCTCCCTGTGCCTGGATCTCCTGCACGACCGCTTCGCAGATCTCCCCGGCAAGAACATCGCCGACGATGTTCATCGTCGATTCATCGGTGAAGCGTCGTCCCTGCACAAAGCGTGGCTCGATCCCCGCATCCTTCATCGCCCGGCTGATCGACTTCCCACCGCCATGCACAATGATTGGCTTCATGCCGACCGATTCCAGGAAGATCACATCCGTCAAAAACTCACGGACCGCTTCCGGCTCTTCCAGCGCAGATCCGCCGAGCTTGATCACAATGTGACGATCACGAAACCGACGAATGTACTCCAGCGCATCGACCAGAACGTCTGCTTTTTGGATCGCTTCCTGGATTTTCGGATTGTTCGACGGCATGGATGACTTTCAAACATTCTCGTGATCAGCTGTGATGTCGCGAAGGCGGACCATAGGAATACCAAAACCGCGAAGAAAGCTAAACAAAAAGAGGCATGGGCGTCTGGATTTTCATTGACCAAGCAGCATCAGTAGGAAGAACGGGAACAAAATAACGAATAGTGGGAAGAACAATGCCACAGGAAGAGCAGCAATGATCGATAACAAGGCAAGTATCTTGCCTTTGCCGTCCTGAAAGAGAGAAATCATTCCAACAATACACGACGCCAATCCGAAAGGCGCAACCATGATGAACAGCCCCCATGGGATATCGTATTGAGAATATTCTTCAGGACTAAGATTCGGTGGCGGGGGCGGTTCAAACACAACTGCCAGAAACAATAGCACACCAGGCAATGCCAAAAAGAACGCGAGGACACTTAATACATTCAGCTTGCCATGGCCTTCTGTTTCGAATTCACCGTCATGTTTTGTGACATTACTCCAATATGGATTCCACATGGGCCAACCTGTGGTCAAATATTTTAGGCTTTTTCGCGATTGATAACTTCGTGACCGCAGGGAAGCGGCGATATTAACCTTCCATTACCCCGAGCTGCTCCAGCCGACGGTAAAACTTCGCCCGCGTCATCCCCAGCGACTGCGCCGCGAGCGTCTTGTTCCCACCGGCCGCGACGATCGCCTGTTCGATGAGGCGTCGTTCCACCTGCTCCAGATGCTTCTCCAGATCGAGCGGTTCGAATGGCTTGTCCTGTGATGCCTGTTCGACGCGAAGTTGCTGAGCATCTTTCCCCATCCGAAAACGAAACGGGAGGTCAGCCGGTGTCAGCTTTGTCTCTCTGGCCTGCTGATGAGCCTGTCCAATGACGTCTCGAAGCTCCGCAAGATTGGCAGGCCACTGGTATTCAATCACTTCCAGCAGGAACTCTTCGGTCCATCCTGAGACTTGTTTTTCAGCAGTGAGATTCTGCTCCGCGATAAACATCTGCATGAGCAGCGCCAGATCCTCGGGACCTCGTTCGCGCAACGTCGGCAGTTCAATAACGAGACTGGAGATCAGCAGGTCAAACTCGGGGGCCAGCAGGTTCTGCAGTCGAAGCTCATCAAGGCTTTGTCGAGAGGTCGCGATCAGCCAGGTTCCGTGTGTCGCGAGTTCACTCAGTTTCAGTTGAACATCTCTGGGAACCCCCTCGATATCATCGAGGAGGATGACACCGTTTTTGAATTCGCCCTGCTGTTGGCGTTCGAGAATCGCTTTGATGTGATTGGTAAACGCAGTAATCGTAATGGTCTTCGTGTCAAAAGAGATCACCTCGCGACTCGCACGGTCATGTGAGGATTGCACGATAAACCGGGCCAGCGCCGACTTGCCGGTCCCGACAGATCCACTGATGAAGACCGGACAGCGAGCTCGAGAAGCAACATCCGCTTGTCGCTTCACTTTCTGCCACAGCTGCGATCGTCCCACCAGGTGAATCGTCGACCACGGTTCTTTTGCGAGCTCTTGCGCCAGGAATCGATGCCAGTAGTTGCCGACGTCACCACTCGGCTGCTGATCAACAGCCGGAATAATGAAGCATAGAATCGTCTCAATCTGGCCCGATGGATCACGCAGCGGCAGAAACTGGATGACAGTACTGCCTGCATCCAGCGGCAGCGTCGCGATATCTCCCGACGTGAAACATTCAGGCGGAGGCGAAAGGCGTGACAGCAGTTTCTCCAGCGATTCATTCCCGGTCGAGAATTCATCGCTCATCGTCAGCCCGGCGGCGAAAGGCGTGCGTTTGCCGAGGACATCCCCCGCGGTCACTCCGAAGAGCATCTCCGATCCATGATTGAAGAATCGAATCCGACGCTTCACATCCACCAGATACATCGGCTGGCTTGTTTCCATCAGCCAGACGAGAAGGCCGGACTTCGCGGCACGCTTCGTCATGTGGGAGCATCCGGGATCGGGATATTCGGCGACGATTCTTTCAGTAGATTGCGATCACGCGTGAGGTCCGCCAGTTCCTGGTTGAAGATGACCACCAGGGCATGCAGAACCGAAGCCACGATCGGTGCAATGAACACTCCCCACAGCCCCATCGCCTGCAAGCCGCCGAGGATCGTGACGAATGCCAGCAGCGGATGCAGCTTCGCATCGGAGTTCAGAATATACGCGCGAAGGACGTTATCAATCGTTCCGACGACGAAGAACCCATACAGAAACAGGACTGTTCCCCAGAAGTACGAGCCGTCCCAGAACAGAATGATCATACAGGGAAACCACACCAGCCAGATGCCGCCCAGTGGAATCAAAGCAGCGAGGGTGCAGACGATGGTGTAAAGGAAGAAGTGGCCGAAGCCCAGGAACCACAACATCGCAGAGGTTGCAATCCCCTGCCCGCCTGCTGCGAGCATGGTGGACGTCATGACGGCTCGCACCGCGATCGCGAATTGTTGATAAAGACGCCGCTGGTGTTCCGTGTTGACGGGAATCATCTCTTCGGACGCCTTGAGCAGAGCCGGGCCGTCAGCCAGAAAGTAATAAATCGCGATGATAAAGATCACGACTCCCATCGCAGACCAGCTGAGGGACGCCAGAATGTTGAATGACGAGAGCGCGTTACCAGGGGTCAGCGTCGTTTGCACCATCTGAACGAAGAAGTTCTGAAGCCCCATACGGATCTCTTCTTCACGCTTGCGGATCTCCAGCTCAACGGGATGCATCATCCCTTTGCCATCGCGATGATTTTCGTTCGGTGTTACCTCATCAGATGTCGTCGCGGTTTCGATCCCCAGTTTCGATGAGTTGCCAGCGGCCTTACCCAGTTCCTCGAACTGCGTCTCAGATTTTTCGAGTGGGCTGGGTACCTCCGGCGAATTCGCATTCTTGACGACACCGACCCCCTCCGCATCCGCAGCAGGATCGGATGTCGTTGAAGCTTCTGATTCTGTGTTCGATGATTGACCGTTAATGACCTGCTCAGCCTCTTTGTCGAGGCCTTCAATGAACTCATCGATTCTCGCCTCGGGGAAGGTTTTTTGTAACCATTCCGCTGCCTTGCGAATGTTCAGCCGCTGTGCCACTTCGTCGACAGATTGAGACCAGTTATCGGCATCGAGATGATGCGTCGCGAGTGTGTATAACTGCAGTGATCCGATGAGAATGCCGACCACCGTCGGAATCATGATGATGGAAACAAGAGCGGTTGTGGTTACGCCGGCGGCCCAGTAACGCTTGTTATTGAAGCGTCGCAGAAAGTAGCTGTAAATCGGCTGGCAGATGATCGTCAGGATCCCTGCCAGGAACATCGGGAGCAGGAACGCAGAAAGGATCTGAAAGAACGTCAACCCCAGGGTAAAAATCAGGATCCCTAGGACAATAAGCGAGACCATTCTCACCGTAAGACTACGGGAATCAAGACTTTCCGGTGCTTGGGCGACGAAAGCCTTCTGGTAATCGTTCGGAACTGATGATGACATGATTCCTCTGTATTCCCCAAGATTTGATGAAGGATCAAATCTGAAAATTGACTTGATATCGCCTAAGACCTACAATCCATGAGCGATTTTTGATTGGTTGCTCAGAACACATCCCAAGTCACCTCACCTCACTTCTTTGAGTGGCAATCAGACCGACGATTTCGCTCTAGCCGACACGACGTTCAGCGGCCCACCAAACCTGATCGAGCATCCCATACACAGACTCACTACGTCAAGGGCATCGTCCGAGATCAATGCGATTTCTCAAGACGTGGAACTGACGGAAGGTTGAGCAGGAATCGCCTCATGCCACAACGTTGCGTCCTCATGTTCCACGCCCAAAACCGCCCCGGAATCATCGCCGCGATCACCACAGCACTCGCTGAACTCGGCGGCGACATGTTCGAAGCCAGCCAGACGGTCGTCAACGAACACCTGACCATGATCATCGCGGCTAATTTTCCTGATCATCGACAGCCGGAGGTCATTATCCAGCACCTCTCCGATGCGGGACGGGCCTATGGCCTGTCGGTCTCATTCGCTCCTCGCGTCGAGAGCCAGGCTCCCAAATCTCGAGACACAACACGCATGTTTCTGCACCTGAGCGGAAAAGACGCCCCGGGCTTGCTGCGTGGCATCTGCGCATTTCTAGCCGGCCAGAATGTCGATATCCTTGACCTCAGAGCTCGCAAGAACGAGGACTCGACCAACTTCGAAGCCACTCTCGAACTCGATGTCCCCACTCTCATCAAAGCTTTTGAGCTTCAGCATGATTTAGACGACTGGGGCTTCCTCAACGGCCTGCACATGCAGCTGTTCTCCAAAATGGAAATGATTCCGGATTCAGGGGTTATTGCAGGTTATGGCCTCCATTATCAGCCCGTCAGCTGATGCGAAGCCGCTCTTCTGGGTGCCATCGCTTTTCGCGACAGCAACGGCACCATTTCAAACATTCGTCACTGCCCGATAGCAAATGTCCGACGCGTTCCGCGCATAAAAAAACCTGTCGCAAAAGCGACAGGTTTTTTCTTTGAACCGTACCTACTGCGAATTACTCAGCAGCAGTTTCAACGACTGGAGCAGCTCGTTTTTTCTTCTTCGTGCGATCGTTCTCGCCCACGAACTCCAGAATGACCCGAGTACCGTTGTCGCCCAGACGAGGAGTCGCCAGACGGACAATACGAGTGTAACCACCTTCGCGGCTGCGGAAGCGGTAAGCCAGTTCGTCGAACAGAATGCGGAGAGCATTCTTGTCTCGCAGATCAGCAAACGCACGTCGTCGCAGCGCGATGGCTGGAGAGATCGCAGCGTTCCACTTCTGCCATTCTGGTGACTTACGCCAGTCTTCCCAGGTCTTTGAGTTCTTCTCAGCAGTTGTTTCGAACTGACGAGCAGCTTCTTTATGCTTGATCGCCTTCTTAGCCAGGGTGATCAGCTTCTCGACGGCTGGGCGGATTTCCTTCGCCTTGGCTTCCGTCGTGACGATACGACCTGGAACCTTCGGAACGTTCTCAGCGTCCTCTGGAACGTTGGTCGAAATGATCAGGCTGACGGCCATGTTGCGGAACATGGCTTTGCGGTGAGAGGCGTTACGGCCGAGTTTACGGCCGGTGTTGCGGTGTCTCATGGGAATGGCTCGTATCGTTGATCAAAGGACAAGACCCTCTGGTGATTCCAAAGGGTCGATGATCCGGAATTGGTAATGATTACTTGGCGGATGCGGACTTCGGCAGTTTCATACCCAGTCGCAAACCGATGGTGCCCAGACGCTCACGAACTTCGACCAGCGTTGTCTCGCCGAAGTTGCGGACCTGGAGCAACTGATCGTCGGTCTTGCCAACGAGGTCGCGAACCGTGTTGATACCTTCTGATTCCAGACAGTTCGTTGCACGAACAGAAAGGTTGAGTTCAGCCAGGCTCTGGTTGAGCTTCTCTTCCAGTTCGAGATCGATTGGAGAGTAGCCCGTTTGTTCCATCATACCGAGCAGACCGCCTTCTGGACGAAGTTCTGGACCTGGCTCTTTGTAGGTAATGAACGGGTTCAGGTGCTTACGCATGATCTTGGCGGCTTCGACGAGAGCCATTTCTGGCTTGACGGTGCCGTTGGTCCAGATTTCCATAATCAGCTTATCGTAGTTGGTACGCTGACCGACGCGAGTATCTTCGACGGCGTAACGGACGCGTTCCACTGGCGAGAAGATCGCATCCAGAGGAATGACGCCGACTTCGGCTTCCTGCTGATAATGCTCGTTGGCTGGGATGTAACCACGGCCATTCTCGACAGTCAACTCGATGTAGAGAGGAACGTCATCGGTCATGGTGGCGATCACGAGGTCCTTATTAAGGATCTCGACTTGATCGTCAGTGATGATGTCTGCACCAGTGACAACGCCACGATGGTGACGCTCGATACGCAGAGTTTTGGTGCTCAGGCTGTGGTTCTTGACGATGACCGATTTCAGGTTCAGGCAGATATCGGTGATGTCTTCGACAATCCCCGGGATGTTGGTGAACTCGTGCTGAATGCCCTGAATCTTGACGCGGGTGATCGAGCTACCTTCGAGACTGGACAGCAGAATTCGACGAATCGAGTTCGCAATCGTTGAACCGAAGCCACGTTCGAATGGCTCGACCACGAATTTACCGTAGCGAGAGGTCATGCTGGCCGCATCGGGCACAACTCGGCTGGGAAGTTCAAGTCCACGCCAACGAATCCGCATGGGTATTTACTCCGGTTGGTGAGAATGCAGTGTCTTCGAGAAAGCCGACGCAAAGTGACTGGCGAAAACCAGAAGGGCGTCGGGATAGTATTCGTTTCGTGCCGAAAGCCGCAAAAGCGGCATTTCTCAGACGCGGCGACGCTTAGGAGGGCGGCAGCCGTTGTGTGGCAGCGGGGTGACATCTTCGATCAGCTTGATCGAGATACCAGCAGTCTGCAGGCCAGTGATGGCTGACTCGCGACCTGAACCTGGCCCCTTGACCCGGACTTCCATTTCGCGGACGCCGAACTTGCGAGCGCGGTCAGCACAGATTTCGGAAGCACGCTGAGCAGCGAATGGCGTGCTCTTACGAGAACCTTTGAAACCAGAAGTACCGGCTGATGCCCAGCAGAGAACTTCACCGTTGGTGTCGGTAATCGTCACCATGGTGTTGTTGAACGTCGCTTTGATGTGGGCAATGGCGCGGGTGACGTTCTTGCGGATCTTTTTCTTCTTGACGTTAGCCACGAATCGACTCGCTTACTTAGAGAAGGCTTATAGGAGAATTGTGCAGGAATATGGAGGACCAAAGACGACTTTCCGATGCGTATCGACGCAGCAGACAAATCAGTGCTTCATGTCCTTAACGCCCTTCTTACCGGCAACTGTCTTACGGACACCCTTACGAGTACGGGCGTTGGTTTGAGTGTTCTGACCGCGAACAGGCAGACCACGTCGGTGACGAATCCCGCGATAGCTGTGGATCGCCTGGAGACGCTGGATGTTCTGGCCAATCTGACGACGCAGCTGACCTTCGATCACGTAGTCTGTATCGAGGACAGAGTTGATTCTTGCGATATCGTCGTCGTTCAGGCTTTTGGCCTTCATCTGAGGATCGATTTCCAAGCGACGGCAGATATCGACCGAGTTTACTTTCCCAATGCCATAGAGGTAGCTGAGGGAAATGTAAACAGGCTTATCGTTTGGGATGTCGACCCCTTGAACGCGAGGCATAAACCAGCTCCGAGTGTATTCGTTAACTGTAACTTATTTGAAAACGGGAAGTTATGAAAATTAGCCTTGGCGTTGCTTATGGCGTGGGTTAGCCGAGCAAATCACATAGACTTTTCCCTTACGCTGGACCACTTTGCAGTGTTCGCAGATGCGTTTGACGCTGGCGCGGACTTTCATGACTCAACCTGCCTAGAAGACATAAACCGTTGTATGGACGAGACCTGCGACTAACTAGCTGCAGGTACGACGGACGCGCCGGGTGCGAATCGCTAAAAAAACAAATCACCGCACTTCAAGTCAAAATGCGGTGAACATCGTTCGGCGCTGCAATTGGGGCTGTCTGACGCGCGGCGATTAGCCGTGAGTCTGGCCATCATAAAAAAATATTTTTTACAGGCAAGTCATTGGGCCTGTGTGGCGAACAAATTGCTTGGAAAAGGCGAACCAAGCCGACTCAGAGCAAATGGACAGCATTTCGATATTTTCAGGCCGCTCATTAAAAAAGGCCATCCGAATAAGTCCTGGATGGCCTTTAGCGTATCATTTTACCCTCTGATTAGAAGGCACTTGGGAACGGAATCACCACAGGTTTCTTAGGCTCATCCTTAGGTGCTTCCTCTGGCTTTCGAAGCGGGTTATTGGGAGCTGGCACAGGTGCAGAGCCTGAACCGCCTTCCGTCGCAAATTCAGGAAGGAGCGGTCGCTCTTCCGGGGCGATATGGTAAATCGGGAACTCCTGACTGCGTTCTCGAAGCATGATAATCAGGCCCGCCTCATTGGCCACGAAGATACGGTCGGTCCGAGGATTCCCGGGCCACACGTTGCACATCTTCATGGGAATCTTGCCTTCCAGTCGCCCAGTGCTGCGATCCAGAATCAACAGATTCTGGAGGAAATCACCCGCAAAGATGCGCGTCTTTGAAACTCCCAGAAAGTGGTCAGCGTTGGCAAGGTTCGAATCCCAGTTCCTGACCCCGGTCTTTGCATCGATACTTGTCAGTCCCCCGCCGCGTGGTGTGATGAAGAGTTGATCTCCAACCGGAATTGGAGCCTGCTTGATGGGGAAGCCGGACACATAGTGCCAGTTCACCGTGCCATCACGCGGGTCGATGCTGTAATTGTTGTAATCTTCAGACGCGACGAAGAGTTGCTTTCCATCGGTCGTCAGCGGAGCCGTGATGGCCGAATCGGTTTCAAAGCGGTAATGCAGCTTTCGGCTCTTTCCATCCACGCAAAAAACAGACCCGTTGCGGCTGGCAAATATCAGCAGGTCTTTCATGATCAGCGGCGTGGTGGTGATTTCCTGGCTGGTCCGGTAACGCCAGACTTCGGCAGATTCTGTGAATTGTGGGAGTTTCCCAGCTTCAAAGAGCTCCTTTACCTTATAGAGATCATAAGCGAAGACAGTGCCGTAGAGAGTGCCGAAGTACAGGCGATCTTTATCCAACGCGACGGCTGTCGAAGGAAACTGGGGAGAATCAAGCTCCCACAGCTGGTGGCCGCTTTGAAGGTCCAAGGCAAAAATTTTCAATCCACTGACAACGACGGCCAGCTCGCGGTTGGCGGTGACGGCAAATGTGGCGGCATCGAACAGGCCGGGCTTGGAGACCCACATTCGCTTGCCGGTTTCTGCATCGAAGGCAGTAATATATCCGCCAGCTGACTGCATGAAGACCATCTCTTCCGTGAAAGAGATGTTGCGGATCTTATCTCGCTGGGAGTTGATGACTGCATATCCCCACCAGCCCATTTCCAGTCCATAACGCGACAGGAGTTCAGGACTCGGCAGTTGCTGAGCCGAAATTTCAGGGGTCGCGATGGCAGCAGACAGGCAGAAGACCGCCAGTAAAGTGCGAATCACGAGGGGGCGAAGTGATGAGATCATGAAACAGCGTCCCGAGTGAGGCGTTGTCGATGGGAATAGTGTGTCCAGCCGGGAGGCGTCCCGTGTCGCGTACTATCGACGCAAGTCGATGTGGCTGTTCAACCTGGCTTATGTCGTCCGATTTGCAGGTCCAACGATCATAAACGGCTCATCTGGAAAATCCCGTATGGCGGGCACAGACCATCTGACCTGATCGTTAACCAATGTGATGATACGGAGACAGGGGCGAAAATCCAATTTTTTTCGATCGATGTCGTTACTTCGCATGATTTTTCGTCGTGCTCCCGTCCTGATCGTCACGACTTGTCCACGGCTTGTGCGTCTGATCGTCCAGAAAGTATTTGTTCGACGCTTCAGCGAACGATAATATGGTAGTCCGACTGTCTCGTCTGTTCGCCCTACCCGCCGAGTCCTGCCTGACGTGAACCAACACTTGTTCTGCTGTGGCTTCCTGCTGACGCTGCTGGCGTTCATACCGGAAGTGCGCGCGGATCTGGTTCAACTGAAATCGGGAGGCGAACTGCATGGGCAGGCGTCTCACACCACTCAAAAAGACGGCGGGTATGTGATCCGGTCGCTTTCAGGCGCCACCGTCGAGCTGAATCTCAACGAAGTCGCGTTTGTCACTGCACGCCCGGGTCTGATTGACGAGTATGAACGCAAAGCTCGCCTTGCTCCCATGACGATTGAAGATCAGTGGGCGTTGGCGGAATGGTGCAGGCAGTCCGATTTAAAACTCGAGCGACAAACCCACCTGAAATCAATCCTCGACATCGATCCCGAGCACGAGAAAGCGAACTACGCCCTCGGTCGAACGAAACGCAATGGACTTTGGGGAACCCGAGACGAGCACATGTCAGCTTTGGGCATGGTGAAGTATCGAGGGCGGTATGTGACCCCCGAAGAACTGGAGCTTCTGGAAAAATCGTCAGAAGACCGCGAAGTCGAGAAACAGTACTACGCCAAGGCTCGCATGTGGCACGGCTGGCTGGTCAACGGCGGGGTGGCTAAGCAGAAGGCGATGGATGAACTCAAGCAGTTAAAAGATCCGCTGGCCCTCAAAGGTCTGTCGAAGTATTTCCAGTACGATAACAATCGGGAATTTCGCAAGCTGGCCGTCGAGCTGTTTGCCAACATCGATCACACCGGCGCCGTAGCCCGGCTTGTAGAAATGACCGTCACCGATTCTGATGGGCATATTCGTCAGACCGCGCTAGAGGCGATCAAAATGACTCGGAAGGTTGATCAGGCGATCCCTTACCTGATCCATGCCTTATCCAGCTCTGCCAATCTTGTTGTGCGGCGTGCAGGAACGGCGCTGGGCGAACTGGGAGCAGAGAAGGCGGTTCCTCATTTAATCGCAGCCCTGGTGACCGTTCACCAGTACCAGAAGGAAGAAGCAGTCCCCACATACGGCGTGGGGATCGGGGCCGGCGGGAATGTTGGATTCGGAGCAAATGCCGTGCTTCCCCCGGAAATCGAAGCCATGATGCGGACCGGACAGCTGCCATATGGTGTGCAGGTTTATTCGAATCGCAAGCCGATCACGCACATGGTCAATGTCAGCATGGCTCAGGAAAACATGGAAGTGCTCGATGCCCTCGTCTCAATTACCGGGCAGAACTTCGGGTACAACGAACGAACGTGGCAGCTGTGGTGGAAGTCACAGCATCCGTAAAGAGGCGCTAGGCATTAGGCGCTGGGCGATAGGGAAGAGCCTGGACGCGGCTTGCTTGTATTCATTGGCTTAAGCTGTCAATCTGAGGCCGTGAGCATTGGTCTGAATATTAGAAAGCAGAGTGATGGCGAAGCAGAAGCAGGCGATGGTGGGGTCGCATTTGTCGATCGCAGGAGGTTACTACAAAGCGGCGGACTCGGCTGGCGGTTATGGAATGCCGACCGTGCAGATCTTCACGAAGAACAACAACCAGTGGAAAGCCAAGCCTCTCACACAGGCCGACATCGACTCGTTCAAACAGGCTGTCGAAACCCATGGCTTGACGCAATGCTGTGCTCACGACAGTTACCTGATTAACCTCGGCTCGCCTGATGACGAACTGTGGGAGAAGTCGATCGAGGCCTTTGAAATCGAGTTGTTGCGAGCAGAGACACTCGGCCTGATGGGGGTTGTCATGCACCCGGGAAGTCACAATGAATCGACGCCGCAGGAAGGCATTGATCGGATTATCGATGCGTTGAATCGCATTCATGCGAAGACCGACGGAATTAAAGTTCTGACCCTCCTCGAAACGACCGCAGGTCAAGGCTCGAGCCTGGGCTACCGCTTCGAGCATCTTCAAGCGATCATCGGCGGGATGAATGATCAGGACCGCGTGGGTGTCTGTCTCGATACCTGCCACATCTTCGCGGCGGGTTATCCACTCGGAACGAAGGAGCAGTACGACGCGACCTTCAAAGAGTTCGACAAACTGATCGGAACAAAGCGGATCAAAGCCTTCCACGTCAACGACAGCAAGAAAGCGCTGGGGTCACGCGTCGACCGACATGATCACATCGGCGAGGGCTTGCTGGGGATCGAGCCGTTTCGGTTTCTCATGAACGACAAGCGCTTCCGCGGCGTTCCGATGTTCCTGGAGACAAAGAAGGAAGTCCGCGATGGTGAGGACATGGATACGGTCAACCGGGATCGTCTGCTGGGGTTGATTGAGGAATAGGCGTTAGGGATTAGGCGCTGGGCGCTAGGGAAATCCAAGAGGGGGACGCGATGACTCAGAAACGTGTGCTTTCTGTTGACGCGAGTCGTCGGGTCGATGAAGTGGCTATTAAGAAGTATGGCATCTCCAGTCTGGTGCTGATGGAGAATGCGGCTCGCGGGGCGGCGGATGTGATTGAAACCTTGCTCCCCGAGCGCGTGCTGGTCTGGATTATCTGTGGCAAGGGGAATAATGGCGGGGATGGACTGGCGATTGCCCGCCAGTTGGATGGACGAGGGTATGACGTGCGAGTCGACCTTCTCGCAACCGCTGATGAACTCAGCCCGGATGCGAAAGCCAATTACGATATCATCCAACGTGCGGGCTTCAAGATCCGCGAACTGAAGGACGGCGATACCGAGACACTGAAAAGTTGGGCCACTGACTGGCAATCGGCCTCTCTTTTGGTCGATGCGATGCTGGGAACCGGGACGACAGGAAAAGTGCGTGAGCCTTATGCAACGGCAATCCGCATGATGAATGAAACGGGTATCGACATCGTCGCGATCGATTTGCCGTCAGGTCTCGATGCTCAGACCGGAATTCCGGGCTCGGCGTGCATTCGAGCGAAAACGACGGTGACGTTTGTGTCATCAAAGACAGGTTTTTTGAATCAACAAGCAAAAGTTGTTTTGGGCGATCTTCATGTCGTCAATCTTGGTCTACCGCGAAGAGTTCTTGAAGAGATCACTTAAGCCTTTACTCCACACGTACTGATGAACTCGTCTGGCCTGAAAACATCATTCTGACCTATACTACGCAACCCCTTTTTTCTTAGGTTTGCGGGTACGAACATGACTTCCGGCGCCGACGACGAGCAGGAACTTCTCGAAGAAGAAGTTGCGAGCGATGAATTTTCGATGGATGAGATCGAGGCGGCTTATCAACGCGCGCTCGAAATCACCGAGCAGTCGGAAATGGATTTCCCCGAACTTGCGAGGCTCGAAATGCCTGCAAGTGAAGATGCTGTCATTGATGATTCCCCCGTTGCTGAGACGAAAGCGAAGCGTCGCGACGATGGACGCCTCATTCGAGACCGCAACGTCGACGATGAGACAGAGCTGCCGAAGCTTTCCCTGGAGCAGATTGTTGAAGCGTTTCTCTTTGTCGGCGGAGAAGGTCTGACCCTCAAACGGATGTCGGGGTATCTCAATCAGGACGGCAAGCCGGAGGTTATTGAGCAGGCAATTTCCAAACTCAATGAGAAGTACGAGCAGCAGCTGCGGCCTTACCGGATTGATCTTCAGGAAGGTGGCTATCACCTGAAGCTGCTGTATGAATTCGAGCCAATTCGCAATCGAGTTTTCGGACTGGCTCCCAAGGAAGTGCGACTCTCCCAGGAAGTCGTCGAAGTCCTGTCGTTCATTGCTTACAAGCAGCCTGTCACCATCGAGCAGCTGAAGGCGCTCGAACACGAGAACGTCATGAGCTGCGTCAAACAACTCGCCGCCCGTGATCTGGTGACGACGACCGAAGGCACCGAGGGGGGGCATCGCTACGTCACCACGGCCCGCTTCCTGCAAGTGTTTGGGCTTACGAATATCAAAGACCTGCCCCGACCGGATCACCTGGATTACAAATAAGCGACAGGTGAAGTGGAATGACCGTGTGCCACGGCTGTGTCAGCCGTGTGATTGGTAATGTTTGATGCGCAGCTGCACGGCCGACACGGCCGTGGCACACTTTCGATGAATGCGTGGCACGTAAGACGGGATCATCAAAACGAAAAAAGCCGACGTGCCAAGGGGCAGCGTCGGCTTGTGTCAGCCGGGTTCATCCGTCGCGTCCGATCAGATGAGGAACTTCAGACGCAAGGCGGAGGAGCGGAATTGGGATTACGGAGCGGCTGGGCCAGCACAGCGGATCAGGTGATCGTGGTCGATGTAGACGACGTCTTCGACCTGATCAGTGTGGCTGAACGGAACCGGCCAGCTACTGCGGATCGTCTTCTCGAAGTAGACGGTACACTTATAGTGACAGCTGTGGAGCTTAGCTGGACCGACCATCGGGTAGAAGCGGCATTCGCCCAGGCGGTCGACAATTGGTTCGACCACGATGCGAACATTGTTTCGCGAGGTCTCTGACAGGAAGGCCACTCCGCCTGATGTGTCGTCTGGCAGTGAGCGGACGACTTCGTCTGGAGATGGTGGGTCCATGCAGAAGATCGGAGCATTCTCCCCTTCGACTGGGTCGAGAATCGGCACTTTCAGGTAGTACTCTTCCATGTGGTAACGGTCTTCAATCTTCTGGCTCCAATAAGACGGAACCGGAATCAAGGGGGTCGTTCCCCAGAATCTTGCCAGATTGAAGGCAACGACGGTGAAACCTCCAAACAGCTCGCAGCCGCTGGACAGCGTGGTCGTGGTGGCAATCACCGCGACGAGCATGAGTTGACGAACGAAGCGTTGAGTTGGGAACATCGAGGTCTCCTCCGGATCGTTGTGATGCAGGCTGTTGTTCCTCAAGCAGACTGCACGAACTTGGCTGACGATCATCCGTCTTTGGACGTGATCCCGATTTTCTCTTGCGAGTGAAACCGGGCTGTTAAGTGACTTATTGAGTACCCCGGCTGTGCTGTGGTCGTCGTGCTTGACGTCACAAAAAATATCCGGGGGCTCATCTGTGTTATCGTCGAGCCTGAGGGCCTGACTTTGTCAAAATGGTGCGGATTTGAGGATTTTTCCGAGAACGATCGTCGTAGCGATCAGCACGGTTGTGTCGCGCATAAAAAAAGACGTTCTCTGACCAGGAGAACGTCTTTCGGCATCACTCGCATGCCCACAAATGCATGCTGGAGAGAAGTTTGGAGCGATCGAGACTTACGTTTCCAGCTTAGCAGGGAGTTTGTTGCTCCCTGCTCGCTTTTGAGTTGTCATTACCAGTTCTTTGGATGGACGAACCACCACCAGCGATCGGTCTTTGAGTCGAATTCGAGCTGCCAGCTGCCGTCTTCCCAGACGAGGCTTGATTTACGCCATCCCAGTGGAACCTGAGGATATGGGTAGAATGGGCCGATGTAAGGGAAGGCTGAAGCCGAGTATTGCTTCGGATAAGACACCGCAGCTGAGTTCGGGTAAGCCGCGTAGGTCGGCCAAGAGTGCTGAGGCATGTTTGGCTGGTTGTAGACCATGTTGCTGGATGATGCCGAATAGCCTGGGGCTGGTGGCATCATACCGGCTGGAGGAGCCATGCCTTGCTGATAACTGGCTGGCATCGCTGGCATGCCCTGCATCCCTTGCATTGGCGGCATACCCTGCATCTGTGGCATACCAGGCTGAGGATAAGCGGCTTGCATTGGTGAACCGCCGTAAGGACCGGCACCGCCAGCGACTTGCAGTTGGTTGTCAACAGCACCGACGCCAGGAACTTGGCCGACGACTTGTTCAGCCATCATGCGTTGCTCTGGAGAGAAGACAGCTCCGATGATCGTCGCCGTGCCGCTCTTGAAGCGGATTTCCATGTCCTGGCCTTGAATGCCAGCCATTTCCATGGCCTGGGCAATCTGTTGAGCCATCGCCTGATTGCTGACGCCAGCTGGTGGAGCTGGAGCAGTCAGCGGGGTGTCGTCATAGCTCGCCTGGGTGATCATCCCGCGAGGAGGAGCAGCTGGCGTGGGAGCCATTGCTGTCCGGACCTGTGGGCTCATCAAGGTCATTTCATTGTTGACCTGAGTGACGCCAGGATAGTTCTTCAGAATCTGCGTCACGACAGTCTTCTGATTGGCGTCTTTGATCTTACCTTGAATGGTAGCAACACCATTCTGATAGACGATTTTGACATCCTGACCTTCGATCGGGACGCCGGCTTGTTTCGCCTTCTTCAGCTCAGCAGCCAGTGAATTGGCGACTTGCTGATTGTCGACACCAGCCGTCTGAGCGGCTGCGTCTGCTTTGTCTTTGCCCCATGGCGCTGCCATGGTAACGGTCGGGGCAACGGCCAGGACCCCGACGGTGAGAATCCACTGTCGCTTCAACAACATGACTGGTACTCCTCCAAGTTGACTTGCACGACTTGAATTAGCGTGCCCCGTCATCGGGTGGCCCCGGATCCGGGTAGAGATTTGCGAATGATGCGGAAAAAGGGGACCCTGATTCGGCTTATTTGGTCGGCCTTGCCATCACTGGCAAGTTCTCGAACCAGGGATCAGACATAGTCCCTACTCAGTTCTATCGGTCAGTCTGTAACGGTTATTCCAAAGATTTTGCCTGTAGTGACTGGAAAGCTGGAAAGTTTCTGCCGGTTGTTCCGATGGTTCTGGTCAAGAAGCAGGCAGAAAACAACGAGCTGGCAAGCTGGAGAACATAGGACTTTGTAAGGAAAATCGGGCTCTCGTCATTCCTCTTGATGCGTTTGGCCCGATCTGCGACGATCCCGACCCATTCACAGGAATGCAATCTCCTCAAGGAAGAGAAGACGGCTTGTCACGAGCGTTCCGCTATTTCCTGATCCTCTTATGTCTGATTGGCAATCTGCCGTCTGGCTGCGCGACCATGCGCAGCGCGTCTGCCCCTCCTGCCACCAATCCGCTGTTCGTGCAAACGAATAATGAGGAGATGCTGTGGGAACGAACAATCGACGTGCTCCACACCTATCTGTTTGAAATCGAACGCGAAGATCGCTTCGGTCGTGTGATTGAAACACAGTTCAAAGTCGGCTCTGGCATTCTGGAACCGTGGCATCACGAATCGGTCGGACTGGCGAACCGCATGGAAAGCTCGCTACAGTCGATCCGTCGCAAAGTTTTTGTCTATGTAACCCCGGCAGAAAATGGAACGGGTTACTTCGTCACTGTCGAAGCCGTCAAACAACTGGAAGACCTCAAAGGAGGACTCGCTGCCAACTCCACAGGCGCAGCGACGTTTTCTGAAAACCAGCCTCTGCAGCGCGACCTAAATTACGTCGTCGGCCAGACTCGCCCGTCGGGCTGGATTCCCAAGGGTCGCGATCTTCTGCTGGAGCAGGAGATCATTTCGGAGCTGCGAGCCGCTTATCGCTCGTAAGTGCCGCTGACGTGCGCGCTCGGTGTGGCGGTCGTTTCATATTACTTATCGTGCTGGGACAACTCTGAAGTCCTAATCCAATGATCACACTCGTTTACATCGACACCTGGTGATGGAAAGAGTATTCTGGCTGGTCTGCCTGCTATCACGCCCGTGAATTGAAGTCTGGAGATCGATCCGGCTTCAAGCTCTTCGAAGGTTGAATGAATGAGCACCCAAGACGCTGCGACCACACCCTCCCCTGCTCCGACTCCTGCCCCCAAGGGCGAAAACTGGTTCAATGACGACTGGATGGCCGTCTGGCTGGGCGGATTGATTCTGGTCCTGGCGTTCTTTGGATCGTTCAAATTCTCGACCTTCAAAAAGGGTGAGCCCGACAAGGATGGCAAAACGCCGATTGTCGTCTCCAATGGATTGAAGAGTTACGTCGGCAAGACCGGCGACTGGAAGTCGAATCCGGTCGATGGGTTTTCCAAAACCGACAAGAAGACGCAGAAGGTCACGTCGCTGGCTCCGGGAGTCCTTGGCAGCTGTGCTTTTCTCTTTGTGATTTTCACGCTGGCAGCCATCGTTCGAGGGCAGCCACTGTCGAAATTTGTGCCAGGCTTCGTGGCCATGCTGTTATTGGCGCTCCTGGCGTATCTCCTTTCCGGACAGGAAGTCATCAAGTATTACAACCTCGAGTACGTCCTGTGGGCGCTGCTCGTCGGTCTGATTATCAGTAATACGATCGGCACGCCCGCATGGATTAAGCCCGCAGCCAATGGCGAGTTTTATATCAAGACCGGGCTGGTACTGCTCGGTGCTGAGGTGCTGTTTGGTGAGCTGATCAAACTGGGACCTCGTGGTATTCTGGTCTCGTGGGTTGCGACCCCAATTGTCCTCATCACAACGTTCATCTTCGGTCAGCGTATTTTGCGCATGAAGTCTCCGTCGCTGAACATGGTCATCTCGGCGGACATGTCGGTCTGCGGCGTCTCGGCTGCGATCGCCACCGGGGCTGCGTGTCGCGCGAAGAAGGAAGAACTGACCACCGCGATCAGCCTGTCACTGGCCTTCACGGTCGTCATGATGATCCTGCAGCCACAGTTTATTAAGTGGAGCGGCATGAATGAGAACGTCGGCGCGGCGTGGATTGGCGGGACGATCGACTCAACCGGCGCCGTCGTCGCAGCAGGATCGCTCCTGGGAGACGAGGCAGAGAAGATCGCTGTCACCATCAAGATGATCCAGAACATTCTCATCGGCGTCGTCTCACTGGCAGTCGCGATTTACTGGGTCTCTTACGTCGACCGTGCCCCAGGCGCTCCGGCTGTCGGCGTCGGAGAAATCTGGAGACGCTTTCCTCGGTTCATCCTGGGCTTCGCGGCGGCTTCGCTTCTGTTTTCCATCGTGGCTTCGTTTGATGACTTTCACGCCGCGTTGGTCGGTTCGATGATCAAGGACATCACGAAAGACCTGCGTGGCTGGCTGTTCTGCCTGGCGTTCGTCAGCATCGGTTTAGAGACAAACTTTTTTGAGCTGGCACCCTACTTTGCCAACTGGAAAACGGTGACGCTGTACGTCGTTGGCCAAGCGTTCAACCTGCTGGTTTCGTTTACGCTGGCCTATATTGCGTTTGGGTTGTACCCGATGACTTAGAGTCCTCTCATGTTCCGTTACCTCAAATTCACTCTCGCTTGTGCGATCATCGCTGCGATCTGGCTGGGGGCACTCCCGTGGCTGGCTGATCGTCCTGCGATGCGCTCACATATTGATTCGATGCAGCAGCAAGGCATTGACCCGAGTGCGATGTATTACACCGAGGTTTACGAGCGATAACGGCGTTCGGCGTGGGTGGTGCGCTGTCTTGGCGACGTATGGACGCGCATGATGCCTGCTGATTTCAGTCAATTTTTGACGTGTTACCTGTCAGCTGATGTGAGATTCTTGATTAGAGCGGTTCTTCACAGAGTCGGCATACTCCTTGCTCCAAGGTCGATCTCCGACCCTACTTCTCAGGAGCTTTTTCTATGTCGACGATCAACGCCCCCTTCAATTCACGCCGCAGCTTTCTTCAAACCATGGCAGCTGTCGGAGTCGGAACAGCCGCCACGCGCCTGACTGCTCAGGAAAAAATCATTCTCGCTCCGCCAGAAGAACAGGCGGTTGATCTCACCTTACCAGAACCCGTCAAACGCAAACTCGGCTGGGCGATTGTTGGCCTCGGTAAACTCGCGATCGAAGAAATCCTGCCCGCCTTCGCAGAATCAAAATACAGCAAACCGACCGCCCTGGTTAGCGGCCATCCTGACAAAGCTGGCAAGATCGCTGACTATTACGGCATCGGTCAGGAGCACATCTACAACTATGACAATTACGACAAGCTCGCCAACGACGAAACCGTCGATGTCATCTACATCGTTCTTCCCAACAGCATGCACGCTGAGTTCACGATCCGTGGTCTCAAGGCAGGTAAGCATGTTTTCTGTGAGAAGCCGATGGCTGGCAATGTCGACGAATGCGAGCAGATGATCAAAGCCTCGCAGGAGACCGGCAAGAAACTTGGCATCGCCTATCGGCTTCATTATGAGCCGATGAACATGAAAGTCATGCAACTCTGCAAAGAGAAAGCCTTCGGAGATATCAAACTCTTCTCCTCGAGTAACTGTCAGGACGTGAAGGCTCCGAACATTCGGTTGAGCAAAGAACTCGACGGCGGGCCTCTCGGCGACATCGGCATCTACAGCATCAATGCCGCCCGTTACTGCATCGGTCAAGAGCCAACCGAAGTCTTCGCGACCGCTTACCACGGCGACGATGTCCGGTTTCGCGAAGTCCCGCAAAGCGTGGCGTACACAATGAAGTACCCCGGCGATGTTCTCGCCAGCTGCGAGTGCAGTTTTTCAACGACTGAGAGTCGTCGCTTTCGAGTCGTGGGGACGGAAGGATTCGTGGAGATGGATCCCTCATTCAGCTACCGCGGGTTGAAGCTGTTTTCTCAGAACGCAGAAAAACAACTGATTCAACACAGCTTGCCGCAGGTTGATCACTTTGCCTCGGAAATGGATGACTTTTCGCAATGCGTCCTTCAGAATCGCGAGACAAAAACCCCCGGCGAAATGGGGTTGCTGGATGCAAAAATCATTGCGGCGCTACAGAAATCAATCGAATCCGGTCGGGCAGAAACGGTCTAAACGATCAATCAGCTCGAATGTCTGGATGTCTAGGGGAAATGGGTTGATTGCCGTGGTCTCGACTCGACCATGTGCTATGATCGTCTGCGACCATCCCCGCAGGGAGTCGGAATGAGTGATACGATCGACAACAGTGATCAAGCGGCAACAGTCGAGGAAGTTCCCGAGATGATCAAGGTATGGCCGGGAAAAAACGCGCCCCTCGGTGCGACCTGGGACGGTAGCGGCGTCAATTTCGCCCTCTTCTCTCAAAACGCAACGCGCGTGGAATTATGCCTGTTTGACTCGGTCCGCGATAAGCGAGAGTCAGCCTGCATCCCTCTAGAGCACAAAGAGAATTTCATCTGGCATTGCTACCTGCCAGGAATTAAACCCGGACAACTTTACGGTTACCGTGTTTACGGTCCGTACGACCCGAATCACGGCCACCGCTTCAATCCGCACAAGATTCTTCTCGACCCGTACGCCAAAGCCATCGGACGTCGTGTTCGCTGGAACGATGCGATGTACTGCTATCGCATTGGCGACCCCAAAGCCGACCTCTCCTTCGATACTCGAGACAACGCCGCTGACGCACCGCTCGGTGCAGTCGTCGACACCTCCTTCCGCTGGGGCAGCGATAAGCCTCTGCGAACCCCCTGGAATAAGACACTCATCTACGAGATGCACGTCAAAGGGTTCACGGCTCTCAATAACGAGATTCCTAAAGAGTTGCGTGGTACCTACTCGGGGCTTTGCAGCAAGCAATCGATTGCGTATCTCAAGAACCTCGGCGTGACTGCGGTCGAACTTCTGCCTGTTCATCACAAAGTCGATGATCGCTTTCTGGTGGACCAGGGCCTGACTAACTACTGGGGTTACAACACGCTGAACTTCTTCAGCCCCGAGTCGACGTATTCGAGCCGCGATGATGACCCGGCTTTCGTCGTCAATGAATTCAAGACGATGGTCAAGAAGATGCACCAGGCGAAGATCGAAGTCATTCTCGAT
>SXPC01000202.1 GCA_005778225.1 Planctomyces sp. | reverse complement strand
CTTGCAAAATGATTGCTCCCACGATCGAAGAACTCGCCAATGATTACGGCGGGAAGGTCAAAATCGGCAAACTGAACACCGACGAAAACCCTAACGTCGCCAGCGAGTACAACATCTCTGCGATCCCGACAGTCATGCTGTTCAAGGGTGGTCAGATGGTTGATAAGGTCATGGGCGTTAATCCGAAAGACCGATTCGTCAAATGGATTGACTCAAAGGTTGGTTAATTAACGACCTAAGCCATTGTGGCTAAATGAATTGAGACATTCCAGAGCGAAGCCGACCACACCCGGCTTCGCTTTTTTATTGCGCCTCCATGTCCTGACCTTGAAATGTGGCAAGAATTTGCGTCTTGCCACAACTGATTGCAATTATTGAGTTTGCGGCTTAATAGGCTAAGCTAAAAAATCTTTTCCCCAAATTTCCTGCAAAATTTCGATCACCCCGCGAACCAGTCGATTCATTCGGTGGTCTTTTCCAGCATGCGGAGGCTCCGGTTGACTCCCGGGGCCGCCAAACTGTTGTTTCCGACGTGTTCTTTCGGTTTGAAATGAACACAAATCGTCTCAAGACGCGAGGGATACCCTCTTGTCAGCAGCGTTTGAGCCGATTACTTTTATATCAGCAGAAACTTTCTGCTTGATGCTGACACGCACCCCAGGTGAATTTTCCCTGGACGTGTCCAACTTTACGTTCCTTTCTGAAAGCTGTGGTTAAAACCGCAGGAGGATAGTCAGATGGTCAAGGCACAACTCAACTCACAAGACCAAGTTAATGTCGTCAACAACGTCGTCGTTGCTGTCGTCGTGGTCCGTGATGTTGTTGCCCAGGCCACAGCCTTCTGCGCGGATTACGCCGCGAAAGCCAGTAAGGGACTACATCTATGGTCCAAATGTCGCGCATGGCGCATGCATCGTGCTTATTTGATGCATACGGGCACCATGACGGGGTCGATTCCAACGCCGGGAAATAAACCGGCAGGCGAACGGCTCTGTTTTGAAGGCTCATCGTCATGTGCCCTCGGTTCGACCGGATTGATCTCGAGACTCTCTCTCATAGCTTCGTAACCCGAAGCGCTCCTCACCGAGCAGATCAATCTGAACAAAGTCGAATCGGCACATTCCTCAGGAATCGTGTTCGACTGCTTTCGTTTTGGATTCTCTTTCATTCTCCCCGTTGCGTACGCACCTGGCTCGTTCGTCTGGATGACGTTCTGGAAGCCAAAGGTTTGTTCGTCCGCACGGAGACCATAGATCACAAAGATTGGACTCTCCCATGGACATCGATGAAATCAAGTTGCTCGTGTTGCAGGCCCAGGACGGAGATCGAGTTGCCTTCGGACGACTGGTCCGTACCTTCGAAGCCAGTGTCTTCGCCACCGTCATGAAGCGTCTGAAGAACCGCACCGAAGCTCTCGACGTGACTCAGGAAGTCTTCCTGCGAGCCATGCGAAAGCTCGACCAGCTGCGTGAACCAGAACGTTTCGTCGGCTGGTTGCATCGGATCGCAGTTCGCTTGTCAATCAACAAGCTGGTGCGCAAGCCTCTCGAGATGCTCGACGAGGGGGATGCGACCTCTCGCAAAATCTCTCCAGTTGATCGACCGCTCGATCAGCTGTTGACCGGCGAGCGGGCACATCAGCTGCGTGACGGGATCAAGCGACTCAAAAAGCTCGATCGCGAAACGCTGGTCGCCTTCTACTTCGAAGGTCAGTCGTTGGCGCAGATGGCCGACAAGTTTGATTCTCCGATCGGAACGATCAAGCGACGCCTGCACACCGCTCGTAACCGCCTGCGTGACGAGCTGTCTGAATTGCAGACCGCATGATGGGTCAGAGCCGCGACTGACAAGGAGCGGAAGAGTCGGCGACGGTACGAAAGTCCCCTCGCTCTCTGACAGTCGCGGCTCTGGAACTGGTGGCGGGTGACCGTCATACTAAACAGAAGCGAGCATCCCCTGCGAAGGCGATGCTCGCTTTTTTGTTGCGCACTGAACAAGAATCGCGATTGGAGCTCGCGACTGTGTTAGACTCAATCCGACTCACCTGTGATTAACTTGCCTGCCTGCTGGTGTTAAGCTGACGGAATCTGGTCACGGGTAGCTGAATGGTCAGGAAGCATTTCGAAAATCTGTTTGTGAATTCGGGAAGTAACGATGGCTTTCGCTGTTCAGCAACTCTTGGTGAAGATGATCACGATTGGGATCGTCATCGGCGTGATGAGTCACACTGGGAATGCTCAGGAGATCGCGACCACAGTCGATGACATGCTTGGTTGCCTTCACGATGGGCTTGTGCTGGGAATTGATGAAGAGCAGCTCCAGCAGATTGCGCCGCTGGCTGACAATACGCCTTCCCCCGGTCGGGTTGCTGTTCCAGGGGTCTATGTTGAGATGCGAGATCTTAGCGGCCAAACATTGGGGGTTGCAGACCGATTCGGAAAGGCATTCGGGGTCGATCTATCCATCGGAGAAGCCATTCACTATTACTTCGAGAACCATCAGCTCGTGCGAGTCCACCGTGCGATTCGAATCGATCCGCTGGGGAACACACTCAATGACGATCTTGTGAAGAAGATTCGCCATTTGTTGAACACCGCTGAGATGAAGATGACACTTTTTGGAACGCGTCGGTATCCAACGCTGCGAGTGACCAACGACGATCAGAGCATGTTTGTTCGCTTTAAGACTTCGGGCCAGCCCACATGGACGGGCGGCGAGTTCATCAATGTGGAGATTGAGGTGCTCGCGACGAGACTGGCACGCAACAATCAGCTCGTTGACCTGTCTGGACGGGACGATCACGAAGTTTTCGCTCGCTTTGGGGCGGCCTTTGAGGAGAAGAGATCGCCATGACAGTCATCGTGCGACGGATTGATTGGCGCACTCTCTTCGCCACTCTCGCAATGATTGCATTCGCACCTGGTTTTGCTTGCGCCCAGGAGCAGCCGGATGAGCGAGCCAATCAGTTTCTCGATCAAACCGTGGACGGCTTGCGGATGGGAATCAGTCGGCTGAAATTTCGCGAGCAGGTGCCCAAAGCCATTGAGGTCACCCAGGCGATGGGAATCGGGCGTCCAGATCTGTTGATCGAAAACCATGACGGGCAAGGGGGCATCATCGATCCCAATCAGGGTTCGATTCTGAATTATCTGGAAAAGGTTCGAGAGACCCGCGTTTATCACTTCGAAGCGAGTCTCTTTACCTCGATGTCGATTTCGATTCGTAAGCCCTCAGGGGAAGGGGAGTTTCCGGACCACATTATAAAGTTGACGCGGCGACTGCTGGGGGATGGTCAGATGCAGATGGCGCTGCTCGACAAGGACCAGCGGGCACCGACAGTTGTCTGGCGCGGCGAAGCGACATGCCTGTTCGTCGTGTGGCAGGATCCTGATACGGTTTCGGTCTGGGTCTGCAAAGGTCCTGGTCCACGTCACATCGTTCTGGAAGATCTGAAAACGCGATCAGATTATGAAGCGTTTCAGAAGTTCGCCAGGCGTTTTGGCGTATGAGGCAAAAAACCTAAGTTCTCAGACGCTCTGTCTGGTAAGAGACATTTGGTGGACGTCGCTGTGTGCGGTACAATTCGGGGATGGGCGCAAAACGAATTGACATCTTGTTGGTGACGGATAAGTTCACGCTGCGAGGGAGTTCGCAGCAGATGCTGCATCTGGCGGAGAGGCTGCCGGAGTATGATGTTCGTGTGCGACTGCTTTCGATGGATAACTCGCATATCGACCCGTATCGTCGTCGCGGGCTCGAGTTGCTTGAGTATCCGCTGCTTGACCGTCCGATTATTGGACGGATGATCCTGGAAAGCGTGGTGTATGATCTGGGGGAGAAGCTGCCGGATCTGATTCATGTTCATTCGCGGTTTGGACTGCAGATCTGCAACATGCTGGCCAGGCGGATCGAACGTCCTTATGTGTTGAATATTCATGATTACCTGCCGCCTGGTAAACAGCTGAAGATTGATCCGGTCTGGTGCGGCAAGGTGATTGCGATCAGCGACTCGGTGAAGTCGCATCTGGTGACGCTGCCGAACATTCATCTCGATCAGGTCCAGGTCATTACCAGTGGTATTCCAAATAAGAGCAATCACCCGGCGATAGAAGTGCTCAATCCAGGGCATACGCCGGTGATCGGGACAGCCGGTCCGCTTGAGCATCAGAAGGGGATCAAGTTCTTTCTCGGAGCAGCGCAGAAAGTGCTGGCGAGGATGAAGCCGGTGGAGTTTCTGATTGCAGGGAGTGGACCTGAAGAGAAAGCACTCCGGCAGTTGGCCATTGAGCTGGGGATTGCGAGTTCGGTGACGTTTGTGCCGAACCTGTATGACTTTCAGAAGTCGCTGGCGGCGATGGATATTTTCTGTCTGCCGTCGCTGCAACAGGGACTGGGGACGATCATGCTGGAAGCGATGGCGATGGGACGTCCGGTCATTGCATCGCGCGTGGGTGGAGTCTTCAGCGTGGTCGAGGATCGAATCAGTGGGCGACTGGTGCCTCCATCGAACAGCGAGGCGCTGGCGGACGTTATCATTGAAATGCTGCAACACCCACAAGAGGCGATTGCACAAGGGAAGACGGCTCAGCAGATGGTCCAGGAGAAGTTTCGAATGGAAGAGATGCTCGATGAGACCGTCGATTTGTATCGGAAGGTTATTCGAGCCTATCAGAAGACGCCTGAGCTGGTGGCCGTTGGCGGGAAGAAGTTACGGTGAGGGAGCGATGAAGACCGGAGGGGGAACGCGGTTTCAGCTGTGGAGATAGGCGTTTATTGCGCGATCGCACGGCTGACACAGCCGTGGCACACAGGGAATTTCAAATTAGAAAACTGGTGATGAATGTTGACGGCGGAAGTGATTGCGATCGGGACAGAGCTGACGACGGGCGCGAGGCTGGATACGAACAGTCAATGGTTGTCGCGGGAACTGGCGAGGCTGGGGATCACGACGAGCTGGCATACGACGGTTGCGGATACACCGGCGGATTTGCTGGAGACGTTTCGCATTGCGTCGCAGCGGGTCGATGTGGTCATTATTTCGGGGGGACTGGGGCCGACCAAGGATGATCTGACGCGTCAGTTTCTTGCGGAACTGGCCGGGGTGGAACTGATGCTGGATGTCGCCTCGCTGGAGGCGATTCGGGAGAGGTTTCGGGCGAGATTTCGGGAGATGCCGGAAACGAACAACATCCAGGCGTATCACCCGGTTGGTTCAATCATGCTGGCCAATCCTCTCGGGACAGCTCCGGGGATCTGGATGGAGCTACCGAATATGAAATCGGGGCGATCGACGCTGATCGCGGCTCTGCCTGGTGTGCCGGTTGAGATGAAGAGAATGTTTTTCGAGCAGGTGGTCCCGAGGCTTCCTTCGTCGGGGCGTGTGATTCGTAGTGCACGGATCAATTGCTTTGGAGTCGGTGAATCGCATGCCGAGGAGATGCTGGGGGATATCACGATGCGAGGCCGTGATCCGGAAGTCGGGATCACCGTGCATCAGGCGACGATCACGTTGAGAATCGAGGCGCATGGTGAGAATGACGAGGAGTGTCTGGCGAAGATTGACCAGACGCGTTTGTTGATTCATGAGCGGATGGGGATGCTGGTCTTTGGAGAAGAGGATGATGAACTGGAAGATGTCGTGTTGAAGATGCTGGCGGATCGTCAGCAGACGGTCGCGACGCTGGAGGTCGGCCAGGCTGGGCTGTTGTCATCACGGCTGTCGGGCCATCTGTTGAGCGATAGCTGCTACCGTGGAGGGACGGTCCTTACCAACGCGCTGTTTGATGAGGGGAGTGCGGTCTATGTGATTGAGGCCTCACGACGTCAGCATCAGGCGGATTATCTTCTGCTGACGCATTTCCCGTTTGAGATGGATGCTGATAAACGCGCGACGCAGACGACGAGTGTGTCGCTGACGGGCGAGGGGTGGAGCGAACGTAAAGAGGTTGTGTCGCTGGGGATTCATGACCTAGATGAAGCGAGACTGGCCAAGACCGCGCTCAATTTATTGAGGTTGCGGTTGTTAGAGACGTGAGTCGAGAAGAGGAGAGGTTGGAACGCAGAGCTCGCGGAGGGGAGCAGAGGGCGCGGAGAGAATTGGTGATGCGCCATGTTTGCAGCTTTGGGCATGGCTGCTTTGTGCAGAGTTTCGGTTTAGGGATGTGTGGTTGTGGGACGCCCCGGAACACTGGCATAGCCAGTGGCACGTTGTGGCAGCCGAGGGAATTCTGCGGAAGATAGCGAGAGTTTGAGGGTTGCCGAGAGTTAACGGGCTGTAGGTGTCGTTCGGGATGAGAGGGCCTTGCGGGGGTTGCCGGGTTGGGATTGTAGCAGTTGAGCGTGATACTCGCGTCCTGCTGGATCGACCATCGCTGACGGTCGAAATAATCGAAGCGGAAACTCCAGTCTTAGCCGTTGCACGTCTCGTGAGGGAGGTGACGGATGTTCGGGAGATTCCGTTCAGGATGCGATCGGTTGTCCACTGATCGGAGGTAACGAAACGTTGATTAAGCGGAGCTTATTTACGTTTCGTCTATGACATGGATGTCAGACAGACCGGTAAAAAACGATGTATAGATACTCGACGCCTACCACTCCCATGGGAATGACGTTTTCGGGCTCGCGCTGCGGAATGCTGCTGCTGATCCTGCTGACGATGTCGTTCTCGGGTTGTTCACGAGGTTTCTGGCGGAAGCAGGCCGATAAGGACTCTTATCGCGCCATCGAACAGCACATCACGGATGGTCGCTGGATGCTGCCACGGGTGGGGCTGAATCCCGATCCGCGGAGCCGCTTCTTCGATGCGGAAAACGCCGACTGCCCGCCACTGCCACCGGATGATCCGGCGGCTTCCATCTACATGCAGTGCTCGGACGGGATCCGGGGCTATAAGAGCTGGCACAAATTGGGGTCGTCGGTCTCCGTGGAGAATCCGATGTGGCTGGCGAACTTCGAGATCACCAGCGAGATGGTCAACGAGCAAACGGGTGAATACATCCAGCCCGTGCCTGCCATTAAGCAGATGACGCTGCAGGATGCGATCGAGCTGTCGTACATTCACTCGCGCGAGTATCAGACCCAGCTCGAGAACCTGTATCTGGCGGCTCTCAACCTGACGTTTGAGCGGTTCCAGTTCCAAGTGCGTTATCTGAATCGCGCTGGTCTTGAGCCGGGCGGGGATGCGACTTACACCGTCGTGCCTTCGAGTCCTGCCGCGACGAGTCTGGAAACGAACAGTGCGTTTGGTGTCAGTCAATTTCTGCCGACGGGTGGTCAATGGGCGGTCGAACTGGCGAACAATACGCTGTGGCTGTTTTCGCCGAACAGTTCGACATCGTCAGCGAGTATTTTGTCGTTCTCGCTGGTTCAGCCGTTGTTTCAAGGGGCGGGACGCAAAGTGGCGATGGCGAATCTGACGCAGTCAGAACGTGACCTGCTTTATGCGGTCCGTGAATTGGCGCGGTTCCGCAAGTTCCTGTTTACGAACACAGTTGCGGGCGGGTCCTCGGGCGGGATTCAAGCCAGTCCCGGGTATCTGGGGCTGTTGACGCAGCTGCAGAGTATTCGCAACCAGGAAGACAACATTCGTCGTCTGGAAAGACAAGCAGAGCGACTCAAAGAGATTTCGACTCAACCGTTAAGCCAGTGGAGCGAAGAGCTGGAGAATCTCCCCCCGGAGATCGTCATCCCGGACGGCCTGCCTGATATCCTGAAAGGGAAACTCGATTATCGTCGCTACGTGAAAGTTGATCGTCGACTGAGCGATGAAAATCTGACGGAAGCAGAACGTCAGCAGATTCTGCAAAAAGTTGAGCTGGAACGCCCGAGTGAACTTGTGTGGCTGGGATCGATGTCTGAGGAGCAGTCACGCGCTCTGCTTGCCTTGAGCAATGATCCCGACTTCCAGCGGGCTGCCCTCGAGATGGTGTCGCTGTTGCAGAACGACACCCTGACGCTGGACGTCACGCAGCTGGAAAGTCAGTTGCGAAGTCAGCAGAACACGTTGAGAAACCAGCAATTGAATCTCGAGAACGATCTGGATCGGTTCAAGATCTTTTTGGGGCTGCCGCCCGATGTCTTTATCACGATGGATGATTCTTTGCTGAGGAGCTTCGAGTTCATCGATCCGCTATTGATTGAAATGGAATACGACATTGAGAATCTCGTCTCGCTGTCAGGTCAGTTCAGCGAACTCGAGCCGGACCGGGAATTGATTTTGAGAACGATCCAGGCATTCCTCGATACAGATGCGAAGGTCAGCGGGCCTGTTTTGGAGATTCTTGGACGCGATTTAAGGCTGGTCGAAGAGAATTTGCCGTTCCGTCTACAATCGCAGGAGAGCGAAGAAGCCAAGCAGTATCTGGTGGAACAGTTCACCAAAGGTCGCAACGATCTTTCGTTTGTGGGACGCGAACTGGAGGAAATCCGAAAAGTTCTGACAGAAATGCAGCAAAAATTATCCGATCCGAATGTGTCGGACGAAGTTATGATCGGCACCATGAAGGAACTGGAGCTGTTGCGGGAGGACTTGCTGCAACGTCTTCAAGGGCTTCAGGTTGTGCAAATCAATATGCGTGTCGAGCTGATTCAGTTAAACAAGTTTTCACTGCCCTTGGAAGACGCAGTGGGACTGGCGCTCGAGAATCGGATGGATCTGATGAACCAGCGAGCGCTGGTGGTGGATGCGCGCCGTCAACTTGAGGTCAGTGCCAATAACCTGAAAGCGGTGTTAGATCTTGTGATGGAAGGTGATGTGCGGACGCCGACCGGGCGGAGCAATCCGCTGGACTTCCGCGGAGCGAGCAGTTCGTTCCGAGCCGGGATTGCATTCCGTGCTCCGATCGACCAGATTGCCGAGCGAAACGAGTACCGACAGACCCAGATCGCCTATCAGCGGGCACGCCGTGATTACATGGCTTTGGAAGACCTGATCAAATTCCAGGTCCGTCTGGACTGGCGTCAACTGAAGACATTGGAGGCGAACCTGCAGACAGCTCGAGAGGCGTTGCGTTTCGCGGCGTTGTCTTACGATCAAGCGGTTCTGGAAGCCACGGAAGTGCGTCCGACATCGTCCAGCTCAACGTCTGGTGGTAGTAGCAGCAGTCGTTCGAGCGGTCTTTCTGGACAAAACATCTTGACGGGTTTGAGAAATATTCTCCAAGCCCAGAACCAATTGATCGCCATTTGGACCGATTACGAGAGTGCCCGTTTGGATATATTTCGCGATATGGATCTAATGGTGATTGATGAACGTGGGATCTGGATCGATAATTTCTATCAGAATGAAAAATTGTCGGCCAGTGCCGTCGACCTGAACGCCATGGCGTCTCAATTGAGGGCTCCTGGTACTGCGACGGAACCTGGCAACTTGCCCGCAGCAGATGGCACGTCCGCTCCTCTCCTGCCCCCCTCTCCAGTGGATCGCGCACCGGAAGTTGCTCCTGGCGCGATTCCTCCTCCTGTGATTCAAAACGACAGCTCTCGGCGCCAGCCGAAGGGCTCCGGAGTTCGAGATAATGAAATTAAACTTGTCCAAGGTACACCCGTCACTGCTGATCCCCAGGCTGAAGCGGCCGAAGAACAGCGTCTCCTGCACGCGGTCCGGGTCAATCAGCCGGATACTTTTGGTTGGGTTCCTCCTGAGCCTGCTCCTGCTCGTTCCGCTGCTCAGTAATATGAACCTCCCCGGTTGGGGGAAAGAAAAGCAGATCGAGTATGTCACCTCGGTCGTTAACAAGGGGCCGTTCCGGATTGTGGTCAATGACCGCGGAACGGTCGACAGTCGGAACAATGCGGTCCTGACCTGCAAGGTCCAGGGGGGCTCGACGATCATCAGTATCGTCCCTCAGGGGAAGCAGGTTAAGAAAGGGGATCTGCTGTGCGAGCTTGATTCGCTGGCACTCGTTGACAAAGCCAAGCAGCAGAAGATTGATCTGACACAAGCCGAAGCTGCGTTGGCGAATGCCAAGCAGCAGTATGACATTCAGCGAACGCAGAACGAATCGGATATCGCGGCTGCGAAGTTGAAACTGTCGCTGGCTGATCTGGATCTGAGAAAGTTCAAAGAAGGTGAGTACGAGCAACAATTGCAGACTCTCGAAGGGACGTTGTCGCTGAAGAGGGAAGACTTCTCACGTGCTGAGGAGGCGTTGGAGTTCACGAAGCGGATGGCGAAGAAGGGCTATCGCAGTCAGTCGGAACTTGAGTCTCAGCGGATTGCCATGAGCAAAGCTCAGATTGAAAAACGGACGGCGGAACTGGCGGTGGATGTTTTCAAGGATTACACCTACACGCGAACTGTGAAAGAACTCGAAGCCAATGCGAAAGAGTTTGTTCTGGAACTCGAACGTGTGGGGCGTAAAGCCGATGCGGCGCTTGCCAAAGCAGCTGCGGATCTTGAATCCGCCAAGCTGACTCATGAAGTCCAGGAAAGTAAGTACAAAGAAGTTCTCGAACAGATCGATGCCTGCAAAATCTACGCCCCTCAGGATGGCGAAGTCGTCTATTCAAACATTGAGGGTGGCCGTGGACAGAATGCGGTGGTGATTGAAGAAGGGGCAGCGGTTCGCGAACGTCAGGCGATCATCAATCTGCCGGATGTGACACAGATGAAGGTGACGGCCCGAATTCATGAGTCTGCGATTGCGGCGATTCGTACGGGGCAGAAGGCTTTGATTCGCGTCGATGCTTACCATGACAAAGTGTATAACGGACTGATCACACATGTCTCGTCGGTGCCGCTGTCTGGTAGTTGGCCGAATACCGATTTGAAGGAATACGAAGTTCAGGTTGATATGGTCGATCCGGTCGAGATCGTGAAAGAACTCCGTCCTGGTTTGAATGCGGATATCGAGATCCTGGTCAATGATCGACAGAACGTGCTGCAGGTTCCTGTGCAGGCTGTTATTAAGATCGGGATGAATTACTTCGCCTATAAGCTCAAACCAGAAGGGTATGAGCGAGTCGAGATCAAAGCAGGTCCAACGAACGATTCGACGATCGAGATTCTTGGCGGTCTGGCAGAGGGGGATCGGGTCATCATGAATCCTCGGACGCAGTTCCAGAAAGAAATTTCGGAACTGGCGCTTGCTCTCAACGCACCGGATCCGACGAAGGAACCCGTGGAAGCCTCCGTGGCGTCGGAAGATGCTGCTGTGGGTGGAGGACCGAAAGGTCCTAGCGGACCGGGTGGACGTCCACCCGGTGGTCCCGGAACTGGTGGTCCAGGCGGACCAGGAGCAGGTGGTCCCGGCGGTCCGGGTGGTGGTGCTCCGAATCCTGCTGCGATGTTCAAACGCCTGGATGCCGATGGGGATGGCAAGTTGTCGCCCGAAGAAGCCCCCGGCCCTCTTAAGCAGAACTTCGCGAGTGCAGATGCTGATAGCGATGGCTTCCTGACTCGGGAAGAGCTGCAGAAGGCATTTCAGAATATGCCTCGGCCGTAGCGGGACGTCATGAGGTTTGAGTCGTGAGTCATGAGGCTGGCGACTTGGGCGAACTGACCACTCGTCCTGATTGATCTGGACCTCGCCTGCTTTAAGCCGGCGAGGAATCAATTGCACCGCAGCATCATCGCTGCGTAGTTTTACACAGACGAATGACGACGATGTACGCTGCACAACTGACAGAATTAATGAAGACCTACTACATGGGCGACAACGTCGTCCGGGCGCTACGCGGCGTGACGCTGGATATTCCGACGGGGGACTTTCTGGCGATCATGGGATCGTCGGGGTCGGGGAAGTCGACGTTATTGAATCTTCTGGGCTGTCTGGATCGACCCAGCAGCGGGAAGTACATGCTCGGCGGGGTTGATGTTTCGACGATGTCTGATGACAAGCTGTCAGGGATTCGCAACAAGATGATCGGGTTCATCTTTCAGTCGTTCAATCTGATCACGCAGTACACGGTTCTCGAGAACATCCTGCTCCCTCTGCAGTATCGCCAGGGGGCACCGACGATTACCAGCTACGATGAGAAACGCTGCATCGAAATCGCGTCGCGTGTCGGTCTGGCCCAACGTCTCGATCACCGCCCGTTCCAACTTTCCGGGGGACAACAACAGCGTGTTGCAATCGCGAGAGCTTTGATCAACGACCCCGAGATCATTATGGCCGATGAGCCGACGGGTAACCTCGACTCTGTCACGGCGACGGAGATCATGCAGATCCTGAAAGATCTCAACGCCGAAGGGCGTACGATCATCATGGTGACGCACGAACCGGACGTCGCGATTCAGACGAAGCGCCAGATTTATATGAAGGACGGCTTGGTCGCGGGGGAGGGAATCTTCGCCTACGAGAGTACGGCACAGCCAGTTCCGCATTGAGGCGAAGCCTCCGTTCCCGTGTCCGGCGAATTACGAATTCCGATTTCCGAATTACGACCCTATGAATACACAATTCTTTCGCACTGTTCGCCTCGCCATCAAGTCGCTGTTGCTGCATAAGCTGCGGTCGGGGTTGACGATGTTGGGGATCGTCTTTGGTGTTTTTTCCGTGATCGCGATGCTGGCGATTGGGGAAGGGGCGTCTTCGCAAGCACAGCGTCAGGTGCTTGAACTGGGGGCGACCAATATTATCGTCCGGTCGGTCAAGCCGCCGGATGATGGGGAGAATACGGCGAGTTCCAGTAACTCGCGCGTGCTGCGTTACGGACTGCTCGAAAAAGATTATCGTCTGCTGACGGCGATTCCGACGATCACACAAACAACGCCGATGCGCGAGATTGTCAAACAGGCTCGCTATCAGCACCGACAGTTGAACGTCCGGATTGTCGGCTGCACGCCGGAGTATCTGACGATCAACCACTTGAACATGGCTCCGGGGGGGCGTTTTCTGACGGGGCATGATCTCGATTCGCTGGAGAATGTCTGTGTCGTTGGTTCACAGGCGGCTGCGGTTCTGTTTCCTTATGAAGATCCGCTGGGCAAGATCGTACAGTTGGAGAATCAGGCGTATCAGGTCATCGGCGTGACAAACGAGCGAACGGCTTCTGCTGCGATTGGCGGGAGCATGTCGGGGCAGGATTACAATAAAGACGTTTACATCCCGCTGACGACGATGAAGGTGCGTTTCGGGATTCTGAATGTTCAGCGAAGTGCAGGCTCATTCTCTGCGGAGCAGATCGAGCTTTCGCAAGTGACACTGCAAGTGGCGAGCAAAGAGGATGTCATTTCGACGGCGGAAGTGGTGCGCGAATCGGTCGAGCGAAACCATCCGCGTTCAAAGGACTATGCGGTTGTTGTGCCTCTGGAACTTCTCAAACAGGCGGACCAAATTCGTTACATCTTCAACTTTGTGCTGGGTTCGATCGCGGCGATCAGTCTGATTGTCGGCGGGATCGGGATCATGAACATCATGCTCGCCACCGTAACCGAGCGAACGCGGGAGATTGGAATTCGACGTGCGCTGGGGGCAAAGCGGTCTGACATCATCAACCAGTTCCTGACGGAGACGATTGTGCTGTCGGGCACTGGCGGACTGGTCGGTATCTTCCTGGGACTGATGACGCCAGTGGCGTTTACGGGGCTCAAGTTCGCCGTCAATCAGTTCGTTCTTTCGGGTAGCTCGGGAACGTCTGACATCAGCCGAATCTTTCTGGAGATGCAGCCACAGGTGGCGATCTGGAGCCTGCCGATTGCGTTTGGAATCAGCGTCGCGATCGGGGTGATTTTCGGGGTTTACCCGGCACGATCTGCGGCAAGACTGGATCCGATTGAGGCGCTGCGACACGAGTAAGAGCCTTCGAGGGGAATTCCAACTCTTTCACTCTATGTGATCGCTGGTCGGCCCAATTTGTCTGCTGGAGATTTCCCTCGCCGTTTCCATTGACCGGGTTTCTGCCTAGAATCCCGGTATGGCCAAAATTCCTTTCACGCTGCCGACGGTTCAGAATTGGAGCTGCCACAATTGTGGCGGATGCTGTAAGCAGCATGCGATTTATATTCGTGATGAGGACAAGCAGCGGATCCTCTCTCAGCAGTGGGAAAACGACGAGCATCTGGGCTCGGTTGTGAAAGGGGATTCGTCGAAGCTGTTTCACGTTGATGGCGGGATATTCTCCAAGAGCTGGACACGGCTATCGAATCAGGCGGATGGGAGTTGTATTTTCTTGAATGAGAAAGGGCTCTGCCGTATCCATGCCAAGTTCGGTGAGGATGCCAAGCCTCTGGCGTGTCGGATCTATCCATATGCGTTTCACCCCGCTGGCAAGACGATGACGGTCAGTCTGCGTTTCAGTTGTCCATCGGTGGCAGCGAATCTCGGGAAGAATGTCAGCGAGTCGAAGAAGGACATTGAAGAGCTGATTCGCTTAACGACGCCTGCCAACTTTCGGGACTCGCCTGCTCCTGCTCTTAAGCGTGGCGTCGCGGTTGACTGGGCCGATGTGTTACGAGTGTCGGAGCTTTTGGAGGAAGCGATCGGGGATGACTCGGTCGCCTTTGAACTGAGTCTTGCCAGAACGCTTTTCTGGACAGGCCTGCTCGAACAAGCCTCTTATGAGAAGATCAAAGGGCCGCGTGTCCGCGAATTGATTGAACTTGTGGCTGCTGCGTCGGTTGAAGAGCTTCCTGAGTTGCCGCTGCAGGAGGAGCCGAGTCGAATTTCGCAGACGTCGTTTCGACTTCTCGCGGCTCAGTATTCGCGAAAGGAAAACTTCCAGCAGATCACGATGTCCTACCGCTGGAAACTCGTTAAAGCAGCTCTGCGGTTTTCAGCTGGCAAGGGGGAGACGCTGCCTTTGCATCCTGATCTCAAGGCGGTGCCGTTCGCTGCGATTGATGAGACGTTTGAGCCGATTTCTACGGACGACGTCGAACTTCTGCAGCGTCTGATGTGGGTCAAACTCAAAGGCATGCACTTCTGCGGTCGACCTTATTATCAGACCAGCGTTATTGAAGGTTATCAGGCGCTTGTTCTGCTGGTCGTTTCGATCTTGTATATCGCCCGCTGGATCGCGGTGGGGCATGGCCGTCGACGGATCAGTCGCGATGACCTGATTCTTGCGATCACGATCGCGGACCACCACCATGGGTATTCGCCGTCTTTGGGTTCGGCGTCTGCGAAGCAGCGAGTTCGGACGCTGGCGACCAAGGGAGACCTTGAGAAACTGGTGACGCGTTATGTGGTGACGGAACAGCGTTTCGCGGTGGAAGATTAGCCACGGAGAAATGAACCACAGATAAACACAGATGGACACAGATCAGAGAAGATAAAACACCGGAGATCCGTATCGTTTTAATCTGCGTTCACCTGCGTTTATCTGCGGTTCAAGTTTTTCTTCATCTGTGGTTTTGTTCCTTGAGCGATCTCAGCGTTAATATCTAGTCGTCCGCCTCATCTTCGATCAGCGGGAACTCCAGGCCTTCGATTTCCTGGAGGTTCTTGCCGGCGATGCCCTGGAGGTCGCCGTAGAGGCCGACGGTGGCCTGCATGACGCGTTCGATTTGTTCCTGGCGTTTAGACCATTGTCGGGTGATGGCTTTGCGTTCCTTCTGGAGGTCTTCCTCCATGGTCTTGAAGGCTTCGACGATTGCCTGGATGCGGTGTCGGAAACGAGGGCCGGTCATGTACTGGTAGATCATCTCGGTTTTGGTCTGCTGACCTTCGCTGGCGGTCCGCACGGAGGCGAGTTCGATCAACGACTGACGCAGCGCGAGGGCGACCGGGACGAAGTGGCGAGGACTCGTCACCCAGACGCCGTCGACAAAGTCGAACGACTCGATGTGCTTGGGTAATGCATGCGAGACGATGATCGCGATCTCGGCTTTCGCGGCGCGCTGGTCATCGCGCAAT
>SXPC01000201.1 GCA_005778225.1 Planctomyces sp. | reverse complement strand
TGTCGATGGCGCAGCTGGTTCTTATTGGGTTGAGCTGGATGATTCTGGTGTATCTTCGCAGTTCAAAGATCAAACGACGTTTTGCTGGGAACGGTCATTCCGCTCCTTTGCCTCGCTCGGCGCGTCCGGCTTGAGGATGTGGGTTCTGGAAGCGATGGCAATTCTTGTGACAAACGTGTCTGGTCGGAAGTCTGCGTGGCCAGCAGACTGGTCGATATTCCGCCGACCATGACAATACGGCAAGTCATTGATTCTTAAGAAGGTTTTGACGTAAGTCATTTCAGGGATGGATTATCAGCAAAGGCTGTCATCGCCGCTTGATATTTTCGTGGTTCGGCGCGGCCTTCGCATCTGTCCATGGTGGTCCATCCGACTGGCCATCTCACGCGAGATCGCCTTCCTCTCACCAAAGGAGCAGCCCCTATGAGAATCTCAATTGCAAAACCGTTCCTGGCACTCGGCCTCGCGACTCTGCTTGCATCGCCTGTCATGGCGCAGCAGGCTCCGCCGGCATCGCCACCGCCTAAGTCAGAGCAGCCGAAAACGACTCCGCCCAAGGCTGAGCAACCTAAAGCTGAGCCACCCAAGGTCGACCCACCGAAGACTCAGGATCCAAAGCCTGCTGATGAGCCGAAGAAGTCGCCTGAGCAGATGAAGCAAGAGCAGCAAAAGCAGGAGGAGAAGCAGGCTCAGGATAAACAGAATCAGGACCAGCAGAAGAAGGATCAAGCAGCCGATTCCAAGGCAAAGCCTGATCAAAAACCGAACGACGCCCCACAGCGAAACAACAATAACAATCAGCCTGACGTGAACGTCAACATTCAGCAGAACAATCAACGCGTTCTCAACAATATCCAGGTCTTTAATGTCACGACTCTGCCTGAACGCATCCGCGTCGAACGGATCTATACGATCTATGAACTTCGCGACAACTCTGGCCTGGTCACTGTCGAAGGGACGATGGGCGAGAAGCGAAGAATCTTCCTCAACGAAGAGACCTTCCTTGTGACCAATCTGAAAGACGTTGCTGATCGGGAATATCCGGTCCTTCTTGGCAAAGAATCAGCTCTTGAGAAGATGAACCTGAAGAAGGGGGATCAACTCAAAATCGAAGGACATGACGGAGTTGTTAATGACAAGCACATGCTTGTTGCTTTCAAGGTGACCCGACAGGGGAACACGGTTTCTGTAAGACTGGGACCGGATGGGGTCATTGTTCATGAGGTTGCCAAGCCGATTTCGAACTAAAACATTTTGACGCCTCTACACCCAAACGGCCAGCCGATTCATTTCGGCTGGCCGTTTTTTTGCGTCAGTCACTCTTCCAAATCACTGATCGTCATCTGCGGGTGAATATGCTCTTCATCAATTCCATACGCATCTGAAAGAATCTCTCGGACTTTCAACGCAATACTGGCATCAATGCCTGGCCCGCATTGACGCAGGAATTCTTCATCGCTGATCGCTGGCCATTTTCTGTGCCACGCCTTTGAAGCGGTGCGAAACGACACGATCTCGTAGAGGACGTAAGTGAGAAACAATAGGCCAACGAGAGAGGTCACAGGAACGCTCATGGTTTCTCCTGGAGTCTGTCTTAATAAGCATGAACTGATGCGAACGCTGCGCGATGAAAGTTGATGTTCCCACATGCGCAGAAATCGCTCAAGATCTGGGTATGAACAACAAAAACTTCATTAACCGATCCCGGATCACCCGTGTTTTCATCGTCTTTGCGATCGTTCTTGCACCTGTTGCTGGGATTGTCACGATGAATGTCCGGGCGGATCAGGAGTATGCTGCCTACGAGGAACTTCAGTCGTATGGGGCCACGGGAGATGATTGGGTTGGTCTGTCGGAACTGGTTACTGGTCGCCCGCCGGTTGTGCAGCTGTGGATTCCAGCGACGGTCCCGAAGGAGGTTACGTTCCGCTGCTTGCCGCACATGATTCATTTGGAGGCCCTTGAAATGGAGTATGAGTCGTACACCGACGAAGAACGTCGACTGCTTGCACGACTGGGACACGGCGACTGGAAATAAGCGGCGTCATTGGCAAGATTCACTACGAATAGACAAACTCCCTTTCGCATTGAAGCGTTTTGATTCATGGCTGATCAAAACCCACGCGATTTCCTTCGTTCCGTTAAGTTTCGATGAAGTCTGTGATTCGCTGATAACAATCGGATTCTGGCCAACAGTATTCAAGTTGCGTCCATCGTCTTCTGAACATCGCCGTTGTCTTGTGGCAAAGTTCAGTTGGCCATCTGTATCACGACATACTGACCCCGCGGAATCTTACATGTTGACTCGTCTATCTACCCAGGCATCACCGGCCACTTTTCCACAGCAACGTCGCGTCGGTTTCACGCTGATTGAGCTGCTGGTTGTCATTGCCATCATTGCTACGCTTGTGGCCCTGCTTCTTCCAGCCGTCCAGCAGGCTCGCGAAGCTGCTCGTCGCTCGACTTGCAAGAACAATCTGCGTCAGCTGGGCATCGCGATGCACAATTATCATGACGTCAACAATCGGCTGCCGATTGGGTCGATGCGAGCTGGATTCCGAAACGGTGCCAGCCAGGTGGCGATCACGGTCAGCGGTTATACCTGGTTCCGACGCATTCTTCCTTACATCGAGCAGGGTGCGATCTATGACGCGTATGACCAAAACGCCAACTACTATTCTGTTGACCCGAATCGCAAGCTCAGCCAGTCGCTGATCCCGATGATGACCTGCCCCAGCGATACTCCAGCTGCCTTCTTCAATGAGATTCCGCAGTACAACTATCTGGCCAATGCGGGGAACACCAACATCGGCAAGGGGAATGTCAACGGCGCGACGTTCAGTCCTGGCCCGTTTGATTTCTCTGACAAAGTTGAAGGCAAGGCAACTCCCTTCGCTGATGTCCTGGACGGGTTGTCCAATACGATGATGATGGGTGAAATTCGTGTCGGAGTGACCAGCCCTGACTATCGGGGTCTGGTTCAATACGGCATGAGCCCCTTCGTGACTGGCAACCTGCCTCCTAATACGCCCATTGCTGACCTGGTCCCCAACGGGCAATGCGTGAGCACGCCAGAGATGCCCTGCAGTATTGCTGCCAATGGCACGACAACGACCCCTTACACGCACCAGCTTTCGATGCGCAGCCGTCACGCTGGTGGTGCCCATCTTGTTTTGTGCGACGGGTCCGTCAAGTTCTTGAGTGAAAATGTTGACGTCAATGCCGTCCGTTCTTTGAGCACGATGAACGGCGGGGAAACGCTGCCTGAGCTGTTCTAGTCTTCCGATTTGGCAGGGGCTGGAAGGGGCATTGAATCACACCCAAACGAGATTCGATGCCACATTTGGTGCGGTTCGCGGAGCCTCACCTGCACCCTACGTTTCTCATGTTAATCATCAACTGACTCAGCGATTTTTCTTCTATGTGTGCAGGTTGGAACAAGCATGTTTTGGACGTTCCAACGTCAATCGAAACAGCATGCTCACCCAAAGCTGTGAGCATGGCACGACTTCTTGAACATACACCTCAATGTACCCTTTCAGGCCTGACCATGAACTGCCTTACGTTCAGACAATTTCGACTGACTATCTCTGCTCTAGCGGTTGCGATTGCGCTGCATGGTTGTGGCGTGGCTGATCCGTATGGTCGTAATGAAATCACCGGCTTTATCAAGCTGGATGGCAGCCCGCTGTCTGAGGGCTCGATCGTTTTTTTCCCAACGGAATCGGGCCCGGTGGTTTCTGGAACGACGATCAAGGACGGCGTCTATCAGCTGGGCCGAGAGCGAGGCCTTCCTGCGGGGTCTTATAAAGTGACGATTGAGTCTCGCGTTGTCGCTAAACCCTCGAACAAAACAGCCGAGGAACAGATGGAACTTCCCGACCCGACGGTCTCCATCATCCCCGCAGAATATAACTCGAAATCAACGCTGAGTGTGGACGTCCGTGATGGGGAGAAGAATGTTTTTGATTTTGATTTGAAGAGTAAGTAAGTCGGTCTCAGTTGAGACAGCTGGGTGGTAATGCCCTGAACATGCTTGCCCAAAGCTGCAAGCATGGCACTTTGGATTCGGCGTACCATTCGTTGCTGGACGGTTGCAACGCGGGACAGCGGCTCGGACGGAGCCTCGCCCTCCCGGGGGAAGATTATGGGTTGTCGGTTTTGGGTGGTGTTGGTTCTTCTTTTTTCGGTTCAGCGGGTGTGCCGAAGGCTTCATCGACTTTATTGTCGACGGGTTTCATTTCTGGTTTTGTCTCGGGTGGTTTTGCGCCGGGGAGAGTGGGATCGAGAAGGCGGGCACGCTGGCGGTCGGCTTCGGCTTCTTCTTTCTTGCCGGCTTGATCCAGCTTTTTGGCTCGTTCCCAGTAGGCTTGGGCGACTTCCTGATCGAACCTGAGTGACTTCTCGAAGTCTGCGATGGCTTCATCGAGATGGCCGAGCATCAGATGAGCGGAGCCACGTAGGGAAACGGCCAGATCCTGATTGGCTTCGATTTCCAGGATGGCGTTGGCAATTTTGATCGCTTCTTCGGGCTTGTTCTGGATGACTGCGATCTCTGCTTCGAGGAGCATGCCGACGATTTTTGTGTTGTCGGCGTCTTTGAGTTTGGCGGCGAGTTCCGCGGCTTCTTCCGTCTGTTCCTGCTTGAGGTAGTGACGAGCCAGTTCTGCCTGGAGCGTGACGTTCTCGGGATGGGCACGCAGTTGAGCGAGGAGTGATTGCAGCTCTTCCAGCCAGGCGATCTTCTGTCGATCAGCTATGGCGAGGTCTTTTTTGCCCAGCTGTTCGTAGGCCATGCTGCGATGCAAATAGTGTTTGGGCAACAGGGGAGCCAGTTCGATCGCCTTGGAAAAGTCTTCGATGGCCTTTTCCAGTTCACCTCGCTTGATGAGGGCTAAGCCGCGATTGTTGTAGGCGTTGTAGTAGCCTGGATCGCGTTTGATGGACTCGTTGAAGTTCTTGATGGCTTCTGCGAAGTTCCCGAGTTCCCAGTAGGCGAACCCACGGTTGTTGTAGGCGTCGACGTAGTTGTTGTCGATCAGGAGGGCTTCGTTGAAATCATTGACGGCCATCAGGAAGTCTTTTTGGGCGACCTTGATCATGCCGCGATTGTTGAAGGACTTGGCGAGTTTGGGGTTCAGCTCGATGGCTTTGGTGAAATCCGCCTCGGCACCGACGAGTTCGTTGGTCGACATTTTGACAAAGCCGCGGGAGTTCAAATGCTCGGCGTTGTTTGGTTCGAGCTCAACGGCCCGGGTGAATTCTTTGATCGACTCCTGGATGCGGCCCGTTTTCGCGAAGAGTTCTGCACGCAGAGCGAGAAAGGGAACCTCAGGTTTCTCTTCCTGAATAGCTTCGTCGAGTTTTGAGAACGCCTCTTCGACTTTGCCGCGGTTGATCAGCTCGCGGATGGCTTTGATCTGCTGGGTTTGTGGGTCAACTGGGGCTGCGGTCGATGTTTCGACGGTGTTGGTCGTCGTTGCTTCGGCGGGGGGTTTGCTTTCGCCTGACTTCTCTTGAGAGAAGGCGAGCGCTGTTTGCAGGCAGGCGAAAATCAGAAAACTCGTGGTCATCGACCGGGGAGAGAAGAGGGTCGACATAGTCAGCCGGTATCCGTGTCAGAACAGGTAAGCGAAATTGTCTCTGACCTAACATGAGACGCTACTTATGTTTGTAACGGCTTTTATGTGAGCGGGTCAAGTCCGCGCTCTGGATCGAAACGAGCAGGGGCCCTTTCATCACGATCAGCGCATAAAAAAACGGGACGCAGGACGTCCCGTTTACTGGTTAAGCGAATTGGTTATCGAGTTGCAGAAGCCTGATCATTGGTTGTGGCAGGAGGAGCAGCAGGGGGATTGATGGATGGCATGCCGGGTTGAAGGACGTCGCTGGCTGGTTTATTGGCTTGAAGCCACTGGGCCAGAGGTTGCAGTTTGTTGTTGTCCATCGGCTTGCGGTTTCCGACGACTGGCTCGACGAGTACGCCGTTGACGACTTTGACGGCGTTTTGATAAGCATCGGTGACCAATGTCGCCGATGCACGGAAAGTTGACTTTTTGACGAGTTCGAGGAGACCGGCTCCTTTGGCCTCTTCGGAATTGCTTTCCGGGTGGAAGCCCAGATAAAGATTCCAGAAACAGGTTGACCAGTAAGATAGTGTTGGATACCGGTTGTAGACAGAGCCCATTTCGTAGGTCAGCTCGGCCAGTTCGTAAGTCACAAGGGCCATGTTGATCGACGGGTTGTCGAACGGAACTCGTCCCAGACTGCGGGCTGCTTCGCAGCGGACCATCGGGTGACGACTGCGGTCATTCATAGATTCCAGGAGAACCTGAGCCACGAAGGGCTGCTGTTGGAGGTTCACGGAGATATTGCAGGCCCCCAAGGCTCGGGCGATGACCATCTGATACCAGGGATTTGTTTTGGGTTCTTTGAGCTGCTGAGCCAATGTTTCAGCAATCTTCATGCGGATATCGACTTTGGGATCTCCATCCAGACAGATTCGCTCGACGCCTTTGACGGCCTGAATTTTGACGGCTTCATGCTGATTCGGATTGCTCAGGATCTCGAGCATGATATCGAGCGCGCCGACATAGGGACGAGCTGGTGTGCGGCGAATGGGGTTGGCTTTTTCTCCGTTCAGGCTTCGGAGGAGAATGGCGGCTGCAATTCGAACGTGAATCTGGTTATCGAGGAGCAGCTTGGCGTTTTTGGTGAATTCCTGGAGGGCGTATTCACGGGCGGGAGCACCTGTTCCGTAGAGCTCCATGTCTTTGACGATCTCATCGACGCAATCACGCAGGCTGCGTCGATTTTCTTCCAGGGACAATCGCAGAGTGCGGATCCGCGCTCCCTTGGCGAGCAGATCCCGTTCTGCTGGCGTCAGGTTATCCGACTTGAGAGCCTGTCGGAACTTGCCGTTTTCGGTCTTGTTGAAGACGGTATAGTCGTCGGCACGAATCAGTTCGTTGACGATGAGAAACTGATCTCGCCATTTGGGGTCAATCTGGTCGGGTGAGAATTCCAGGTCGTCCTGTTTCAGAGGCTCGAGTTGGGCCTTGAGGTCGACAGGCTGCATGCCTTCTCCGCCGGAGCCACCAGGAAGCATTGCACCGGGGGGCTGTGCGAAGGCCGTGCTTGCCCAGCTCAAAGCCGTCCAGACCGCTGCAACGACGAGCAGAGTAGCGGCCACTTTGCCAGTCAGTTCGCGTTTTGCTTCGAGTTCACCTTCGGCCGTGGCTGCACGGGCGTGTGGCTGCGAAGAGTTTTCAGACGGTTGACCACCAGAGTCGCGAGAAGGTTGTGGCATGGCGTCGCTGACCAATCGATTGGAAAGGATTTGGAGGGTTTCAGTCGAGTAGCGTGATGTGACAAGACGCTGACGAACTGTGGACCATCTGGCCTGAAGAAAGGCCTGCTCGGCATAAAGTCATGCCAAGCCGCGAGATGACGTGTGCGAGATCACTTTGATAGTATATCAGCCAGTTTCCATAGAAAACACCGTTTTTGAGTTTTCAGACAAGTTTCGGCGGCTTTGCGTGGTGTGATTCCATGTACAAAAAGTTTGACGCCGCCGGAGAGTCTGGCTTCATCGGCTTTGGCTACCATTGCTGACATGACAGTTCACCCGGAGTTTTCCGACAATCTGACACAGTCGGCTATCGAATTTTTCTCCTCTGAAACTTACTGATTCCTGATCAGGCTCGTTCTTTTCAGGGCGTCCGGAATTCTCTAGACTTATGGCGTTCAAAAAGTGGATTTGCGCAAGATTGTTGACAGCGGGGGACTTGCCCAGCTGAATTGCCCTGATCCACCTTTCCGATCGTTAAAGCCAGCCTACAATACTCAGGTTGTCAAACGAGTGTTGAAGTTGTCTTGAGCCATGGAACTCGATCTAATAGGCTGTTCTGCCCTTTCGAAGACCGATCCGGTAAAAATTGTCTACAACGGAACCCTACATGTCTGAACAAGTCGCCAGCGACGGAGTGATGGCGGGAATCGATCCCGCTGAACTGGAAGAATGGTACGAATCGCTGGAAGACGTGATCCATCGCTACGGCCCGGAGAAAGTCAAACAGCTCCTGGTCAACCTGCGTGAACGCGCCTATGTTCGCGGCGTTATGATGCCGTTCACCGCGACGACCCCTTATATCAATACGATCCCGCTGGAAGATC
>SXPC01000021.1 GCA_005778225.1 Planctomyces sp. | reverse complement strand
TACCATCATCACGATGGCGAGAACTGCCAGTTGTGTAATCATTTGGTACATGTTGCAGTGACAATGATGTCTGTTGAGTTAGTCAGTCTGGATGCACCTTGCTTGAGTGTGCCTGAATTGACGGCCGAAATTTATGCCTGCTTTGTCGCGAGTTCGCCTGCTCCGCGCGGACCGCCTGCTGCCTGATGTTTGCTTGAGAAATGCTGTTTGGTCGCGTCTTGTAAAATGACGCGATTTTGTCTGGGCATTGAAACATGTCGTTTCGCTGCGCCCGCACTTCCATGCTGAATCACCAACATCATCTGCAGAAAGCAGTTTCTATTATGTCGCGTCCACGTGCTGGTTTTACCCTGATTGAACTCCTCGTCGTCATTGCGATCATCGCAACGCTTGTCGCTATTCTTCTGCCTGCTGTGCAGCAGGCGCGTGAAGCAGCCCGCCGCTCGACCTGCAAAAACAACCTCAAGCAGATCGGGATCGCGCTGCATAACTACCATGACGTTTTCAATACCTTCCCGCCGGGATGGATTGGCGTGAACAATGGGCAGCATCATACCGGCGTCGATGAAGGAACGGCGATTCCTGCCACATGGCGAAGCGGTTATTGCTGGTCGACCATGATTCTGCCTTACGTTGAGCAGGGTGCCCTGTACGACACGTTCGATTTTTCGCGTGTGATCAGCGACCCGGTAAATCACCCGTCGCTGGCGAAGTATCTCCCTGTTTTTGCCTGTCCCTCAGATGGAAATGCTGAGGAGATCTTTGAAGTTCATGATGAGATTAACGACATCGAGATGCAGATCGGGTTGTCAAATTATCCTGGAGTGGCAGGCGTCGATCACCTCGATGCAGCAGACCTAGCAGAAGGAGAAATCACTGTCGGGCAGCAGTATCGCAATGACGGAATCTTCTTTCACAACAGCAAGATTCGGATTGCTGATATCACCGATGGAACAAGTAATACACTGATGGTTGGCGAGCGCACGACGTTCATTGATGAAGACCATGGTGGCGAGAAGTTTTATGGCACATGGACCGGCTTGATTCCTAATACGGAACACCCGTTTGCACGCATTTTGGGTCATGCCGAGCATGCTCCGAATTACGCCAAGCGAGCCATTCCTCCAGCCCATGGTCATGCGGAAGACTTTGGGAGCAGTCACAAGGGTGGTGCGCAGTTCATCCTGGCAGATGGATCGGTGCACTTCATTTCCGACAACCTGGATTCTGGTGTGTTTCAGGCGTTGGGGACCAGGGGAAGCGGTGAAGTGGTGGGACAGTTTTAAGACGATTTGAAGACAGGGGATTTACACCTCCGCTCGCCTTCTGAGAAAAGAAAAACGCCGTCGAGCAGTTGGCTCGCGGCGTTTTTTGTTTGGGTGGCTATCGTGATGTTGGAAACGGATTGCCTCCGTGACTCACTCATGGCTAAACCGTTACGAAACCAGTTGTGGGGTGCGGACGGGGATGCCTTTGGTGGCGAGGTAGTCTTTGGCCTGGGCGATGGTGTATTCGCCGTAATGGAAGATGCTGGCGGCGAGGGCGGCGTCGGCCTTGCCGGTGGTGAGAACGTCGACCATGTGTTGAGGGGAGCCGCAACCGCCACTGGCGACGACGGGGATCGAGACCGCTTCTGCGACGGCTCGGGTGATTTCGATGTCGAAGCCGTCTTTGGTGCCGTCAGCATCCATGCTGGTGAGGACGATTTCGCCAGCGCCCAAGGCTTCGACTTTCTGTGCCCATTCAACCGCTTGAAGCCCAGTGGGTTTGCGTCCGCCGTTGATGTGGACGTCCCAGAATTCCTTGCCATCTTTCATGACTCGTTTGGGGTCGATATTGACGACGATGCACTGGCTGCCAAAGCGGAGGGCAGCTTCACGGACGAAGTTGGGATCTTTGACAGCGGAAGAGTTGATCGAGACTTTATCGCAGCCTGCCGAGAGGAGAGTGCGGATGTCGTCGAGCGTACGGATGCCGCCGCCGACGGTGAGAGGCATGAAAATGACTTCGGAGGTTCTTCGAACGACATCGAGGATGATGCCACGCTCTTCATGAGACGCGGTGATATCCAGGAAGACGAGTTCGTCAGCGCCTTCGGATTCGTAGCGTTTGGCGATTTCAACCGGGTCGCCTGCATCCTTGAGGTTGAGAAAGTTGACGCCTTTAACGACACGGCCGGCGTGGACATCGAGGCAGGGGATAATACGTTTTGTGAGCATAGGGATATTGTCTGAAAGTTCGAGAGAGATTTTCTCCAGGAGCATAGCAGAAAATGCTGGCAGGCTGACAGTTCGAGGCGAAGTCGAGTTCGCGAAACCTCAATTTCGGTGTGCCAATAAAAAACGCCGACGAGCAAGGGCTCGGCGGCGTTTCTGTGATTTGTCTCAAACAGGCGTCGGATTAGATTTCTTCAGCTGATGATGTTGAAGCGGGAGCAACAACAGTTTCTGGGGCGGCATCGGCTGTTTGTTTCTGGTCTTCGACTGCGTCTGATTTCGTCGCAACTTCCATCATGGCAGCGACAATGGCTTTGTTCATTTGGCTGCAGCAGGGAGCTTCGCCACCAGTTGCGGCGGCGAGTTCGTCTTTATGAGAGCAGCAGGAAGATGCTTTGCCACTGATTGGGCAGGCATCAGATTCGGGGGCCATTGAGGCGAAGACCTCGCCCGGTGGGGGGAGTCGCTTGAGTGAGCAGCAGGCCTTTTCTTCACTTTCGGGGCTGACAGAAGCAAAGCTCAGGACGTCCTTATAAGACTCCCAATTGGCGTTGACGTACCCGCCGACGGCTCCGAAAGCAATCAGAGAGAACATAAGAAAGGTTTTGGCAGGTTTTCCGGCAGAAGCGGGAGCCATATCGGCTGCGAACTGTTCTTCCATCGAATAGTGCGACTGAGCATTTTGGTTCTGTGCGTCTGACATCTCTGGTCATTCCTTGAAAGGCAACGAAACTTCTCACGCAATATACGTATCAAACAACGGTTCTGCGAAGACGATTCTCTGAAAGTGGCAAATAATTTTTGATTTTGATGG
>SXPC01000200.1 GCA_005778225.1 Planctomyces sp. | reverse complement strand
AGGGAGAAGGGACATTTTCGATCAACCACTGATCACTGAAGACGGGATTGGTTTTTTGCCATGCATGTGGCTTATGGCTTTGAGGATCTGAACGAGCTGAAGCGGAGTTGGTTGACGATCGGCAACTTTGATGGTGTCCACCTGGGGCATCGGATGATGTTGCGGGAGTTGATCGCGTGCGCGCGTCGTGATGGGGAGAAAGCGGTTGTTTTGTCGTTTGATCCACCGCCGCTGGCTGTGCTGAAGCCGGATCTGGTGTTGCAGCGGTTGACGACGCATGCCCGGAAGATTGAGTTGCTGCATGAAGTCGGCGTGGATGGGCTGGTTGTTTGTCAGACGTCGCTGGGGTTGCTGGATTTGTCGGCGCGGGATTTTTTCGAGCAGATTATTGTGGAGAAGTTGCAGGTCACGGGGATTCTGGAGGGGCCGAATTTTTTCTTTGGGAAGAATCGCGGTGGGGATATTGCGATGCTACAGGCTCTGTCTGAAGAGCATGGGATCAGGACGAAGATTGTTGAGTCGCTGGGGGTTGATGGGGAGATGATTTCCTCGACACGTATCCGGCAGTATCTCTTGAGTGGCGATGTCATGAAAGCAGGTGAGCTGCTGGGGCAGCCTTATGAATTGACGGGACGCGTGGTGACTGGGGCTCAGCGTGGGCGTTTGTTGGGGATGCCGACGGCGAATCTGGCGACGGTGTTGACGGTCGTGCCAGCACAGGGGGTGTATGCGGGACGGGTGGAGATTGGTGGGCGTGACTATGCCGCTGCGGTGCATATCGGGCCGAATCCAACATTTGAGGAGGGAGAGTCCAAGATCGAGGTGCATGTCTTGGATTTTTCCGGTGATCTTTATGGGTCGGCGTTGAGTGTGACGTTTTTCGAGCGATTGCGGGGGCTGGAGAAGTTTCCGGACAAGGATGCGCTGGTGGCTCAGATTGGTCGTGACGTTAAAAACGCGCGGGACTGCTATCAAAGGGTGTGGTCGTCTCGTCTATAATCGAAGAACGACCGATGGAACCGATTGCTGGAGCGGATTGACTGCCATGCGTGACTTGATCGATCAGAATACAGACGGACGCGATTATCGGCTCTACGTGCCGCATAACGATGGTTGGTTAGGGCGTGTGAAGCCTGACAGTACGAAGGAGTACTGTTACATGAAATCGCCGGGAGAGGATTATTATCACCTGTTGCAGGTGGGTGAGATTTATCTGCAGCGAGGGCATGAGAAGGTTTGTTTGACGTGTGCTCTGCGTAATGGAGTGATCACGGAGAATCGACTGCATTGGCAGCATCCGCCGAAGTCGAAGCCGATGCCGATTTGAGGTCGGATGAGTCTGCTGGATCAAATAACGATTTAGTGATGGGTTGGTGTTCTCCGGCTGGTGATTGCACGTATCGAGTGAGATTTTGTCGGATGGCCGCTTTCGAGCGAAGCGATTGCGGAATTGTTCTTAACGCAGGTGAGCGATCCTGCTAGGATGCGCGGAGACGCAGCAGCTTTGGTGCTCGTCGTGGTAAAAGGAGTAGTCGGTGGTGGACGGGCCAGTTAGTCGTCCGATCTACGGCCTTTGAATAATGGGATCGATGGAAATCATGTCTTGTTTTTTGAGTGTGCGGTCACGATTCGTTTGGGTTTGGGCACTGGTTGGTGTGCTCGTTCTGGCTGACCGGGACGCTTTTGCTCAGGCACCAAATCCCGCGAATCCTCCTGCATCCCGGGCGCCTGCAGCGACGACACAGGTGAATTCAACGCAGGCAAATTCAACGCAGGCAACGAATCCTCCTCCTGCTGAGGTGACAGAATCTGCGACTGAGCAGTTGCGCAAAGAGTCGATCCAGCAGCGTATTACAGCCGTCAACACAATGACGGACATGCCTGAAGCGACCAAGGCGGAGATTCTCAAGAACTATCAGAACTCGGTCGCGGAGATCGATCGTATCCTGGCGGCTCGCAAATCGATCGAGACGTTTAAGAAGATCATTGCTGATGCGCCGACTGAAATCGAAGCGGCGAAGAAGGCTCGTCAGGATGGATCCAAGGATTCGACGAAGACCTCCACGGCTATGCATGAGCAGATTGAGGGGATTCAGTCGGCAGCTGAGTTGGAGAAGCTTCTGCAGGAAAGTGAAGCTCAGCTGAAGGAAGTGACTTCAGCATTCAGCAAAATTGATGGCGAGCCGAAGGTTCGCGCGGATCGAGTTGCTGCGATTCAGGCGATCATGCAATCGAACAAAGCAGAGCTGGATCAATATGCTGCGAGCAATACTCCTGCACCGGCGGCAGCAACTCCTGATGCGCCGCCGACGGAAGAGTCTCTTTCGAAGATGACTTTCCAGCAGATTCACCGCGAGGCACTGCTAGCGGTTCAGGAACGACTCCAACTGGAACTGGATAGTTTCAAGGCGACTGCTGATCTGTTGCCACTGAAGCTGGATACGCTGGCTGTCGAGAAGGTTCGACTGGAAAAGCTCGTGGCGGCGTTGTCGGCTCGTGTCAATGAGATGCGAAAAAATGAAGCTAAGAAGGAGGTCGAGGAGAAAAAGGAACAAGCGAAGACGGTTGCACCTGAGTTGGCTCCACTGGCTGACGAACTGACTGCGCTAGCAGAAGTGCGCAATGATATCGCCAATAAGCTCTCTGCGCTGAATGAAGAAAAAGAGCGAATGAGCAGTATGCTCACCACGCAGCGGAAACAGTTTGAAGAAACGCAAAAGCAGACAGCCAGTTCTGGAATGTCTGCTCAGGCGGGACAACTTCTGCGGCGCGAGCGGGAAGCGCTGCCTGATACGACGACCCTGGAAAGAGAGATCGTTAATCGTGATGAACTGCTGGGGAATGCACGTTTCACCAGTAACGAGTATAAAAGCAAAAGGCTGGAATTTGCTGATCTTGAGGCTAAGAAGACACAGTGGCTGAATAAACTGCGGGCGGAGAATCCTGCGTTTGAATTAACGAAGGAGCTGGAAGCTCAGCTGGATGATCTCCTGGCCCAACAGAGCGAGCAGACCTCGGATATTACGGGAGATTATGATGAATACATTACACGCTTAACCGAGTACAGCGAGATTGAGCGATCGCTGATCAGCGATACCAAGGCCTATTCGGATTACATTCGCGAACACGTCTTGTGGATTCGCAGTACGTATCCTCTGACGACGGCACGCGAGTTTCGTCCGACGCCTGCTGCGGTTGCCTGGGTGATCTCACCGGAGAACTGGATGGCTGTGGGGAGTGAGCTGAAGTCCGATATTTCTCGTCGTCCTGAGTTGTGGTTCGTGTTTTCGTTGAGCGTGCTGGTGCTGTTTGCATTTCAGCGGCCTGTGAGGCGGTGGTTGATCAAGGAATCAGACGTTGCGTCTCGACGATCGGCGATGGAGTTTTTGCCGACGCTGAAAGTGATTGGTTATACGTTATTCCTGACGGCATTGGTGCCGATGACATTGGCGTTTGTTGGGTGGAGGTTGTCGTCTTCACTGTCGGAGTTTGCGTTTGTGCGAGCGCTTTCGGATGCGTTGTTGTCAACGAGCGGCGTCTGTCTGTGTTATGAGTTGCTCAGACACATCTGTCGACGAAAAGGGCTGGTACAGTCTCACCTGGATTGGGAGTTTGATCGTCTGCCTGCGATTCGACGGTCTTTGCTGCTGAGTGTCTGGATTAACCTCCCGCTGTGGTTTGTCGTCATGTTGCTGGAGAGTCAGACGGAGGATGCCTTAAGGTCGTCGTCGCTGGGACGACTGTGCTTTCTCGGCTTGATGGTGATCAATATCGGTTTCGCGATGTCGCTGTTTAACCTGGGGAAGAAGCCTGTTCCGGAAGTGTTTGAGACCTGGGATGCCCCACTGAAGTGGATTGTCGTAGTTTTTCTTTGCGCGATGGCCCTTCTGGCGATTGTTGGATATTACGAAACGGCTCTGGTGTTGACCGAGAGGCTGTTTTTGACCGTGATGTCGATCTTTCTGATCGCCGTGACAAATGGTGTCTTCGCACGGATGGTGCTGGTGAATCGTCGTCGGATCGCTGTCGAGCAGGCCAAGATTCGTCGCGAAGCTCAAGCCCAGGCTCAGACTTCTGAATCGCCGGTATCACCAGTTAATATCGCTGCAAGAAACGCAACTGAGGATCTCATCGATCTGACCTCTGCAACCGCCCAGACGCGCAAGTTCATTCGGGCAGCTGCTCTTCTGCTGGGGATGTTTGTTGTCTGGCAGATCTGGGAAACGGTCTTGCCGGCTTTGAATCAGATCGAAGCGTTCCATGTTTCGGGTGAGCCTGAAGGGGTCCTGCACCTTGGGGATATTATTTTCCTGGGCTTCAGTCTGGTCATCACGTATCTGGTCGCGACGACGCTGCCTGGTTTTATCGAACTGACGATTCTGGCGCGACTTCCGTTGGACAAAGGAGCGCGATATGCCATTTCCACATTGTCGAGTTATGTTGTCACGTTGATCGGAATCGTTATCGCAGGGGCAACTCTCCGGTTGAAGTGGGATGACATCCAGTGGCTGGTGGCAGCCTTGTCAGTGGGTCTTGGTT
>SXPC01000199.1 GCA_005778225.1 Planctomyces sp. | reverse complement strand
GTCCAGTCGTCAGGTGCGTAGTTGCAGGACGATTGCATTTACCTTAATAAAATACACCTCATATTCTCTCGTCAAGTCGTTGTTCTCGAAAAGTTCGAGGAAAGATAGAGAAGTCCCCGATGGCATCGATGAGCAAAATCGTGTCGGAGACGGAAATTGCAGCGATTTTTCGGGAGAACCAGCACGCTGGTTGATTGACAGCCAGATAGTCGTTTGTCACAATCACCCGCTTTCCCACACGTTAGAGTTATTGGGCGTATACGCCTCGGCGCGACAACTTTTCACCACAAAACGTCGTGCTGCTTTGAAATCACAGGAGAAGTTTGCATGGGACGTTATACGGGCCCGAAAGCTCGCGTCAACCGCCGATTGGGTGCCCTCGTTTACGAAAACGCCGGCGCAGCGAAAGCCTTCGAACGTCGCAACTATCCACCAGGTATGGCTAACCGTCGCAAGAAGCAATCCAACTACGGGATCGCGCTGACGGAAAAGCAGAAGATCAAGCACTATTACATGATGCGCGAAGCTCAGCTTCGTAAGTTCTTCGACAAAGCCCGCCGCACACCCGGCAACACCGGAGAGCAGCTGCTCATCCTCTGCGAACGCCGCCTCGACAACGTCGTCCGCCGCGCTGGCTTCACCGTCAGCCGCATGCAGGCTCGACAAGGCGTCGTTCACCGCCATTTCCAGGTCAACGGCAAAACTGTCGACCGACCTGCTCTCTTCGTCCGCCCAGGCGATGTCATTACTCTGCGTAACCGTCCAAACTTGAAGAAGACCTATGCCGACTTCGTCGATGCCAACACATCGCCAGGTTGCGACTGGATTTCCTTCGACAAGTCGGAAATGAAGGCTGTCGTCACCTCAACGCCAACCTACCAGGACGTCAGCCTCCCGGTCGATGTCGGGGTCGTTGTCGCGTTCATGTCTCGCTAATCTGCAAGTGGGACAGACATTCTTGTCTGTTCAAACTGCGACAGAAATTCACGAAAAGCGTTTTCAGTTCAGTCTGAAAACGCTTTTTTCATGCGCTATCGTATCGCCTTGCTCAACGCGTGACTTCGTTCGATAATCCGTCCACTCACATAATTGCCTAATGGAGATGCGACTCATGATTGGAGATACCGAGAATTTCGTCCTCGGCATGATGGTCGCACTTTTCGGCTTCTGGTTCGGCTTCTCTATCGCAACCGCTTCCGCAATACAGCTTGGACTCTTCGTGTATCGTTACTTAGAACGTCGTTGGCATCCCAAGTCCCGCGCTGCGACCCTCAAATGGAGAAACACAATCGGATTATCAAGCATGCTGGTCATGTTGTGGGGGATTCTGGTTTTTGTTCTTCAGAGTGCGACCGTAGAAATGTCTCGTGACTTCGATTCCGAAGCTTCGCTTTTTGAATTTCTGATCTACACGGTCCCCATTATTCCCTCACTAATCGTCGCATATCCTTTGCTGACATCCTTCTTACATCTCGACAAACAGGTCACCCTCTGGCTTCTTGGGGGTGTCTTTATACTCTTGCCACTCATCGTGATCTTGGGAATCGCGATCGGCGTGGTAGTCGCATATCCGATCGTTAATATGCTTTGAAGAAATGTGCCTCACGCCAGACGTAAAAGGAATATCGTCGAATTGAAGATGAGATGTGTCCAAACGGTGATCTCGGCGACGTCTCTCACTGTTCCTTATTGAAGTAGAACTCATATATCGTCATGATACTGGACGTAAGGTCCACAGCCCGCACCGAGCGCGATGATCTCGCGTCCAATATCTCAAGGCATGCTCAAAATAAACTTTCTCTGATGCTGTTCTTCCTCTTCCCCATCAACACAGACGCTCCCATCTACCACTGGCCCTTCGGCACGGTCGGACTGATTATCGTCAACACGCTCGTCATGATCTGGATGACACAGACCGGCAACGCTGAAGCCGTCCTCACCGATTACGGCCTCAGCTACGGCGACGGCCTTCACCCCATGCAGTGGATCACGTCTAACTTCCTGCACAGCGGGTGGATGCACCTAATCTTCAACATGATCTTCCTGTGGTCGTTCGGGATCATCGTCGAAGGCAAACTCGGCTGGGGCCGATTCGTCCCGATCTATCTGGCGATCGGTGTCATTGAATGCTTCATCGAGCAATTAATGATGTTGAGAATGGGCGGAGAGGGTTCGGTCGGTGCCTCGTCCGTCATTTTTGGACTGATGTCGATGGCTCTCGTCTGGGCCCCCAAAAACGAGCTGACGATCTTCTTTTTCTTGCTCGTCGTCATCAAGCCCTTCATCAAGATCTTCGAAGTCAGCATCCTGAGCTTCTCAGTCTTTTTTATCGCGATGAATCTCGCCCTTGCCTTGTTCTGGTTTCAAGTTGGTTTCGTCTCGTCTGAATTGCTGCACCTGATGGGAGGCGCCGTCGGCGGAGTCTTCGGAGTCATGCTACTCAAGCTCAAAGTCGTCGACTGCGAGAACTGGGACATCTTCGCCGTCATGAACGGCACCTACGGCAGCGAAAAGCCACACCCCCTCTCCATGTACCATTACGGCACGGATTACACCGTCAAACCCAACGTCAAAAAGCTGAAGTCAAAACGCAAAAAGAAAGTCCGGCTCACCACCGACGAACTCAAAGCCGCCGACCCACCCGTCAAAGACTCCAACCCCTACGCCGCCAGCGCCAACGATGAATCCCGCGTCAGCCGCCGCAGTAAAGGGCTCGCCGCCATGCGCGAGTACCTTCAGGCCGGCAAAGTCAGCGCCGCCCTCAACGAGTATCATAATCTGCGACGCAACATCGGCGAATTCTCCATTAGCGCCCCCGACCTCCTCGCGCTCGGCGACGCCGTCTACAAAGCAGCCATCTGGGAAGACGCCGGCGACATCTACAACCAGTACGTCCACCGCTTCCCCGACATCGCCAGCGACGTCCGCGTCCGCTTAGCAGCCATCCTCGTCGAAAAACAGCAACGCCCAATGGCCGCGCTCCGAGTCCTCGAACCGATCGGCCCCAAAGAACTCTCCCCTGACCTGGAAAAATACCGCGCCAAAATCGAAAAACGCGCCAACCAACTCCTCGACGAAGGCGTCATCGAACTCGAAGGCCGAGCCTGGGGCGGAGCTTCATAGCGATCAACCTGTGCCATGCTTGCAGCTTCAGGCAAGCATCCTCTCTTGGTCTAACGACAAACCCCATCAATCCCCTTCAAATCATCCCCGCCAATCAAATC